>JANOXF010000039.1:0-18046 GCA_031418275.1 Candidatus Kaiserbacteria bacterium
CGCAAATCGAAAGCTCATCGTATGGGCAGGGAAGGAGTTCTTGCCAAACGGTAATGTAACAGTCTCAGGCGGTGGAGCGGGTGCTGCATACGATGGTACTCTTGAACTTCAAACCAATGCCATTTTCAATGCGACTGGCGCAGAGACGCACACCATTGGGGGTAGTCTCATTATGGGTACGGGAGCAACGCTTGATGATGAGACGTCTACCCTCGTGTTCACCACAACAGGTGCATCACGAACCATTGATACAAATGACCAAAACCTATATAACCTGACACTGAACGGCTCAGGAAGTTGGACAACACCGAATACCATATTTGGTATTGATGGTGATCTCACTATTACTCAAGGGACTATAACGCTCCCTACGGGTACCACAACGGTAGCTGGTTCTTTCCTCAATACGGGTGGTACCTTTAGTCAAAATGGTGGCCAGATGCGCTTTACGGGGTCTGGAGCAAAAAATGTTCGTACAGGAAGCTCAGCGTTTGGCACGACTACCTTTGCAGGAAGTGGAAACTACACATACCTCGGCACCAACGCGACAACGACCGGTGACTTCACGATTCTTTCGGGTACCGTGACTTCTGCGACTGGCACCCTCACCATAGGTGGTAATTTCACAAATAGTGGAATTTTCGCACACAGTAACGGTACGCTTCGTATGATTTCTTCACGTGCATCAACAACCATTACGGCGAGCACATCCGACCTCTCAGCACTCACTATTGCTGGTTCGGGAACTTTCCGTATGACAAACGCAAATGCGACATTGCTCGGGACGCTCTCCATTCTTCAGGGTACGCTTACCCTCGCTTCAGGCACTCTCTCCATCGGAGGTTCATTCATTAACACAGGCGGTACGTTTGCGCATGCAAGTGGAACGATACTCTTTAACTCAACTGACACCGGAGAAACCATTGCACCAGGGGGTTCTGACTTTAATATTGTCTCCATTGCGGCACCGACCGGTGGATACTCTATGACAGAAAATGCCACCACGACCGGCAACTTCTCTCTTACGAGTGCTACGTCCTTCACACTCCAGAATGGGAAGACACTCACGGTCAGAGGTGTCTTTACCAATCTCGTTGGTGGCTCCGCAACAACCTGGGCAAATTCAACATTGAAGCTTCTTTCAGGCTCTGCGTATACTGCGAATACCAAGGCTGCAGGAGGGGATGTGTACAATCTTCTTATTCTTGGACAAGACACGGATCTTCGTCTCTGGAATAGCTCTGCGACAACAACAACTCTAGATTCACTCAGCTCACTCTACTCACAGGATAACGCTGCCGTTGATGGTGAACTTTACATATATGGAAATTACACGCGTACGACAGGCACTGACTACTGGAGCTATGCAACGGACTTTGATGGCACAAGTATTGCGACGTCTTCACGCGCAGTCACCGTGCGACACGCGCAAGGGGCAACTTCAACATTCAGCGGGGGCGCTCTTGAAATTATCGGAGCGAGTGCCGCAACAACAACGATTACCAATCAAGGAAGTGGTACGTACGCACTCAGTGTTACCGGAGGTGCTTTGAATGCTCAGTACTATGCGCTCAGAAACATTAACTCTTCTGGATTTTCTCTTAGTGGCGCAACAACCATCACCTCGCTCGCCTATGGTGACTTTGAACTTGCGGTGAGTGGAGGCGCACTCATAACAGTGAGCTCGACAACTATCAACTATAATGCTGCATCGGTCATTACGGGTGTGCGGTTTGCGACTACTACCGCAATTACTGGTGTAAACGTGGCAGTCGCGGGCACCACGTCGTCAGCATGGACCTTTACAAGTCATCGCGGCAACCTCGCCGGTGAGTCATATGATACTGATGGTGGAGATGCGTGTGGATCAATTCGTTGGGATAATAGCTCATGCCTCCTCACACAACAGTCTTCGTACCGGTGGCGAGCTGATGATGGGGGAGAGGGAGTGCCTGATAGCGAGTGGTATGACACCAATTGGTCAAAGCGTAAGCGTGTAACCATTGCGAACGCAGATGCAGTCACCTATACGAATGCGGTCGTAGAAGTGACTATACCCTATGACAGCGACATGCAGACTGATTTTGATGATCTTCGAGTTACGAACTCAAGTGGTACAACAACCCTCAACTTTGTTCGAGAGACATACACAACGAGTGCAACTGCGACGCTTTGGGTAAAGATTCCGTCTCTCGCCGCTTCAGCAAATACGGTTATATACATTTACTATGGAAATGGAGGAGCAACAAATGGCGGTGTCGGTACAACAACGTTTGGCGTCTACGATGACTTTGAAGACGGCAATATTACTGAATATTCAGGGGACACAACGCTCTTTGTAGTAGACGGAAGTTTTGCAAACCAGGGTTCCTATGGGCTTAAAGCAAATAACCCCAGTGACCGAACCACTGATGGTATCTATCGTACTGATGTCACCGTCTCGCAAGGACAAACTGTTCGGTACATGCAGTACATTAATACCGGCGCAGGGAGCGGCGATGAGACGTGTACACTCTTCGGTGTGCAGTCGCCAGGTGCTAATAATAATAATTACGCCGTGTGTCTCGAGCAGTTTGGTGTTGACCGAGTCTCAATTGCCAAGAATGTCTATGATAATGATACGAACGGTACTGTCCTTGCATCGACTACCATCACCTATGCGACCGGTTGGTATGAAGTTGAGGTTGACTGGAAGACAAACAACACCATTGACGTGAGTGTATACAAAGATAATGTGCTCAAGGCAACAACAACGGCTACCGATTCAGCCTATACTTCAGGCGGTATCGGCTTTACCTATTGGTTCCAAAATGGAGGATGGGACTTCTACACGTCGCGTACGTTTCTAACCACAGAACCGACCGCTACACTCGGTTTTGAGCAGGTACGAGGTGGGGCATCCTGGTCCGCAGCAGTGAATACGAGGTTAAGTAGTGCAGTGTCAGGAAGCATTGTCCGCCCTCGCTTTGTAATTGAAAACACTGGACTCCAGGTTACCGATGCATATCGACTCATGTATGCGTCCAAAGGAGTATCACCGAGTTGTGAAGCAGTGTCATCAGGTTCGTATACAGCAGTTCCCCTTCAGGCATCATGTGCTGGCTCACCGCTTTGCATGCAATCATCAACATACTTCACAAACAACGCTTCATCCACAGATGTGCTCGGAGGTACGGGTACGTTTACGCAAGGTCAGATTATCGAAAATCCATCAAACACTACGCAAAGTCTTATCATTCCGAGCAACAACTACACGGAAGTTGAGTATGCCATCACCATTACGAACGATGCTACCGATCCGAGTTACTGTCTCCGTGTTACTGATAGTGGTACCGATATTGATTCATATACGCGCGTTGCTGAAATGGGGCTCGTCTTTGTTCCAAATATTACGTCACTCTCGTTGAATGGAGGTGCAGACATCACCCTGACCGGTGGCGCAACAACAACCGTGACCGCAACGGGCACGGTGACTGACCAAAACGGATATGCAGATTTGGTACGCGCAACGACAACGATCTTTAGAAGTGGTGTTGGTGCATCGTGTACTGTCGATAACAATAACTGTTATGTTGCAAGTAGCACTCAGTGTTCGTTCATAAATTGTTCAGGTAATAGTTGTGATGTCACCTGTTCTGTCGGCATCTACTACTTTGCAGACCCAACCGACATCGGTACGTACGCGGCAGAAACGTGGAGAGCACAACTCTCCGTTGCTGATGCGGGAGGATCTGTTGCAACTGCAACGGCACCTTCGATTGATCTCCTCACACTCCGCGCACTTGCCGTAAACAGTACTATTGATTACGGCTCACTCACCGTAAATGCTGACACTGGTTCATACAATGCTACTTCAACCATACAGAACACGGGAAATGGTGCAGAAGATATTTCCGTTGATGGTACAAACTTGACTGACGGAGCGTCCTCACTCATCCCTGTCAATCAACAGAAATATGCAACGTCTACCTTCACGTACAGCTCATGTGTGTTTTGTAGCACTCTCTCTGCATCTACAACTAACTACGAAGTTGATTTGAGCAAACCGACCACAACAGCATCGACAGTTACCGATTACGTATTCTGGGGAATCTCGGTCCCCTTTGGTGTTGCAGGAACGGTGCACTATGGGTCGAATACATTCTACGCAATAGGCGACTAAAATGTATTATAAGACCCATCTACATCGTTGCTCTCGTCATTTAAACACTCACCGTATATTAAATACTTCCGGTGCTTTCGCTCGCGTCTTACAGACGCAGTACACCTTTCGCACAGCCGTGCTCAAGGTCTTGCGAAGCTCCATGTATTCGCTTCTCACCTTGTATCTGAATCTTCTAATACATTTTAGTGAGTTCTATTCTGTTAATAACAAGAAGCCCATACAAACATACTGAATGGTACACTTACAGGACACATGAAACGTGGGTTCATTTCTGTATTCGTGACGCTCTTTGTGCTCTTGGGCTATGCAGAGCAGTTTTCTCTTGTGCGCGCTGCCGATATTAAAGCTCCAGAAATCTCAAATGTACAGATGGTAAAGGTTAGCGATAGTAGTGTCACTATTACTTGGGATACTGATGAAAAAGCTGACTCACTCGTTAACTATGGTCTCAAAGAAGACTACGGCATTGTACATATTCCTGTTGTTGATCGCACCGCTCATTCAATCACCCTTGACTCGCTCGAACCAGGTCGAACGTATTACTTCCGCGTCGTCTCCTCAGATACTGATGGTAATCAAGGCATTTCTGCGAACTATAAGATTCTGACAGATGGCACTCCACAATCCGGTGAGGGGGAAGGTCAGGGAAAAGAGACGCAAACTGAAACAAGTCAGACTGTCCAAACGGAGTCACAGTCACAATCTCAATCCAAATCAGACTCTGAGGTAACGCAAGAAGTAATTGAACAGATTCAAAAGATTACCTCTCCAGAAAAACTTCAGGAGATTCTGAACGAAACAGTAAAGGCGATTCAAGGGATAACCGAAGATCTCGCTATTGTTGGTCCGCCGACGGTGATTGCGGAGACGACGAGTGCTATCGTTAAGTGGACGACCGATCGCGAAGCAAGCTCAGAGGTTCGCTTCTCTCCATCAAATGAATACACTGAAGGCACATATAGTTATTCGCAAGCAAGTACTGAAGGTGATGTTACCGAGCATGAAGTACGCCTTATCGGACTTGAATCGTTCACCGAGTACCATTTTAAAGTGATTTCAAAAGATTCTGTTGGCATTACGGGAGAAAGCCGTGATTTTACGTTCAAAACGAAAGCGTCTCTCCCTGACATTCGTAATCTTCGCATTGTAAAAGTTGAAGAAAATTCCGCTACGCTTGCATGGGATACTTCGGTACCCGCAAAAGCACTTATTGAGTATCAGGATCTTTCAAAAGGAACACAAAACTCGGTGGGTCGACCAACACTCGCAACGACGCACCAGATGCAGATTTCAGATCTCACCTTGGGTACTCGCTATGTAGCGTTTGTAATTGCTGAGAATGCAGGAGGGGATAGAGTTAAGAGTAACCCGATTACGTTTATTACGGTGAAAGATGCGGCGCCACCGATTATCAGTAATGTTACGAATGATTCGACCATTTTCCCTGGAGGCGAATCACGTATTCAGACTATTGTTGAATGGGCAACCGATGAACCAGCATTTTGTACGATGTCGTATCGTGAAGGTATTACTGGGGGAGTCGATCCAACAGTTATTAAATCAGACACCATCTCGTATGCAGAGGAGCATGTGGAAGTAATTGTTGAGTTTGCTCCCGCAACGGTATACCAATTCTGGCTCACCTGTAATGATGAATCAAAAAATACGGTGAATTCGGAAAACTTCGTACTCTTTACCCCGATTCAGGAGAAAAACATTATTGACATTATTCTTGAGAACTTTGAGAGTACATTCGGATGGGTTAAAAACGTAAACAATTAACGCATGATTCAGAACCCCCATCTACCTCGTTGTCAGCGTCACTCGAACGGTCATCGTATATTGAATACGTCACTTATTCTTGTCCCGTCAGACATGCTCCCAGCATGTCTGACCCTCGCATCTGGGGGTTCTGAATCATGTGTAAGGCTCGGTATGCGCTATAATTCCATAAGTTAATTCATGGCAAAACCACTCATCGTCTGTAGAAATCTCGACATCACCTATAACGCGGGGAAGTCGAATGAATATAGGGCGCTCCAGGGAGTGAATACTGACATCTACGAAGGGGAGTACATTATTCTGTTCGGCTCGTCAGGGTGCGGAAAATCGACACTCATGTATTCCATCCAAGGTTCACTTCCTCCCGCAGGAGGGGCGCTCCTTATTCGAGGGGACGATATTTACTCATACCCACCGCAGGACCGTGTGTATTTCCAAAGGTACATCATGGGTATTATCTTCCAGTCCTTCAACCTCATTGGTTCACTGTCGGTGCTCGACAATGTTGCGCTCCCTATGATCTTTTGTGGTGTTGATAAGGCAACGCGGGAACGTCGCGCACAAATGCTCCTCGATCGTTTTGGGGTAGGGCATGTAGCAGATAAACGTCCAAATATGCTTTCGGGAGGTCAGCAACAACGTGTATCCGTAGCACGCTCGATGATAAACGACCCCCAGATTCTTCTTGCAGATGAACCAACGGGAAACCTCGACTCCGTCTCAACACAACAAGTAATGGACAAAATTGATGAAATTAACACCTTTGACCAACGCACTATCATTATGGTGTCCCACAACGCAGCGCACCTCTCCTACGCACATCGTGTGTACTACCTTAAGGATGGCCGAGTCGTACGTGAGGTGGCAAACCCTCAGCGTAAGCAAATTAAACCAGTGAAAGAAGGGGAGACTATCGTAACTGAGCTCGAGCAACTCGCGCGCCTCTTCCCGTATGATTCAGTCGATACACTTCGGGTAAAGAGTCTCGTGAATTTTCTCACGCAACAGTACACCTTTGACCAGCTCGTGCGCCTTGAGCGCGCTGTTGACCTCCTCATTCAAGGGAAGATTCATAAGAAAAAGTTTATTGAAATGCTCATGCGGAAGTACAGCGAAGGCGGAATTGAAATGGAGCGGAGCGAAGCCGAGCGCATGGCAGCAGTATCGATTGAGATTATCAGGCAGGCAAATGATGTGCACCGATTTCGCTCAAAGAACGATTCGGACGCAGTCTTTTTCGAGCAACACAAATTCGCAGAGCGCATCAAGGAGTATCTTCTCGAATATCATCGGATACTCCTTTCAAAATGTGCAAGCGAAAATCTCACTGAAATGATTGCCGACCGACTCTCGGGCATCGACACTGAAGCACAATTCCACGCACGGCTTATAGAAAAAGAGCGTATGGGGGGACTCGGTCTTGTTGAAAAAGTAGCTGATGATATTACACGATATATGGAGAAGTTGATTGCGCTTGGCGTGGACGTTTCCTACAAAGCCTAAGACACCTGAATTTGACGCATCTTTTTGTTGCTTCACTCGTTTGTTCCTTCACCGTACTGTGTGTACGACTCAGTTACAAACGAGCTTGCGCCTCAAGCTGCATTCAAATTCAGGTGTTTTAGATGCGCTGATTGTTCTCGCCCCCTGGCTTTGCGCATCTGAGAGATTTTTGTGATGTGCGTCGAATTTGAAGTAGTGTTCAAACCAAGTTGAGTGCTACCTTGGACACGTAAAGATGGATACAAGCAGTTACGTCTGTAATGAACCTAAATCACGTCCGGCACAATATGATACTTCGTAGCGCTTACTAGCTGTAGTTTAACGCAATATATAACTATATGTCGTACGAAAAATCAATTCAAGCAAGCGAAGTCCCAAACACCAGACCTATTGAAGTTACTCCACTTGCTGAAGACTTTAAAGCAGATCTGTATCGTTTATACAAAGTGTTCAGGCCAGAACAACAAGAATATTACTTTGACAACTAGTTATGCATACAGAATCATAACTACAAAAGCAACCAATTAAATGCGGTTGCTTTTAGTCTTTGTTTGTTCTGGTCCGTTGAGTTGGGTTTGAGCTAGAGAACGAGCCGGTAAGTCAGTAATCTTTAACTGATAACGCTAAGCTATGGCTCTTTCATTACTATGATTTGTTGTTTGCGTCGTCTAGAAATAGATTTATGTCATCAATAATTTCATCAAGACGATGATTGCTTTTTACATAGTATTTACTCTTCCCTAAATCAAGATAGGATTGAATCGTCTCAGGATTCTCTGTATTTGAAATTACAAAAATAGGGATTTTTTGCCACTGCTTACCGTTTGCCCGTAATTTTATTACAAGGTCTACGCCGTTTTCCTTACCTAAGAGGTTGTGGTCAAGCCAAATTGCATCGATGTCTCTCAAATCATCGAGATAATCAAGTGCTTTATATATTGTGCGAATGCTGAGACCGCCCAGGTCTTCTTTATTGGTTGCTCCACTAAATACCTCATCAACACTTCGCGCAGAAATAACGTTAAAACCACTTTTCTCAAGCTTGTCATTGACGACGTTCAGGAGAGCACGTTCGTCTTCAACAACCAGGATGGTCTTCTTTTTTGTTGGTTGTTTTTTCATGTCATTGTTTATACACTTTACGTCAGACCTCGTTCACTCAGCGAGCACGTAGCGAATTAGTTACTCTTGTTCACTATCGAGAAACGTTTTTATATCGTTCGATATCTCATCGAGTCGGTGCTCTGCTTTTACAAAGTACTTCGTGACACCAAGGCGGAGATACGTACGTAAGTTTGCATCACTTGCAGTGTTTGAAACAACAAAAACTGGTGCATTGACCCATTTGCTGCCAGGCGCTTTTAGTGTTGCGATAAAGTCGAGACCTGTCTTATTTCCAGGGAGATAATGGTCAAGCCATACTGCCTCGATAGCTTCAATATCCTCCATGTAGCCGAGTCCTTGATCTATGGTGCGTGCCGTAACGACATCAAAACCTGCATTTATCAGTTTTGCCTTGATGACACTTACAAGTGGCCGTTCATCCTCGATTAGGAGTATCGTTCTATTCGTAGACGTGGGTTTCATATAGTTCAATGATAGTGTATTTATAATAATATCCCTAATGGTACGTCATGATGCTCGCTCCTTCTTTCTGCGCTCGAGCGGCAACGTGGCATAGAATACTGTTCCTTTGTGTTCCTCTGATTCGAACCAGAGCTTTCCCCCTGATTGTTCAATGATTGATTTTGCAATGTAGAGACCGAGGCCCGTCCCTTCAGTATCTTTCCCGATTACGTTGTCAGCACGGAAAAGTTTTGTGAATATTTTGTCTTGTTGGTCTGCGGGGATGCCGTACCCTGTGTCAGTTATTTTGAGTAACACGTTCTTTTTAGTATCTAATGAAAGAGAAAGCGCGATAGCGCCCGCGTCAGGAGTATATTTGATAGCATTCGACAGTAGGTTCTGAAGTACCATGCGGAGGAGCTTTGGATCGGTATGTATCATAGGGATATTGTTTTCAAATGAGGACGAAAGCTTTATGTTCTTCTCATCAACCTGTGGCTGCTGTTCACTCATAACACTCTGTGTGAGTTTCACCACGTCGGTTGGTTTTGAATCAACAAAGAATGTCCCTAATTCAATGCGAGAAACATCCAAAAGGGTATTCACCAAATCAACCATTCGTTGATTACCGTTATAAATTTCCTCAAGATAATTTTTCTGTTCGAGCGTTACTTCACCGACGTCACCTGATAAGAGCATCTCAGTGTACCAATTGACCGTTGAGAGGGGAGTGCGAAGCTGATGCGAGGCGAGGGAAACGAATTCCGTCTTCGCCTTATCAATTTCCTTTTCTTTCGTGATATCTCGAAATACCTCAACAGCGCCAACAATTTTCTTGTTAAGCACTACAGGGGCGACAATACTACTTGCAGGAAAACGGCTCTTGTCCTTACGTATATAGTAGAACGGATTGGTCAAATCAACGACAAATTTCTGACCCCCCAATACTTGGGTGAGTATGCGCTCCTTAAATGAAACACCAACTCCGTGCATGTCTTCACGAGGAACAACATCAACCATAGTCTTGCCGAGTATTTCCTTGGGTTTCCATCCGAGCATCTCCTCAAACGTTTTGTTGATGTAGGTTATTTTTCCTTCCTTATCTACTACCACGAGCCCATCGCCGATACTCGTTAGTATTGCCTCATGCTTCGACCGAATCTGTTCGAGGTCCTTGGTACGACCAAGGACTTTTTCTTCGAGCGTGAGGTGAGATTTTTTAAGCTTACTCGCTGTGACAGCGAGGGTACGTCTTATACTTTCCTTTTCTTTCGCCGTCACAACCAGTCTACGCCTCACATCCTCTTTTTCCTTTGCAGCCACAGCGAGTTGTTTAGCAGTCACTGCCAATAGTTCATTTGCTTTTTTTGCCCGTGTATAATCACGTGCAGCAGCAAACACTCCAAGAACAATGCCCTTATCATCTTTATACACCGACGCGTTATAGAGGACATTCGTGAGTTTTCCCGTCTCTGAGCGAATCGTAAGAGGATAATCAGTAACTGACCCTTCTCTAAAAACTTTCTTATACCCTGCGAGAGCTTTTTTAGGTTCGGTAAAATACTTCGAAAAATCAGTACCTATAAGTTTCTGACGCGAAACACCAGTGACCTTGATCGTTGCTTCATTCACATCAGTAATTTTCCCTTTTGGACTGATGGTGACTAAAGGATCAAGAGAGACTTCGATAAGACTGCGGGCGTATGTATTTGCTTGTGCAATTTTTTCAGCATTAGCAGCAAGTTGTTTAGCGGTCACCAGTAGTTTACGTCGAACAATTTCTTTCTCTTTTGCGGTTAGCGCAAGCCGCCTCGCTGTGATGATAAGCTTTTGTCTCACGTTCTCTTTCTCGCGAGCCAATATTTTAAGTTTGGCGGATATAGTATCTGTTGTAGATTTAATGCGGTTATTAGTATTCATAAAACAAAATTATTCCAGAAGTTTTCTTACTCGTTCAACAATGGTGGTAATTGGTGTGTTTGATTTTATAAAAAACTCAGCAACATTAAATTCCTTAGTCCGCTTTACATCATTCTCTCGTCCTAAGTTCGTGAGAACCATAACGGGAATCTTAATGTCTTGTGCTTTAAGAATAGTAAGTACAGCAAATCCGTCCATTTTGGGCATAATTAAATCAAGGAGTATAAGGTCGAAAGGCTCATGTTGGAGTAGTACGATTCCGTCCTCACCGTTAAACACGGCTTTTACCGTAAATCCAGAGCGGGTGAGCTTTAATTCAAGCGCCCGTGCGAGTGTCTTTTCATCTTCTATAATGAGGATTTTCTTTGGTATTTTCATATGTTTGGTCGAAAATCATCTCGGGTAGCTATTACTGTACGCTGTCTATCCCCAAAAACCAACCATACGTTTTAAAGACAAGATTGCATACATTAGTTACTCTTTTGAACCTTAAAAAAATTAAAACAGCTGAAATTTCGTTTAGGTGTATGCGGCTTGATGCAGACGTGGTATTTCAGGGCCGCTGATTAAGCCGTCTAAGCATAGTTCTTATTACAGGTTAGATGGAGCATGGCTCATGCGCGAGGATAAAAGATTCGAACATTATAATATCGTAGTGCACGAACACAATTACGTGTAGCAACTTTTCACGTACACACTCCATACTTATACAGCCAGACGCATTCCTTATTTGACTGTTTGTATTTACTATAGAGAGTATGGAAGTTGTCGACTTAGCTCGCCTCTCAACGCGTATGTTTAAAACGAACCCACTACGTACGTGGCTCACGATTCTTGGTATGGGCGTGGGTACGGGTGCTGTCGTCATTCTTGTTGGGCTGGGGTTTGGACTCCAGCAAATCATTCTTGAGCAAATTGTGTTCGGAGACAGTCTTCTCTCCCTCGGTGTTTCTGCAACGGGTGCACGCAATCTCTCGATTAACGACGATGTCATAAAGATGTTTGAAGAGAATGAGCATATAGAAGACGCAGCACCGCTTGCCCGGTACCCCGCGCTCGTTACCTATAAAGGGCTTACCGGGAACATATTTCTTCAGGGAGCCGAACCAGCGTATCTTCGCTATGCGGGTATCACCGCGTCCGCAGGGGATGTTTTTGTTGAAGAAGATCTGATGAATGGTAGTGATGTAATGCTGTCGCCAGCAATCCTCAAACTTTTCGGTGTTGAAGATATCAAATCTTTCATCGGGCAAGAGGTGTCGTTCCGACTGCTGATTCCAGCCGAAGATGGTTCGGGAGCGATTAACGAAGTTAATATTGAAAAGAAATTTCGCGTCCGCGGTATTACGAAAGAAGAGGGAGTGCTCAATGGGCTCATTATGCTTCCTGAACTTAAAAACTATGTGGGCGTAGAGGCATACGACCGCGCTCAAGTGAAGGTAGTTTCAAGTGACTTTCTTGCTCAGACTGAAGAAGAGCTTATAAAACTAGGGTACCGTGTCACCGCGCTCTCAAAAACTGTAGAACAGGCCTCAAAAATCTTCACCGGTATCCAGGCAACCCTCGCGCTGTTTGGCGGTATTGCGCTCGTGGTGTCAGCAATTGGTATGTTCAATACGATGACGGTGACACTACTCGAACGTACCAAAGAGATCGGTATCATGCGCACACTTGGCGCTTCACCGAGCGACGTTAAACTCCTCTTTATTTCAGAGTCGGTTATTGTAGGATTCCTCGGGGGAGTGAGTGGGATACTCATGGGGATAACCTTGGGACTCATTGTGAATTTCTCACTGAACTTAGCGGCGTCTCAGTTTGGAGGACAGGCGGTAAAGCTCTTTGCCTTCCCAACGTGGTTTCTTGTGTTCATTACACTATTCTCAGCATGTGTGGGGTATTTAACAGGAGTCTTTCCAGCGCGCCGAGCCGCGATGCTTAATCCACTCGATGCTATTCGATATGAATAGCATTTCCTCTTGGACTCAAAAAGAACTGTGTATAACTACCCTAATTGTTATGCACAGCAGGGTACTATATATACAAAGTTCATATTGATATGTCATACAACACTGATCACTTGCGTACGGCGGGCAAAATAACAGTGTATGCCTCTATAGTAGGTGTATTGGTTTTTGCAGTAGCATTCATCTTTAACCTCGGAGTTAGCGAAGTACAGCATGCGGGTGCACAGTCAACTGCCACAACCTCAGTGACTGTGTTGAACACTCCGCCGTCATGGACAGCTTCAAGTACAGAGGAAACTGAGTCCTCTGCAACAACTCCGACAGATGCGGGAAATCAAGTATCATGGATAGGAGTTGCAACTGATGCAAACGCAGAAAACTACTATCTTCTCATATGTGACACAAGTGCCACACCGACAGCGAACTCTGGCGCTGCACCAGTCTGCTCTGCAGGTGTTAAGTGGGCTGTTTCTACGGCAACAATTTCTGGTACCCAGGCACGAGCTGCAACGACCACGTATGCAGCACTTGGGGAGACGAACAACTGGTTCGGGTGGGTATGCGATGGAAACGCAGTAACTCCCCGTTGTAATTCGGCCTACTCACAGGGTACGAACGCGACTAACTCGTCACCATTTATTGTAAATCATAGACCTTCTTTCTCACTTTTCTCTGATACTTCTCCAGCAACACCGGGCACACTTGTTACCTTCTATTCAACATCATCAGACGCTGATGTCGTTGGTGGCGCCGATACGGTAAAGCTCATTGTATGTGCAAGTGCTGGATTTGCTACTACTACTAATACCTGTACAGGCACAACACTTGGAAGCACTACCGTATTTGCTGCAAGCAATGCAACGGCTACGTACACTGTTCTTATACCAACACAAGACCAAAACTATAGTGCGTTCGGCTATGTCATTGATAATCATGGGTTCGAAGCTTCGGGTGGTGCACACGGAACTGACTCAACGCTCACGGTAAGCAATGTCGCACCTACAGTAGGAGGGGCAAGTATAAGTATAAACGGAGGCTCAAACATTGCACTTACTGTGCAGTCTGGTCAGACCACAGGTTTTACCCTGCAGTTCATTACCGCTGACAACAACAGTTGTCGCAACGCAGCCTCCACAAGTGAAATTACTAACTACCGCCTCAGTCTGTATCGTTCAGGAATTGCCTCGACTACCTGTACCCCTACTGCATCATTTAACGGCAACAACTGTTATCCAAGTACAGTCGCTACATCCTCTTGGAACTTATCATGTACTGCGTCTTCAACTTCATGCACTGGATCTTCTGATGTCGACCAGGTTTGGAATTGTACATTCCCCCTTTGGTACATCGCTGACCCTACAGACGGTACTGCTACTTCTACCCAGTATTCAGCTCAGAACTGGCTTGCTCAGGTGCAGGCAATAGATGACAACAACGCGACAGGGTCTTTGTCTGAAGGCAGTATAGGAGTAGAGGTTACCAGTTTCCTTGCCTTTGCGCTCAATACGCTTTCAATACCCTATGGCTCATTACAGCCAGGGACACAAACTGATCCTATAGTTGCGACCACAACGGTCTCCGCAACGGGCAACGTAGGTCTCGACAAGACAGTTTCTGGCTCATCAATGTGTACAAGCTACACAAATAGTACTTCTTGTCCAAACTCATCTACATCAACAATAAATGCACAAGAGCAAGTCTTTGCAACAGGCACTGTAGCATACGCATCAGGTGTGGCACTCTCATCAACAACCGTACAGGAAATTGAAATTAACGTTCCAAAGTCTACCTCGACATCAACCCAAGCAACGAATAATGCATATTGGGGTATACGGGTCCCTGTATCAGTAACATACGCCGGTGACTACTATGGTAGCAACGTATTTTACGCAGTCGTTGGAGAATCTGCATTCTGGTAAGATTTAAATCTTTTGACCCCAAAAGCTGCTGTTGTTCGACAGCAGCTTCTTGCGTTAAGCCTCCGTATATTTGATAATGAGTGAGCATTTGCAATTTGCGAATGCTTTTAAATGATGAAGATACTCCTTCGCGTTTCTTTCAGTATCGTACTTTTCGTAATGGGGGTTACTCATACCGCCTATGCCGGCTTTGGTATAACACCTCCATACGTGACTAACGCGAGCTTGACGCGTAATTCTGTATACGAACAAGTAATTTACCTAGTACGTAGTGACCCGACAACCGACCTCAAGGCGACAATAAGCATTGATGTGCCGGGTGTAAATGAGTGGTTTACCATAGCAGAGGGTAATGAGTTTATACTTCCGCGCGGTGAGCAGAAAGTCCCCATGACGGTTAAAGTTGCTGTACCCGATAATGCTGACTTTAAGCAGTACGCTGGTAACATACGCATTAAAACCGGTGCTCCTGACGACAGCGTCGCTTCTGCAGGTGTAAATATCTCGCTCGGTGCACAAATAGATGTTGATTTGAATGTAATCGATAAAAAAATACTTGACTTTAAAGTCAGGAAGATTGGTATTTCTGATCTTAACGAAGGTCACAAAATTGGATGGCTTTATTTCCCTGGAAAGATTCGATTTGAAATGTTCATTGAGAATCTTGGGAATGTGCCGGTTGCACCGAGCGACGTTGTCTTTAGAATCTATGACAAGTCTGGAAACGTCATTCTTGAAGAAGCACACAAAAAGGGTGCAATTGAAGAAATTGAGCCATTCATGACAAAAACAGTTTTTGCAGAAATACCAACGCGTCTTCCACAAGGAAGTTATCTTGCACGCTTTGAGATAAAAAATGGTGATGAAGTAAAGCTAGCGGGAGAAGTAAACGTCAGCATCCTACCGTTCGGGACTTTACAGGAAGCTGGTTTCGGTTTCCTCGGTCTCTCGCTGCCGCATAAGCTTTCGATTGTCATTCCTGTCGTGCTTACCTTACTGTTGCTTATTTTTGTACTTGTTCGAATCGGGAGTCGACGTAAGACTGATTAATGGCATGCTTAGATTTCATTTACCAATATTTTCTCTGCTTGTAGCAGAAATGCTTCTACTGCTCATCGTACCCTTATCTGCATTTGCACAAATCAGTGTAGCAACGACAACACTCCGCATTAGTATTTGTGGAGACTTAATTGTAAATGCCGGCGAAGAGTGTGATGTCCCGACTGATACGGGAGCGTACAGTACCTCTATAGCAGGGCGTCAGTGCACAAATGTCTGCAACTTTGCAGCTTATTGTGGTGATGCCATACTTCAGACTTTATTTGGTGAGCAGTGTGATGATGGAAATAATGAAGAACAGGATTTCTGTTCAGCAGACTGCACTGAGGAAACTGCCGATGCAGGAGGTGGCTCGACAGGTGGTGGTGGAAGTTCAGGTGGAGGAGGACGTGATACACCGCTCGGCGATACTCAGGTGACCCTGCAGGGTAAAGCGTACCCAAACGTCTCGGTCACTATTCTCATGGATGGAGTTGCTGTGGGTACGGTACGGACAAACAGTCGTGGTGAATTTTTGTTTAACCTTGGAGCAGAACCAGGCACGGCTTCATTTAGTTTCTGGGCGAACGATGTGAGTGGTACACGCTCATCAACATTCACGACGACGTTTGATGTAACACAAGGTGCCGTAACAAGTGTGAGTGGCATACTCATACCTCCTACCATTCGTACAACGACTGCCCAGGTTAATCCTGGGGCAGTGGTAGTCCTTGAGGGACAAACGATTCCCGGGGCAACAGTGCAGATTTCAGTAGATAATGCTGCTCCGACTCTCACCGTCCTTGCTGATGCGACGGGTCGCTGGCAAACAAGTCTTAACACCAGTGGACTTCGCGCAGACACGCACACGGTGAAAGCTCGATTTGTAGAAGGAACAGGCACCCTGAAACGTGAGAGTACATATGGTACGACGCTCTCACTGTTTGTGGGTGTTGAAGGTAAGGCGACGAGTAACTCTGACCTTAATCGTGATGGAAAGGTTAACCTCGTTGACTTCTCTATTTTAGTTTTTTGGTGGGGAACACCAGGAGGAAACTCAAATCCTCCCGCCGATATAAATAGCAATGCGAAGGTAGGTCTTGAAGATTTTTCTATCCTTCTCTTCAACTGGACGGGCTAAAACGCGCGTACTTGGCAAATTTCTTCGTTGAGACTGCAGTTCTCTCCTTCATCGTACATTGATACGCCTCAGTCGTGAACTTTGTCTCGCCTCGAACTTTACTCAAGTACGCGCGTTTTAGAGAAATACAAATCAGGAATAGTTTTTAATTCTCATCCCCATTTTTATTAACTGGTTTGTGTATAACTCTTCATTGAAATTATTAACGCACGCTACAATGAAGTTACGTTCATTGATGATGTGTATTCCATACATGTGAGGAGTACATCTTTGTGTGAGGTAACTCGCACCAATACGAACAGCCGAGTATTGTTCGATGAGCGGAGTGTGTCGATAGTGAACAAAGAGGGGTGGAGACTCTCGTGTTTCTAGGATGCGAGATTATGCTGAAAGAGCACAGCATTCGCATTTCTCATTATCAGAGTCGACATACTAGACGTAATACAACGTAAAGTCTATGAGTAACACGGCAAGAACCGTGGCATCTCTACAGACTGTAGCAATGGTAGTTGGAATAGCAGTGTTTCTTTGGAGTACTGGTCTTCCAACCCTTTTCCGCTTTGCGGAAGCGGCATCGATCACAAGCGCAAGCGATACGCTGTCGAGTTCAGCACCAAGTTTAGCTGCAAACCATACCATTTCGTTCACAACACCAAATGGTTTGGCGATTGGTCAAACAATCGAGCTTACTTTTGCTGGAGGATTTACGATGACTTCGATTATTGAAGATGACATCGACATTCTCTTTAACGGCGTCTCTTCATCAACTGCTGCAGCCGCAGGAGTGAATACATGGGGAGTCGCTCGAGTAGGAAATGTTATCACCTTCACCACACCGACGAACAACGGAGTTGCATCTGCAACACCAGTCTCCATAAAGATTGGTAATCACGCAGTCACTTCAGGAACCGGTGTGAATCAAATCATAAATCCATCCTCAACAACGACATCGCACGCGATTGATATTGGTGGAACGATGACTGACACTGGACAAGTCCGTGTCGCTATCGTTGATCAAGTACTCGTAAGTGCAAGTGTAGATACTTCG
>JANOXF010000040.1:0-8687 GCA_031418275.1 Candidatus Kaiserbacteria bacterium
GGTGCAGACGATGGTGTCACATCCCCTTCGCGTCGGGGGGAGTGTCCAGATACTCGTACGTCCTCCCGAGTGGGTCGAGTAGCTCAGGTGGCTCGTGCCATGCCACCATCGGTGGCTGCTTGATTGGTGCTCCTTGTTCAATCAATCCTGGCTTCAGGAGCAACTGCACACACTGACGGACGAACCCGTCTTCACCGAAGAGGTCTTTGTGACCGACTTCGAAATGGAAATGGACCGTCTGCCGCCGCGCTGAGTTCTGGTCGTTGAGCTCAATGCGCACACCAGCATCTTCAAGCGCAAGTGTTTCACCGAAGAAGTGTTTGATGATTTCCGTCTTCCGTCGCCGTACGATACTGACGACAACGCCTATTTTTTCGCCGGCAGGGTCCCAGGTATTCCATGTCACCTTCTCGTTATCAGCGATGACAATGAGCTGAAGGCAAGGCAAACCGGTGTACTTTTCGAAACCGTCGAAACCAGACTTGCGACTCACGCTGACGCTGAAGTGCGTGCCGTTGATGATGCCGAGCGGGAACGCCTCGGTTGAGGCAGGGACAAATTTCTGGTTCATACAAGTTCTCCTCGGTTGAAGAGCGGCGACCGAAGGTCGCCGCGGTAGGGTTGAAGATGGACTCAGTCTTTCTCAAGACCGAGTACCACCGGTGGGTGGCCGACTACAACGGTGATGACGATCATTCCGGCATATTCGAGTACGCGCACTTCGTACGCATATTTTTTGCCCCCTGTAAGCAGGGACGGCAGAAACGCTGTGAGGATTTTATCTTTCGTGCTCTCTTTCGTGAGCAAATCGACGAGCGTTCCCTCAGTTATGGCGTCATGCTCAAGGTCGCCCCGCACGAGCTCCCTTTTGCCTTTGGGAAGGCATTCAAGTTGCATCAGCGGATGTATGGTGTTCTGCGCGATGGCCGCAATACGGCCCACAGTCATTGGTCGTACGACGAACTCTTGCTTCCAGTTCAGCTCCCCGATGGAGATTTCCTGAAGAAGTTCGGGTTTGGGCCACCCTGCAGGATGCTCGATAATGATACCGGTCACTGGGTAGACTCCTTCGCGCTAAGCGCATGTGGGTTGATGACAAAGCGCCGAAAGCGCGAACTTCTGCCCGCACGATACCATAAGAAATAGAATATACAAGTCGTTTTGCCAGAACCTTAAGATTTGCGGAAAGTTCGAGGCAAAACAAAGGTTTTGACTGAGTCATACATATCCGTATGATGAAGAAAGAACCTGCAGTTTTAACAAAGAAATTTCCCAAATATGAAGGTTCTGGGGCGCTTGCAAATTATGGATAGCTTGTGTACTATTGCGGTCACCGCATTGCACTTTCTGTGTGCATGTGTGCGAGTTTGTTCTCTCACAGCACGCGAAGAAGTTAGACGTAGCGCAGCGTTCTCGCGCCGGTACGTCTCATGTCTTCGCACGTGCCTTTTTTGTTTTTGTACAAAAGAGGCTCGCAGCATGCGGCTTAATTTATTAATGTTTTAGTACTAAACCACTATGGCAACTTTCGATCGAACAAAGCCGCACATAAACGTTGGTACCATTGGTCACGTTGACCATGGAAAGACCACGCTTACTGCTGCGATTCTCAATACCCTTAATGCAAAGGGAAATGGGTACAGTGCAGCTGTTAAAGGTGTCGATGATATCGACAAAGCCCCAGAGGAAAAAGCTCGTGGAATCACGATCTCACTCTCGCACTCAGAGTACGAGACACCAAATCGCCACTACGCACACATCGACGCTCCTGGACACGCAGACTACATTAAGAACATGATTACCGGTGCCGCTCAGATGGACGGTGCTGTTCTCGTGGTTGCTGCAACTGATGGCGCGATGCCACAGACAAAGGAACACGTTTTGCTTGCAAAGCAGGTAGGTGTACCAAAGATTATCGTATTCCTCAACAAGTGCGACATGGTAGATGACGAGGAAATGATTATGCTCGTTGAAGAGGAACTCCGAGAGCTTCTTGAAAAGAATGGATTCGATAAAGACGCACCAATCATTAAGGGTTCAGGCCTTAAGGCGCTCGAGGATCCTTCAAGCGAATGGGGTAACAAGGTTATGGAACTCGTTGATGCTATGGATACGTATTTCCCAATGCCTGTTCGTGATCTCGACAAGCCATTCCTTATGCCAATTGAGGACATCTTCTCAATTGAAGGACGCGGTACGGTAGTAACCGGACGTGTAGAACGTGGTGTACTCAAGGTAGGTGCTGAAGTAGAAATCGTTGGTATCAAGGATACTGCGCTCACTACGGTCACTGGTGTTGAAATGTTCAACAAGCAGCTCGACCAAGCACAGGCTGGAGACAACGCAGGTATTCTCCTCCGCGGCACAAAGAAGGAGGATGTACACCGAGGTCAGGTACTCGCTGCAAAGGGTTCAGTAACCCCACACACCGAGTTCGAGGCTGAAGTATACGTACTCTCAAAGGATGAAGGAGGTCGTCACACACCATTCTTCACTGGATACAAGCCACAGTTCTACATCCGCACAACAGACGTGACAGGAGATGTAACGCTTGCTGAGGGAGTAGAAATGGTTATGCCGGGAGACACAGCAAAGTTCAAAGTGAAGCTCGTAGCGCCAGTAGCGCTCGAAGCTCAACAGAATTTCGCGATTCGTGAAGGCGGCAAGACCGTTGGAGCGGGTGTCGTTACGAAGATCGTCGCGTAATCTTGTTATCTCTCCGTTACTATGACAACAAAAACACCAGCAGAATCGAAGCGTACCAAGAAAGCGGGTGAAACTATTGAAAAGCTTCGCATTCGCGTTCGTGCCTACGAGCACAAGATCCTCGACGTCTCAGTGAAGCAAATCATCGACACTGCACAGCGTTTCGACGCAAAGGTGATCGGTCCTATTCCGCTTCCCACTGAAATCAAGAAGTATACGGTGAACCGCTCGACCTTCGTGTACAAGGATGCGCGAGAGCAGTTCGAGATGCGCATGCATAAGCGTGTTATCGATATCATGAATCCAAGTGCCAAGGTTATAGAAGCGCTCACCAATCTCTCTCTTCCATCGGGCGTCAGTATTGACGTGAAGATGATGTGACCTTCCTAAAAATCGCGATCTGCGTCGTTGCGCTGCGAAAAATAATGTTCACCGTATGTTAAATACGTTTCTCATTATTTTTCTTGCGCGCCTTGCATCTCATCGATTTTAGGAAAGGTCTATGAACAACAAGTTGTCATAGAACAAAGAAACATAAAACCCCGCGGCCAAAAGCCGCGGGGTTTTATGTATCCCAAAGTAAGAATATTTGACAGAATGTTTCTGGAGTGCCCCAACTATAATAAGTGTGTATAACTTCTTGACCAGAAATATGCCGAGTGATACTGTATATGAGTTCAACTGCCTCGGCACGAGAACACCGGTCGCTCATCACATGAGCACCCACGAAGACAAGGCCTTGCGATTCGCACGGCCTTTTTTTATTTTGGAATACAAAGTTTAGATATTGATGTGACTTAAGTGGTAAACTTTATCTTGCTACTATGGCAGAATTTAATACTGATCAGATCATTTCGTACTATACGAAGAGCGCACCGCTCTATTCACTTTTCTGGTATGACAAAGAGAGCTTGGGCTTACATTACGGATACACTCGCACTGGCAAAGAATCATTGACCGAACAGCTTCTGAGTGCCTACAAGGATTTTTTAGAATGGGTAAAACCTAATAATGAATATCGGATTCTTGATGCGGGTTGTGGTGTTGGTGGAGGCGCACTATGGATGAGGCAGCATGCAGAAGGAATTTATACCGGAATATCAATAACACCGGAACAGATTGGGCAAGCAATAAAACATCTCCATACGTTATCTGAAGAGATCCAGGATTCTGTTTCATTTGAAATAATGGACTACACGAAGACCGCCTTTAGTGATGGTTCGTTTGATGCCGTATATGGTCAAGAATCTTTTTGTCATACCTACCCGTCACCGCACCGCCTGTTTGGCGAGATGTGGAGAATCCTTAAACCCGGCGGAAAATTTTTTATGGTTGATGGAGTGCTTTTGAGACATCCAGACAATGAATATGAGGAGTCAGTACTCAATGGTATGTACGCAGGATGGAAACTAAATGGAGGGATGACTCCCCAGGAAATTATCTCCGTACTTCAGAGTGTAGGGTTTAATGAGATTGAATTTTTTAACAAAAGTGATGCCATCGAATCTTCAACACGTAAAATGTTCTGGCTTGGTATTGTTTCAAGGCCAGTCATGTGGGCCCTTTATAAGCTAAAAATCATTTCGAGTGATGTGTATGGAAATGCAAGGACACTCATATGCCAGAAGCAGGCTCAAAAACTTGGGCTTATGGGGTACGGAATAATACGTGCGGTAAAATGAGTCTCCTTGCGCCATTACACGGTGTAGGCACAGGTTGCTATTTTTGACCATTCCGGTATACTCACGCCTAGCTTTTTAAGACCTACGTACCCACTCGTCCATTGAGGACAAGTGGAGACCAATGGGCGCAAAACCGCGATTTTTCAATTTGCGAGCTTGTGCTCGCGATGTGAAAAATCGCGGTTTTTGTTTACGGTCATGAAAGCTTTTATTAGGTGTTTTTAAATGATGAAATTCATTCTAGGAACGAAGGAGCGCATGACCCAAGTGTTTGATGCCGAAGGTGTTGCTCATCCAGCAACAATCCTCCGCGCAGCACCACATACGGTGACGCAGCTCCGTACAAAAGATGTGGACGGCTACGAAGCTATCCAGATCGGAACGGTAGACCAGAAGAAGCAACGCCTCACGAAGGCTGAGCTTGGTCATTCCGGAAATCCATACAAGCACGTCCTCGAGTTTCGCCCACGCGAAATTCACAAGGAGACGACTGCGGGATTTGAAAAAGGGAAGGGTTTTGATGTTTCGACATTTGCAGTGGGGGACACCATTGTTGTGTCAGGAATTTCAAAAGGAAAAGGATTCCAAGGAGTCGTGAAGCGATACGACTTCCGAGGGAATAGCACAAGTCACGGCACAAAGCGCACGGTACGCGCACCAGGATCTATCGGTGCGACCGGCCCACAGCGCGTCTTCAAGGGCACGCGTATGGCAGGACGCATGGGAAGTGATCGTGTTACGGTTAAAAATCTTACGGTACTCGCAATTGACGTGAAGGAGAATATTCTCCTTGTGTCAGGCGCAGTCCCGGGTCGTCGAGGCACCTTAGTAGAAGTGCGTAGTATCTAGCATATGGAAAAAAATCTTAAAGCTCAAAAAGCAGTAAATCTTGAAACACCGATTTACAATAAAGATGGAAAATCAGCAGGTACTATCACACTTCCAGAAGGAGTCTTCGGCGTCGCATGGAATGCTGACCTTGTGCATCAGGTGGTAATCGGGATGCAGGGCAACGCACGTTCCGGTACGGCACATACGAAAGACCGTAGTGAAGTGCGTGGAGGCGGAAAGAAACCATGGAAGCAAAAGGGAACAGGACGTGCACGTCACGGTTCATCTCGTTCTCCAATCTGGAGTGGGGGAGGTGTGGCGCATGGACCACGAAGTGAAAAGGACTATTCACGGAAGATTAATAAGAATGCGCGCGCAAAGGCACTCGCATGCGTATTCTCAGAGAAGTTTCGTCATGGAGAAATTATCTTCCTTGATACGTTTGCTTTCACTGAGCCTACGGCAAAGAACGCAAAGGAGATTCTTGGAACATTGAGCACGATTGAAGGAAAGGAAAAGCTTCGCACAAAACGTGTGAACGCAGCACTCATCCTTCTTCCCGAGCGCGATACTCACACGGAATTAAGCTTCCGTAACTTCGGAAACGTCGAGGTCATGCAGGCCAAAGACGTCAATCCGGTCGAATTACTCACGTATAAGTATGTTGTAGTCGCAAAACCTGAGGAAAATGTGAAAGAGCTCGAACGTCGCGTAGCGACCAAGACCGTTCGCAAAGTACTTAAGGCAGTTAAGGCTACCAAATAGATATGGGACTTTTTGGAACAAAAAAGACCGAGTCTGCACAGGTTGCAGCTCCGAAAAAAGAGAAGGTACTCGCGAGTGCGAAGGCGCGAACTGATATTGCGTCAGTACTCGTAAAGCCTCGCATTACCGAGAAAGCTGCGAATCTTCTCGAACGAAACATATATACGTTTGAAATCACCAAAGGTGCATCAAAATATGATGTTCGTGATGCAGTGAAGTCACTCTACAATGTGACGCCATCGTCAATTCGCATTGTGAACAAGAAACCTCGACATTACATGTCGAAGGCACGCGGTCGAGATATGATGGAGTCTGGTCTCCGTAAAGCGTACGTCTACCTCAAAAAGGGAGATCGTATTGATCTTACGTAATTCTCTCTACGAATATGAAAGCATATAAACCAACATCAGCAGGCCGACGTGGTATGACCGTGGTCGAGTATCGAAAGAAACTCACGACGACGAAGAACGCACCACTCAAGTCACTCACAAAGGGGACGCGCTCAACGGGAGGTCGTAACAGCCAAGGCCGTACGACAAACTTCTATCGAGGAGGTGGTCATAAGCGCACCTACCGTGAAGTGGACTTTGTAATGAACAAGAAAGACATTGTTGCGACGGTAGAGTCGGTTGAGTACGATCCATTCCGTAACGCCTTCATTGCACTCGCGTGTTACGCAGACGGCGAACGCCGCTACGTACTTGCGACGAAGCATATGAAACAGGGTGATGAATTCATTGTTGGAGAGAATGTAAAGCCAAAGGAAGGGAATCGGTTGCCACTTGGCGCTATTCCCGTCGGTACATTTGTCTCAAATATTGAATTAAAGCCAGGAGCAGGAGGACGTATCGCACGCGGAGCGGGCAACTACTCAGAAGTAGTGGCACACGATGGTGGGTACACCCAAGTGCGCATGCCCTCATCTGAAATCCGAAAGATTATCAGTACTGCATGGGCAACGATTGGTGAGGTCTCAAACGAGGAGTATCGCCTCGTGAACCTCGGTAAAGCAGGACGCGCACGCTACAGGGGTCTTCGACCGAAGACACGTGGAAGCGCTCGAAACGCCGTTGACCACCCACATGGAGGAGGAGAGGGACGTGCACCACGAGGACATCGTCGCTCACGCACCAAACAGGGTCGTCCGACCGGAAAGGGTCAGAAGACACGTCGACCAAAGAAGTACTCGAACATCCATATTGTTACTCGTCGTAAGCCGGGTAAGATAATGGGCGGAAGCAGGTAAATACAAAAATCCCGCACGAAAGTGCGGGATTTTTGTATTTAGGGAGCAAACAGTTTTGCTCCCGACCTGCTTCCGAGGCGGAACCATGTTTCGGCTATTCAAGATGCCGAAACAGGTGAGCCGGGGTCGATGGTGCTTAGAAGAATTGAACGTAGTGAGAATTCTACTTAGCAACCATTGACGCAATTGGTAAAGGTTTAGCATTCATAGGGTTAGTGACTCGAGACGCATCGAGAAAACAACACGCTGTCATTTGACAAACAATACACATTCGTGGCATTATCTCATCTCGGTTTTATGCCGAACTGTTCTTTTTACGTGCTCACCTTGAGCTGTTTCCTCACTATTTTATAGCGAGAAATCAGCTCAATGTGAGCTCTCAATCAACCTATAACGAGGAGTCAGACTATGAATCTGGTAAATAGCGTGGGCACAAGTGCTGCAAACGATACCGGTTTCCGTGCGTTCATCGCACGTATGCCAGTCCCGTTTCGACGCTTCAGTGGTACGCCACTTGCGAAGGCTGAAGCAATCATGGGCAAATACAACATGCACACGATTGCTGATGTCTGCATCGCGCTTGGCCATGATGCTGATTTCAGAACGCAGAATGGTCACCTCATGCTCGTACCGTATACGGTCGCCGAGCTTGAGTGGGCAGTTCACCATGATGTTGTACTGACTTTGCACACAAGATCGATCCAGGCAGTCGTTCGATATGCTCGAGGTAATGCCGATGTTCCTAGCGAAGTCACGAATGGGTGTGACGAAGAAGTTCGTCGCGCTCCGTATCGTGCGGAGTGGAGGCTCATGCTCCGCACCTCGGTCGTCTGGAGAGAGGAAGACATTCTTCGACTCCAGCCGAGATCACTCCGCAAACGTGCGTTTGTCCCAGAACTCGGACTTGCGTTTTCGGCGGCAGTGCTCGATTCCAGTATTCATTGCAAGACGCCGAAAGGGACTCGCCTCACCGCAAGTACCCTCAAGAACGAAGATGGGACTGTCCGACGTCGGATTCTCATCGGCGGGAGTTTCTCGAGTGGTCCTGCTGTCCGTGCGGTGACTGCGCACGGACACGCTGAGTACCCACCTGCAATTGTCTGGAAACCTTGTCGCATTACCGTTTGAGGCGGCAACGTCTCGAACAAAAAGCCCGCGTCCGCGCGGGCTTTTTCTTTTCTCATGTTTTTATGGTATAAAGCGGTTTGTCTTGCTCATCATCAACCAACCGAGGAATCGTCATGCTATTGCGAAATAAGGCAGGTGCAATCATGGGGGGTTCTCTCCTCGCCGAGGGCGCCGCCATTCCTTTTGTCCCGTTTACGGAGGATGAACTCAAGTCTGCGCTCAACCGCGGAGATGTACTTGTCTATATTCCACAGACTTCCTTGAATGAGGTGACTGATCGGTTCAGTGGCCATTTCAATGGCAACACGTATCAGTACCGTGAAGCTGGC
>JANOXF010000041.1:0-15332 GCA_031418275.1 Candidatus Kaiserbacteria bacterium
CTGAAGTGGCGCCCGAACCAGAGCCGGTTTTGTAGTTGGGATTGTACAGTAGTAAGTTTAGAAAACGGTCCCGAAACAACTTGTCGGGACCTTTTACTAGTTCGTCGCAGAATGCCCCGTCGGCTTGCCGCGGGGATAGCGAGGCGGACGTTTTTACTTTTTGTTCCTAAATAATCACTATCATGATAGTAGTGAGAAAGACCAGCCCTATTATTTTTTGGACTGGATCTTTTGCTCTGCTTTAAGAGACCTGAGAGGGACGAAGATGAGGGTGAGGAGGGTGCCGTAGATGAGTCCACCCATGATGGTGAAGGCGAGTGGTGCCCATGTCGCATTCACAAGGGTGAGGGGAATCATACCTGCCGAGGTGGCAATGGTAGTAAGGATAATGGGGCGAAGGCGGCTCGTCGCAGCATCAAGGATAAGCGCTTCAGGGTCCGCATAGTCACCACGCTTTTTTCGTACGTTGATACCATCAATAAGGAGAATACCATGATTGATGAGTACACCTGCAAGTGCAATGATGCCAAGGAATGCGGTAAATGAAAGTGGTTGTCCCATGAAGAAGAGCATCCAGAGCACACCTGCAAGTGAGAGTGGTACGATTGCGAGAAGGCGACTGGACTGCACAATAGCGTCAAACTCAAGCACGATGATTGCAAACATAAGCACAATGCCGGTAATGAGCGCGACACCCATCTCGGTGAATGTTTTCTGGATTTGTTCAGAGTCACCACCATAGGTGAGTGTCACACCGGGAGGGAGTTTAAGAGACGCTTCGTTTGCTTCGAATGCGGTTGTGATTGCAACTGCATTGCCTCCTGGGGTGAGCTGTGCATTTACTGCACTGACGCGCACGCCGCCCTCGTGATTGATGACCGACGAGTTACGATTTGCGGTAGTAGTGAGGAATGTGCCCAAGGGGACGTTCCCGCGCATGGTTGCGATAGGGATTTGCGCAACACTGTCTGCAGTAGTGATAATCGTGTCTTCTGGCTGTTCGTACGCTTCGTTCAGTGCAACACGTACACGCACGACGATGTCGTCACCATCCATGCGGACTTTTGTTGCTTCAATACCCGCAACCGCTCCGCGGAGTGTTTGTGCGATGTCTGCGGTTGAGAGACCATAGTCACGTGCGCGAGCTCTATCAATATTGATAGAGAGCTCAGTACCATCGTTTGCGAGAGTAGAGGTAACGTCGCGTGTGGCATCCACCTTTTTGAGTGCGTTTTCAACAATCTCGGTTGCCTCAGCGAGCTTTGCCGTATCGTTGCTCCATACTTTAATGACGACCGGTGCATCACTTGGTGGTCCAGCGACAACATCGGCAATGCGCACTGTTGCGCTATTTGGCCATGTCTTGGTGCTAAGCTTTGCACGAAGTGCTTTCGTGATTTCTTCACTCGTCGTCTCACGCTCGTCCACGTCCACGAGGTTTACAGTAAAGGAACCATATTTGCCACCGCTCTGTGGGTTTTCTGAGAACACCGAGGTACCACCGACGGTTGTTTGGATTGAGGTAAGGAATGGCGTTTCTTTTTGGAGAAACGCTTCCACCTGGCGAGCCACTTCGTCAGTAGCAGTGAGGGTACTTGCTTGGGGAAGTTCAATGTCTACCGTGAAATAATTAACATCATCATTTGCGAAGAGAATTGCAGGGAGTGTGCCCGTTCCGACAAGTGCAAACCCGCCGACGAGCGCTGACGCGAGGAATACGTAGAACGAAACGCGCAATTTCTTTACGCGGAAGAATTGCTTGAGCACTCCCACGTACCATACCTCAAGCGAATGCCAGAGTTTTTCACGATAGACAGCGAATGGACTCTCGCTATGTTTGAGGAGATACATCGCAATGAGTGGTACAAAGCCGAGCGCAACAACAATAGATGCAATGAGCACCATAACAATGGTGAGGGGAATACCTTTCACAAATTGTCCAAGAATGCCGGAGAGGAAAAAGAGTGGAATAAATACGGCAACGGTGGTCATCGTACCAGCGATAAGCGGCCAGCTAAAGTCGTGTATTGCTTTTTGTGCAGCGGCGATTTTATCCATGCCCTTTTCCCGGTTTGTGTGAATGCCTTCAACAACCACAATGCCAGAGTCCACAAGCACACCAATGGCGATGATGAGTGCAAAGAGTGAGATGAAGTTGATGGTGTTGCCGGTCAACCACATGCCGATGAATGCGATAACGAATGAGAGTGGAATTGAGAGGATTGCTACAATAGATTCGCGAAGACCAATGGTGACGAGGAGTAATATACCCACGAGTAGTATTGTTTCGAGGCCAGCTCTCGTGAGATCGTTTATACTTTTTCGTACGTCATCTGAACCATCAAAGGTAACTACATACTCAGAGCCTTCGAGGAGCGTGCTTTCAAGTTCTTTGAGACGATCTTTTGCATTATCTGCTGCGCCAAGGATATTGCCACCAGAGCTTTTGTAGATATTGAGGGTGAGTGCGTATTGGGTTTCCTTACCCTGTACGTACAGGCGAGAAATAGATGTTGCGTCCTCAAAACCATCCACGACACGCGCAACGTCGGACACTTTAATGGTGCCTCCATTTGTTTGGATTGGAGCATTCTGTATGTCGAGAAGTGTGGTGATGTCACCCTTAAATTGAATAGGGTAGGAGACGTTGTCGATCACGAGTGAGCCTGCAGGAACACTTGCGTTCGCTCCAGACACTGCGCCAACAATTTGGAGCGGTGAGATTCCGTATTGAAGGAGTGCATTTTTATCGGTAATGAGCGCAATTTCACGATCGCGTGTACCAGATACTTCAACTTTCGATATACCGGGAACCCCAAGAAGATCGTCTTTGAGATCTTCGCCAAGTTTGGTGAGTGCAGCAGGGTGGAGATCACTTCCAATGGCTACGATGAGTATAGGCTGATTCGCGAAGTCCACTTTTGTCACCGTCGGACTTTCTGCGTCTCCCGGAAGATCACGTTTTGCGCCTTCCACTGCATTCCGGAGGTCCTGGATTGAGGTTTCAATGTCAGCCGAAGCAATGAATTCGGCAGTAATCACCGAGACACCTGCACGCGATTGTGAGGTTACTTTGTCTATATTTGCGACATTGCGCACCGACGGTTCGAGTTCGTCGGTGATAAGCCGTTCGACATCAGACGCGGTAGCACCAGGAAGTACGGTAGTTACAATACCAATGGGCACCTTAATTTCAGGAGTAGACTCCTTTGGCATCGCGATAAGTGCATAACTACCAGCTGCGATAAGCGCAACCATAAGCAGTTTTGTAAAAGCTGAACGTGTCAGCAAGAAGTTCCAGAGAGAATACATAAATAGTTAAAAGTTTATAAAGTTTATAAAGTTGAAAGTTGTTTGAAAGTCACAGGGTTTTAATGAGTCCCGAGAGAAGTTTAGAGATTTCTATTGTTTTGAAACTGTAGTCTTCATACTGCTCTGTCGTGATGTACTTAAGTTCTAGTGCAATAGAGAGCATAGACCTTACTTCACCAGCAGATCCTTTTGCGATAAAGAGGAAGTTTTTGAATTCTTTATTCGTCTGTCGTTCAAAACCCTCTGCAATATTATTGCTAATACTCACTGTTGCTCTTTGAATTTGATTTCTAAAGCTAGAATCTCTACTCGTGTCGAATGTTTTGTAAAGTATGACTGCCAAATCCTTTGATTTTTGCCACGCAATAATTTCTTCAAAGCGATTAATTGTTGCCATACTTTACAAACTTTTAACCTTCAACCTTCAACTTTTAACTTTCGACTTGATAACTCACTGCGTCTCCATCTTTTAATCCACGGACATCGAGGACGATATCGGTGACACCCTCGGCACCAGAGATAGCGATACTCGAAGTCGTTACAGCCCCTGTTACTACTTCATGTTCTACGAGTTTCCCTTCTTCCATAGTGAAGATATATGCTTTTGTTGGCGTGAACTTTACGGCAGTGAGGGGGACGGTGACGGTGTTTCCTGTTTCCACTCCTGCATCACTCGCAACAAACACGACATCACTACCAATATTGATTATATCGCCCACAGAAATACTGACCGCTGTCACTGTGCCGGCAACGGGTGTCTTCACGGCAGTTTTATTGAGGGCAGCACGTGCACTTTCAAGTACGCCAAGTGCTTGCTTTACCTGCGCGTCAGCGAGTGATACGTCGCCATTTGTACCAGCGATGTCAGCCTGGTCCTTCGCTGATTTCGCTCCTATGAGTGCACTCCGTGCCCCAGAGAGGGTCTCTAGAGCGCCATTCAGTGTTGCGCGTGCTCCTGCGAAATCCGTGCGAAGTTCGCCGATCGTTTTGGGCCCGATATCGCGCTGGTCATCATCAGCAAGAAGGCTTGTGAGCGTCACCACGAAGGTGCTGAGTTCTGTAGTGTTCGTTTCAGCGCGGCTCAAGAGTTTGAGCGCATCGGTCGAGTCTGCGCCACTGAGTTCGTTTTTCCATTCCGTGAAGAGTCTATCAAGTTTCGAGCGTTCCTCTCCGAGTTCGGTTGCTCGACCCTTACCATCGATCTTGAGGCCAGGGATCTGAGAATCAGGCTGTGAGAAGACCTGGTCAACGGTATTTCGGAGGACGTTATCCGACGTTGCGAACGCTGTTCGGTAGGCATTCACTGCCTGTGTGAGCGCTTCATCGTATGCGCGGTCTGCAGAGACAGAACCGACATCACTCGCACGTGCACCAGCTTTCGCTGCCTCGCAGGCACCCTGTGCCTGGAGGACTGCCGCTCGCTGTGCGCTGTTTTCGACTTGTGCCACAATCGCACCTCGGGCTACAGTGTCACCTACTTTAGCCATACGTTCGACTCGTCCGCCTGATTCTGCGCGCACAATAAATGCATTGCCGTCAGCAGTGCGTACAGCAGTACCGTCTGTTGGAGAAATCGTGTAGAGCGAAACAGTGCGCGTTACTGCGGTTACCGGAGCTTCTGGTTCTGTAGTCGCGGTCTTTCCAAACACACTCGTGAGTATAAGCACGAGAATAACAACAATAACGACGGCGCCAATAGTGGCGTTTCGTTTCCCGTAGCGCACTTTGATTGAGTTCCAGGTATTTGTAATGAATTGCATAGGACACGTGAATATATATGTATAAATTTAAGAGTGCCCGATTTTAACAGGAAAATAGATAAAAGTCAAATTACACAACAGGAAATAGAGAATTGGAAGACATACGAGTGTTGCGATAAATAAGAGTCGCCGTGCACCACAAGTGGTGCACGGCGGGTTCTATCGACGCCTTTGAAAAGGTTCACGGTCGTGGGGTGGTTCGAGTCGCTCTCGCGTGTGAGGCGCGACTTTCTCCCCGAGCGAAAACCGTGAAGTGGAGATCTTTTGGAGCTCCTCCTCACGCCGATTGAGCGCCTCAAGGAATGTCCTCGTGGGCTCGCTTCCTCTTTCGAGGAGCATGACAATGTCGTCGCGGTGCATGGTTGCCTCCATTTGCTAGCTACCCTGACTATACTATATAAAAATAGACTTGCCAGGGGTACGACTAATGTAAAAATTGAAAGGGCCGCCAAACTTTCGAATGGCGGCCCTGTACTGCTTCACAAACGAGGAACAGTAGAACATGTGAGACCCTGTTCGTATGGGGTGGACTATTTCCCACCAGGTATCTCACGAATCCAGTCCGTCAGTGCGGCGGAGGCAACGCAGCCTCCCCGCGAACGCCCGCACCCCGTCGGCGCGCTACCCTCGAACGCTTGCTGTCACCTCCTGGTGGTGCATCGTCGATTGTAGTGCGATGGGTGCAGGCCGGCGCCGGGTTGGTCAGGGGCTGGTGGACGTTGCCGTCGAATTGATGCCCTGGCCCAGCGGCAGCGCGCTGTCGTCGATCGTCATCGTGGTCTCGCCCGCAGCGCCGTCGATGGTGCTGCTGGCCGTCTTGCTACTGAGCTTTTGCGTCACATTGACGCGTCGCATTCGGAACTCGAACATGTCGTTCTCCTAACAGAGGCCAAACAACTCATCCAAGGCCTGGATGAGATCGAGTGCGGAGTGCATTCGATTAGAATACTATAGCACACGCAAATATACTGTCAATAGACAGTATATCAAGTATTTAAGCCGTATTTAACGATCTGTTCCTCTGATTAAAACTCATTAAAAAACTCTTTCTCGTCGCCACTTTTTTCTGACACGCATAAAATTTTCGATTTTTGCTATGCTCGACTAGTCGTCTGCGCAATCTCAGAAAAAAGTGGCGCTCTCGACGAGTTTTTTAATGAGTTTCAGGCACTCTTGCCGTCGTACTCATTTATTGTGAGAGCCTTTAGGTCGACACCATTGAGACAACGAACATTGATGGCGACCATTTCATTGCCTTTCCCGTCGCTCCCGTGACCATACGACGCAGTACCACACGTCTTGCAGAAGAGGTGGTGGATGAGCATTTTATTAAATTGGTATTCGGTTTGTTCACCTTCACCTCTGAGAAGTCTAAAATTGGCTGTTGGCACAAACGTAAGGAGCCACCCCCGCTTCGAACAAATAGAGCAGTTGCACGCCATCACACTATCGAGCGTTTCAATATCGACTTCGTAGCTTACGTTTCCGCAGTGGCATCCGCCTGTGTATGTTTTCATTATGGAAGTATACTCCTTAAACAAGAAACCCCGCACCACTTTTCTCGAGAAAAGTGGTGCGGGGCGATGGGTAAGAACAAGAATAGTGTGATTTCATTTTCCCGTTGGGAAAACAGGTTTCCTGTGCGAGAGAGCATCGTTCTTCGGTTGACCACGTGCACATGGACCGCGGGTTCTGCAGACCTCAGCTGGCCAGGTCTTAAGGCGAAGCTCCGCGAGCGCAAAGAATTTTGGCACATCGCCAATATCGGAGAGTTTGACGTCTCCTCGGTTGCATATAGCACCAATCCCCACAACCTCGGCGCCGAATCTTCGGAGCATATGCACTACCTTACGCACGGTATTCCCGGAGTGGACAATGTCCACAACGACAAGTACCTTTTTCTTGTGAACGTACTGGCAATGCCCGCTCCGCAGCCCGTATGCATTGTTAGTTGTCACAGTGACGGGAACTGAAAGTACTTCTCGTCCCGTGAATTCTCCAAGGTGGCAGGCGGTCGAGTGCGCAAGCAGTGCGCCGTATTGATCAATTTCGACAACAATCTCGATACCGTCATCTTTGAAATCCGTCGCGATTTTGTTGCCAAGGTCGGAGACGAGTGACGAGAGTAGGAACAGCTCTTCGGTCTTTACCAAATCAGTCCCGTGAGACCCATCGGTGTAGATGAAATGCCCCTCCATGATCAACCCCTTCGACTTGAGTAGCGCTAAGGTATCCAAGGCCTTCTCCTATTTTGTGTTGACGAACAAAGTCCCTTTTGGGGACTGTAGAAACACGGTAGCAGAAAATGGGGGAGAGCGCTATATATCGGAAATCAGGCGCTCCCATGCGGGCGCGCCGGATGAGACACGTCACACCATGTTACCTAGTCTAATTTCAGTATCTCTTTAACTCGTGCGACGATGTCTTTTGGAGTGACGTTTGACTTCACCATGTAATCTTGGACGCCGAGGTCAGTTGCGCGTGAGATACTCGCATCGTCACTTAAGTTCGATACAACAATGATTGGCATGCGCACCTGGAGTTGTTCTTTGTTCACACGTTGGAGGACCTCAAAGCCATCGAAGTCAGGGAGCATAATGTCGAGGAGTACCACGTCGGGCTTGCCAATAGCGATACGTTCAACCGCTTGTGTTCCCGTTGCTGCGTTATCGACTTCGAAGCCCGCCTTTTGGAGGCTTCGGGTGTAAATTTCAGAAATAAAGAAATCGTCTTCGACGATAAGTACTTTTGCCATACAGGGTCAATTATGCACGAGGGTTACTCATTAGACAACCCGAACACTTGAATTAACAGCCTTTCGGAGGCATTCAAGAGTTTCGTCATGTTACGATGTGTGTATCGTGAGACAGACATCATATATACAATGGCTACCGCGAATGGTGAAAGGAGCATCTGCCGCCTCACTGTTTATTGTTGGAGTAGTACTTTTCATTGGCTCATTCTTGGTGGGAGAGACTCTGTTGTATGCACGTGGTGCTGAAAATCCAGGGAATCACCGTCCCTCATTACCTGATGCTATAAATCCTGTCGAGTTTACTTTTGAAGCGAGTAACGCCTTTTTTGGTATCAGAAAGCGCGTATTTCTCGACTCTGACGATGCGGTAGTTTTTACAAGTACACGAGGAAGTGACTCACCATCACTTTTGTATCACATGACCGGAACGTACGCAGCAGGAGACACTGATCTTTGTGGCGCGATTCGAGCATCGTCGACATCGCTGCGATACGACGGCCAGCTCCAGACGCTCGATACATTTGCTTTTGACAGCGATGATTCTTCATGGGAATTCAACCTCTCACTTGAGGATGGGGCGGTCCTTCAGGAAGGCGCAGAGTGCATCATTACCATACATCTCCTCGGGTGGGACGAGAAAAGGACAAGATTTCTAGAACAATACCGTGCCGAGAATTTTGTTGAACTCACGTTTAGAGTAGATAATTCAGTTGGTGTTGTTGAGATGCTCAAGTTACTTTTTGAAGGTGAGACATCTACATCCACAGATACAGTGAGTGATGAGGAAGTACCCGCTCTAAACGAAACTGAGTCTGAAAGTGGAGGAGGGGCAGGTGATCCTGTGGACGTGTCAAATGAGATTTTGCCAGTAGTCAGCGAAATCGTAATTTCTGAGGCCACTTCTTCTGAATCAGTCGTACTTCCTGAAGCGATTGTCGAAGATCAGCTCCCGAGTGAGTCACAAACAGGTGAGACAGTCCCCGATCAGCAAGAGGGTCAGAACCAACTACTAGAGTAGATTCAATCCACAGTAATCCCAAAGGTGCACGTGCTACACTTACATCTGTAAGTGAACCATATACCGCTATGTTCAATGTGAAATGGTCAGGTGCTCTTGGTAGTGGAGTCTGTGCTCTTGTCCTTTTTCTTATTCCACCGAGCCACATCTCCTACCACGCAATTTCCAAAGTTACCACTACAGGATTTTTTCCTGAAGCAGCTCTTGTACCCACTAAATTCTCGGATATACCCCAGCAGGTCCCGATTTCATCTGTGTACCCAATATTTGAGTTTGATAATGAGACACATAAACTCCACAGTACCCTCGGTAAGGACGGATGGCACATAGAGCCAGCACATTCCGGTGCTTTTCCACTTTGGTCTTTTAATTTTTCACCAGTGCAGCTCGGCCGCACTGAGATGAAACCTCTCGGTGTTCCGCTCTCCACTGACATTACCATTAAAGATGATTCACTCGTGACCATAACTCGACCTGAACTTGTCGAGTGGTACAAGAGTACAGAAAAAGGAATTGAACAAGGGTTCACTATTGCTAAACGACCAGGGGGAAGAGCTCCACTCACACTCACTGGTGCTATCGATACGTCACTCGAACCTAGGGAGAGTACTGAAAATCACATCACTTTTTCTTATGAGGGGAAGGATGTGCTCCGTCTCGACTCATTTGTTGCCTACGATGCGTACTACACCCCGCTTCCGCTTACGTTTGCCTACGATGAGACCTCTCATCTCCTCACAATCACTGTTGATGACACTGATGCGACGTACCCGATTGTCATTGATCCGCTTGCAAGCACGCCGATATGGACAGTGGAGTCAGATCTCGCAAATGCGCAGATGGGCTTTGGAGTGCTATCAGCCGATGTTAACGGCGACGGTATTGATGACATGATTACCGGTGCACCAACGTACACGAATGGTGAAGTAGGTGAAGGGGCAATAATGCTGTACTACGGTTCTGATTCTGGCCCCTCAACGACCCCGAATCAGATTATTGAGTCCAATCTTGCGAACAGTGAATTCGGGAGCATGCTTGCGATGGCGGGAGATGTGAACAGTGACGGATACGAAGATATTATGGTGGGGGCCCCCTACTATGCGAACGGTGAAACAGACGAAGGAGCGGTGTTTTTCTACTATGGTTCGGCGAGCGGACTCTCCACAACGTCTGTTGATATCATTGAATCAAATATTGCATTCGAGAATATAGGAACAGACGATGGTAATGCGCTCACGTCCATCGGTGACGTTAACAATGACAGTTACGACGACGTGCTTATCGGTGACATTATCTGGTACAACGGTGTTGATTATGTTGGTCGTGTGGCCGTCTACGCTGGTTCTGCCACTGGTATTGCCACAACAACACTACTTGCGAGTATCGAGGGTACGGACCCCGGTGCGGATTTTGGTAATGCAGCCGCACCCGTCGGTGACGTCAACAGTGATGGTTACGATGACTTTATTGTGAGTGATTCTAACTACTCAGCAGCGTCGGGGACGGGCCGGATCCGACTCTATTATGGTGGGGCAAGCGGTCCTGATACGACAGCTGACTGGAGCGTCGAAGCTGTAGAAAATGAACAAATGGGATGGACGCTCGATACAGGCGACTTTAATGGCGATGGGTATATTGATATCATCGCGGGTGCGGGAAATGAAGATGAAATCGAAGCCTTTTATGGTTCAATATCAGGATTTCCAAGTGAACCTGACTGGCAACACTACGATAACAAAATCTCAGATAACAACACGGGTTGGTTTGATGTAGGAGATGCAAATAATGATGGGTATGACGATATCCTCGTCGGTTCGGGTGACTATTATAATGAATCATTCGGCGCGCCGGGTTTTGGCTCTGCGTTTTTGTATCAAGGTTCACCCAACGGGCTCTCAGGCGTTGCTGCTTGGAATGACAAGCCAGTTGGTGACCCGAGCAGTTCGGGCTTTGGTGCGTCTGTTTCTCTCGGAGACGTCAATGATGACGGTTTTGATGACGCCATCATTGGTGCCCCATTCTATGATAACGGTGAAACAGATGAAGGGCGGCTCTACATTTACTATGGTAATTCGAGTATTTTGTACGGAACTGGCAATACAGATGTCTATAACCCTAAGCCACACCAGATTATTGTTGGTCCGCCGCCCGGAAGCTTTAGTTTCTCCGAATCCATGGCCTCAGGCGACTTTAATGGCGATGGTCATCAAGACATCATATCGGGTACGGGGAATGACAACGACGCTTTCGGAGGCGGCGGCATTGCATACGGGTACTACGGTTTGGTGGACGGGAGCTTCCCGAGTACACCGGATGTAGCGATGTCTCCCGGTGATGGGTTTAGCGGATATTTTGCGGGAAGTGGTCGGCTTGCCGCAGGTGATATCAACAACGATGGCTATGACGATGTTATTGCTGTTGATAGTTCATACCATGCAGGAACCTTCACTTCTAATGGAGGAGTCTTTCTCTTCTATGGCTCAGTTTCAGGGTTACCAGCGGTTCCGGATTGGTCGCATGTTGGGAGTACGAGTGCTCGAGTAGGCGAGGCCGTTGCTGCGGTTGATGTGAATGGTGATGACTACAAGGATATCATTGTTTCGACGAGCGGCTTTCCGTCGTATTACGTCATACTTGCCTTCCATGGCAGCGCAACTGGGCCGTCGACGACGCCAGACTGGTCGTATGATGTCGCTACTGACCAGGGTGTTGAAACACTTGCATCGGCCGGGGATGTCAACAATGATGGATATGAGGATGTAATCGCTGCCGCACCATATTACACGAACGGCGAGTCCCAGGAAGGTCGACTTTTGCTTTTCTATGGTTCGACAACTGGATTGGGCGTTACTCCAGATTGGAGCTTCGAGCCCAATATTGCAGGTGTTAACCTTGGATCAAAATATTCAGGCCAGGGGTGGGGAGGTCCTATGGGTTCCGCCGGTGATTTCAATAATGATGGCTACAGTGACTTTGCAGTTGGCGCAATGGCGTATCTCTATGACCCCTTGAGTTGGGGAGACGGTGCGGTCTATGTTTTCTACGGTTCAGCAACAGGACCAGGGGCAAGCGAAGATGTTCTCCTGACACAAGCGGCAACCGGGCCTTATCAATTGTTCGGAAACGGAGTGACTGCCGTAGGCGATACGAACGGCGACGGCTACGATGACCTTGTCGTTGGTGCCCCTGAGATGGATGAAGGTATCGCCTTGAACAGTTATGGTGGTGGCCAGCTCTACGAAGGACGAGCGTATATGTACTATGGCTCGGCAACTGGTCTTGGTGCCAATGCGAACTGGGCGGCAGAGACAAACACTTCAGAAACCTGGATGGGGCAATCGGTCCTTTCCCTCGGAGATGTAAATGGCGACGGGTACGCTGATTTTGCTGGAGGTTCTGTATGGCGAATCCCCTATACGTCAGGTGGAGATCAGGGTGCGATCTTTATCTACCGTGGTCAAGGATACTTTAATCGCACAGAGTCAGGCGGAAGTACTGATGTGACTGAAGGTGGCGCAACCGACACGTTTACGGTTGTTCTTCAAACCCAGCCTACTTCCGACGTCGTCTTTGACATTGTCTCTCAAGATCCTGGCGCAGCTACTGTCTCATCTTCTACGCTCACATTTACTAATAGTAACTGGGATACCCCACAGACCATCACCGTCACCCCAGTTTCCGACGGGGATATCGATGATGAGCGCGTTCCGATTCGAATTTCTGTAAACCGCGCAGCTTCCAATGATGCATTTGATGATGTTCCGACACAGCATGTGCTCGCCCTCGTAACCGACGACGGTCTTGGCGGGGGTACTGTCGCCCCCACCGTTACCGTTTCTGCAGCCACCTCGATTTCGTCAACGACCGCAACTCTCAACGGTACTATTACCGCTACAGGTGGAGAGAACGCGAGCGTCCGCGGTTTCCACTATGGTCTCACTGGAGCCTATGGATCGACAACATCAGGGAGTGGTTCGTTCGGTGTTGGTGCATTCTCGCTTCCGGTCACGGGTCTTACGTGTGCAACCACATACCACTTCGAAGCGTATGCAACAAACTCAGCCGGAATAGGAGACTCCGCTGACCTCACTTTTATTACAAGCGCATGTCCTTCCGGTCCCACGAGTACTCCAACCTCTACACCATCAAGTGGTGGAGGGAGCACAGGTGGAAGCAAAATAACAACGCCAACCACAACACCAACGTCGACTCCTGTTGTTGCTCCTCAGGCGCCACCATCGTATGTACTTCCGCCGATTCAAAATCAAGCCAATCCATCATCGTGGCGACCAGCACCGGGAGCAAGCGTCGGGAGTGTTGACAGATCAGAGCTCACCATCCCTCCACAATTAGAACAGACACCTGAAGTGAAACCGCCGGCAAATCCTTCTCGCGAAATTGTTCAAGAAAAGATTGTTCGAAAGACACTTCCTCAGCCTGAGAGTGCGTGGAAGCGAGTGCTTGGCGCTTCAATAGAGAAAATACGTCAGGTATCGAATGCCGTGAGAGAAAATATCTGGGGTCAAATCCTCATTGCACTTGGTCTTGTCTCCCTCATCATTCGGCCACTCGTCACTTCACTCCGCGTGCAATCACTCAACGACGCATGGCTCGTTGTGAGACGACTCTTTAGCATGCTCGCGCCCCGCAAACGAAGAATTGTTGAACCGTGGGGTACGGTGTACGACGGCAGAACGAAGCGACCACTTGATCCCGCGTATGTTTCTCTCGTGTCAATTGATTCGGGAGAGGAGGTCTTAGGTGCGGTCACTGACATTGAAGGGCGGTATGGATTCCTTCCGCCTCCTGGACGATACCGAGTGATGCCATCAAAGACCCATTACACGTTCCCGTCCGATGATTTGTTCAAGAAGCATAATGACTATGTGTATGACAATCTGTATTTCGGTGAGACGTTTGATGTTGTTGACAGCACGACGGTTGTTCGAAGAAACATTCCTATGGATGCACAGGGAAGAGATTGGAACGAAGAAGAAAAGGTGCGCATGGGATTCTCGAACAAACGAAAGCGCAGACAAATCTGGATTAGTATCCTCAATACACTATTTCTTGCAGGTGCTGCGTACACACTCTACGTACTCTTTGTGAGTCCAAATATATGGAACTGGGTGATGGGCACAGCGTATGCCGTTATTTGGACCGCGGAGATGCTGTGGAAGCGGCACTTCCACCTTACGACGGTTGTACGCAATGCAAATGGCGATCCTGTACCATTTGCCGTTATTAAAGTGTTCCACCCTGACCAAGACATTGTCGTGAAGAAAGTTGTTGCGGATGTGTCTGGGAAGTTCTATTTCCTCATTGCTCCAGGTCGCTACACTGTCGTCGTTGAAATTAAAGATGGGGAGGGGAACTACCAGCCAGTGCTCACACTTCGTAATCAGAACCTCAAGCGAGGTATTCTCCTCAAAGATATTGTGCTCGGACTGTAGAGGAGGGTTTGAGTATACGTTGGTTAAGAGGTTGTCGGAATAGGTACGTAATGAATGCTGTGCTCGTACGTCATTAACAGGGCAAGTAGCGTATTTTCTATGGATAAAAAAATTAAACTGATTATAGGTGGAATTCTAGTAGTGGTAGTGATTATTGTCGGCATAATGGTTGTCCGCCCCTTGCTTCAGAACCGTACGGTGGCAGTGACGACCAATGAGACAATTGAACGACCTGAGCTCAATATTGCCTTCTCATTCCCGAGTGGTGAAGATGCGTATACGTACATTGAACCTGTCCTTGATAAAAATGCCACGAATGGGGGACCTATTGCTGCATTTATTTTGATGCGGACGGATGCATATATGGAACTTCAGAAGCCTGATTTTGTAGGAGAGACGCCCCCAAGTATGAGTCTCTTTGTGTTCAATAAACCAGCGGAAAGTACGTCGACCGTGGCATCAGGAACCCCCGAGGTTGATCGCATAACGAAGATACGTAATTGGGCTGAAGCAAATGCACCACTTACGTCATATAACCTTGCACTCGGTGTACCTGAGGAGATAGAGATTGATGGAGCAAAAACACTCCACTACAAGGCTGATGGGCTCTACCAGCAAGATATATACATCGCATTCAACAAGGGTAAGTACTATTTGATTGTCGGTCAGTATGATGGAGAGTCAGACCCTCAGCGCGCAGTGTTTCAAACGTTGGTGAAATCGATTACGTTTATGTAAGAGCATCTTCCAGGGATGCTATAATGTGATTAACATTACAAATGTTTGATTTTCAAAAATATGGATGAAGGATTCAAAAAACCAAAGGCGGAGTCTCCCGTAGAAGCTCCAAAAGGTAATAAGTATGAACTCAATGGGGTGAAAGTAGAGGTTAGAGGTCAGATTCGAGTGGAGAAGGTTGGCGATAGAACCCCAGAGGGAATGACGAATATAGGAAAGGAAAAAGATGAATATAAAATCGAGATCCCAGTTAACATAACTGACCCAAATGCATCTGGTGAGTTTAAAGGTGAAAT
>JANOXF010000042.1:0-5184 GCA_031418275.1 Candidatus Kaiserbacteria bacterium
GTGCAAGGAGACGGTCTCTTATGAGCGCAAGAATTTGAGAGCCGAAGGTAAAGAGGGCAAGAACATACGCGGCCTGATGGAGGCCGCGTACTTCTTTATACACTGCATTAATTGCTCTCGTTACCATGCTGTAGTGTTAAGGTACCGTAGGTTCAGGTGTTGTCTTCTGGGCTTCGGGTACAGTATTGACCGGCGACACAAGTGGAGTATCAGAGACTTTCTCTGTCGTCACGGTACCATTCTCCACATCAACTCCTTGGTTTTCAGTAACTCCCGAAGTCTCACTCTGAGGATTCACGCTTGCACTCAAGCTTCCCCCATTTTTGAGAATGGTGATAAGACGCATGACCTCCTCATTTCCTGGATTGAGTACAAGGACTTTTTCAAGTTCACGCTGTGCGTCAGCCTTTCGACCATCAGCATCATATGAGACCGCGAGGAAGAATCGTGCGTTTGCGTAGCTTTCATCGAGTTGCACCGCACGTTCAAATGCAGCTATAGCATTTTTAACATTCTGACGTGCAGCTTCGAGTACCCCAAGTTGGTAGTATCGGACGGGATTTTGAGGTTCGAGCGTAATCGTCGAAATGGTTGCACTGATTGCCCCCTCTACGTTGCCGGTCACAATATCAATTTGTGAGAGGTAATAAAACGCATCAGTGTAGTCAGGCTTTAAGGCTATGGCTTCATTGGTAAGGGTGCGGGCAGTATCGTAATTTCCCTTACGTCCCTCAAGCACTGCAATATTGAGCGCGATGAGTGGATTTTTTGGATTCAATTCACGTGAACGGGTGAGGGCTGCTTTTGCATTTTCATAGACACCTTCAATTTTTGCACCCATGAGCACACTATAGATATTTCCGAGGAGCGCCCAATTCTCTGGGTCCTGAGGATCTATTGTACTCGCCTGTTCTGCAGCATTACTTCCTGCCACAATTGCCTGCTCGAACTCAGTACGCTCTGCGTCGGTCGGTGTCGGAAGGCTGAGCAATGTGTTAATCCGCAAGAGCTGCAACTCACCAACACGTCTCAGATACACGTCGCTTTGGTAGAGCGCAAACGCTCGTTGTACTTCGAGCTGCGCAGCAGCGTTTCCTTCGTTCTGTAGAATGACATTACTATTATTGAAGGTATATGCAGCCGCATAATGTTCCCCTACCGTGTAGAGACCACCTACAGAACCGATGATGACCGCTATAACTAAAAGGGTAAAGATAAACCCTGTACGTCGTGTCGTCACGAGTGAGAACATAACACGCTCTCGATTTCCTAGCGCACGTTCAGCAGAGAGTGTAATTCCCATACAGAGCGCTCCGAGCATGAGCATGACTGCACCAGGGACATAGATAACGGACATTCCCCAAATGTAGAGTGCACTCACAAATGAAGAGATCCCAATGAAGTACCACATCCTATCTTGGTCACCGCCGATAAGGAGCACTCGTATACCGGATCGGAGAAACGCAGCGAAGAACAGTATCCACGCAAGCGCCCCAAGCACACCCATCGTGATAAAGAATGTCGTAACATAGCCATTCCCGGCAATAAAATCGGTGTTCCAGAAGACTGTACTGTTGATACTTGGATCTTTATAGAGTCTCCACGCATCAATGAATTTGTTGGGACCGACGCCAAGTACAGCATTCTCCTTATACACATTGCGCGCAATATCTGCGGTTGCCTGTATTGATGGGCGTACCTCAATGTATGAGACACCCGTGTACTTTGAAACCATGCCACCGAGTGATGCACCACCGATGATAAAAAGTACCGACGCGGCAAACACCACGAGTGAAACAATGAGCGAAGTCGCGTTAAATGGCTTCTGCTCAACAAGTGGCAGTTGACTACCAGAGAAACGATCTTTGCCAAGCGAATACACAACTACGGCAAGACTTGTGATACCGAGCACAATCCAGACGGTGAAGAAGTTAATCACGCCAAGCATAAGGAGTGAGAGAAATGTCACAATAGCAAAAAGCGTGCGTCCGTGTTTGGTAAGTGGAAGTTGATCAAGCGCAACAAGTGCCAAAATGACGGAAAGCCCAAGGAAAAGCGCAAGATCATTCCATCCACCAACAGGAGTGCCTATTGAGCCGGTAAAGATTCCGAATGAGAGCATATCAGGCCCAAAGAATAGACGTATGACGTGGTACAAGACTAAGAGAATCGTACTTCCCGCAAGGAGCATGTAGAGTCGCATAACTGCTCGTTTCCCGGCATCAACAAGAACCCACGTACTCATGATAAGTGCAATGATGATGAGAAACCCAGTAGTATGTGTCGTCATTACGTCACCCATGAGCGAGTCTCTGAAATCACCGGAAAGAAGGGACGATATGAGCGCAATGAGTGCGAGAAACCATACTGCAATTATCGTGAACGAAGCACCAACATGTACCCCACCGGCGCGAAGTGCAGAGAGACTGTAGAGCACAAGCGCGGAGAGTAATCCAGCAACCACAAAGACTATCTTGGTGTACTCAAACGGCACAAGTGATGAAGGCACAAAAAAGATGGGAAGGAGCCCAAACACGACGACGAGTATATTCTGAGCGTATGAACGCAGTGTTTCTGCAATAAGATCTTTTTCCATAAGTAAAACCCTTTAAATCAAAAAATAAATAAAACAACTACCACATCTACGATTGTAACATACGCAAACACACACCCGCATGGGTGTGTGTTTGTACGAATATAAGCCGAATTCTGTGGAGTGCAGAGCACTCCTGTGATCATTTACCTTGGCAGTATGTTGCCATACTGCTCATGCGGCACTCCCCGCACCACTCTTTGTTTCTCATCGAGAAACAAAGAGTGGTGCGGGGCACGGCCTTGCACACAAGTACGTATTTTGCCGTTTCAGCCGGACCAAACCGGATCGTTTCTGTTCGCAACGCTATGGTCACCCACGACGGGCGTTACCCGCTACTCTTTCAGGCCGAAGCCTGAAGTGTGTTCGGACTTTCCTCTCCGCGCCACTTTTTTAGCAGCAAAACTCCTCTCCTGAGCATTGAGACCAAAAAAGTGACGCGGAGCGATCACATTCGTAGCCCACACTGTACAACAATTTCTAGTTTTTGCCAACAGTCTTTTCTACCGTGATTGGGAGGCGGACAGCATTTCCTGGGGTGATAATAAAGGTGTCGGTGAAGCGCTCATTGGTCTCTATCGCATACCGTGCTGGTCGTGTCGGTCGATATCGTTTCGGATATGAACTTGGCTGCACACTACTATCGATACTGACTACCTTGAGATCTTCACCAATCCAGATAATATCAATTGGAAACTTCATATCTTTCATCCAGAATTCATGATAGTCAGCGGTATCAAATACAAAGAGCATACCGTTTGAATTGTCCATAGAATTTCTCCCTGAAAGCCCCTGCACTCGCTTTTGTTCTGTATCTGCCACTTCAACGTTGATGGGGATTTCTCCCACGAGAGCCACTGAAGTCCCGAGTGAGAAAATTTCCATAAAAGGAATTCCTTGACTCTTTGTGTAAAGATACAGTCCCCCGATGGGAATGAGGAGAATGAGGATGGTTATCTGTATCTTGTGAATCATACAGAATACATTACCACGGCCAGAGTGACAGAACGACAATACTGAAGCAAACGACGAGTGAAATGTACCCGATATGAATTGCAAGATACACAAAACTCTTTTTCTCCCAAACCACAACACTCGCCATTGATGCAGTGATGAGGAGCACGAGGAGACCACCAATCGTGGCTAAGGAAAACTGTTCAGCTGAAGCACGTGCAATGAGTCGCGCAACAACATACACGAAAATAGTATTTGCTACCCCTGCATATGCGAGCGAACGAATGAGCGAAGAACGATTCATATTAAGGTCTTCTCCGGAAAGTCTCGCCGCGCTCATCCAGTACTTCCCAAATACGAGTGGTGAATACCAGATACTTCCGATAGCAATACAGAGCAACGCGGTGACAACTATAGCAATCTCATTTACATCACTAAACATAAATTTATTGTATCATTTTCTTATTTTATTCACTGCTCTTGTTGTTCCGTTTGTGACGATAGTAGATAAAGCCCCCGATGCATACAAGCACAAGGAGCGGTACGTACACGAGGGGTGACTGAATGACCATAACGCGTGACTTACCAAAAAACGCCTTTACTTCAGCGATTCTCTTTACCGTTTCAAAATAGCCAATACCACTAAAATCTTCTTTCTTTCCAACAACGAGCACATATTTCTGATCATTATCCGGTGCGGTCACCTCTATCCGATATGTTCCCGCCTCTAGTTCACCTGTATATGATGCACCCCGGAGATAGCTATCACCCCCTATGGGCTCATAGAAGGAATCCCATGATGCATCGCGAGCAAGCAGACGTGCTACCTCAGTAACACGGCCCCGTTCGCTCACTGCCCGAATGATAATTCCCGAAACCACTGTTTTACTCTCTTCCCTATCCGGCATGAGAACTTCAGCAAAGAGTGAGAACGGTTCACGACTCACAATCTCATACGTGTGGGGAAAATCCTTGAGTGTCCCGTAGTAGGCGTGTGAAATCTCTGGTGACTCAATGCGTGTGATATCGTGAAGTGATGATTGCTCGACAAGCACGGGGACATGCGCTTCCGCAGTAGGGACCACGAATACAAGAAAGAAGAGTGGGACAAAAAGGTATCGCATACTCTGTATCATACCGCATCATGTACTCACGAGGAATGCGTCACATTCATAATATCAAAATATTTAATGAGGAGCTCAAAGAGCGCTTCTCCTTCGAGCGATTGTGTACATGAGTCAAAACTATACCGATTACTTTTAATCCGGATTTCAAACCGATAGGCCAAGCCATCATAGGTATCAGGACACGTACCCGCGAACACACTCTTCTCGACTGAAGTATAGTCAGTACTTTCTACGTCAGCAGTAAGTTCTTCATGCTGCTTTTCGGAAAGAGAATCATCGAAACGCTCATTGCCCCGCCCAACGCTCTGCATGAGGTACGAGTATGTGCCATCGTCTGCAAGTTTGTACGATGAACAGCCTATGCGTTCGCACCCCCCGTACGTGTACGCAACAACTTCATATCCTTTTTCGATAGGCACCTCAATGCTTTTCTCGCCACCAGAGTCTCGGGTGATGAAATAGACGTATACACCGGACGCAAGCCCGGTAATAAAGGTGAGTAATAAGATA
>JANOXF010000043.1:0-16379 GCA_031418275.1 Candidatus Kaiserbacteria bacterium
TAGGAGTCGGACCTTTTCTTCAAGAGGATATTGCCGTTACACCCCGACGTGCATCAGCATTGGTACTTGTCTATGCGTGCATCCTGTCAGAGAAGTACGCTCAGCGTACGCTCTTTACCGGGGTGGCCACAACAGATTGTCACTACAACGCGGGTGCTCCAGCCACCTTCCGGTCAGACCAGTCACAGGTTGTTGCCGTCTGGTCGCACGACAAGAAAATCGGTCTGACTCCTGTATTCGAGAGCTCCCTTCCGGAGAACAAGTTCACCGCGTATTCCCTTCGGGGCACTGGAGCATCATGAAGATGCTCGATGTCCTCACAAAGCCCCGCTCGCGGGGCTTTCCTTTTCCCTGACCAATAAAGGGTGTGTTGACTTATTTTCGGCTATCGCGTAGTATAACCCCCGTTCGGAATCTTTGTGGTCTACTGTGCTATCTACACAGTAATGTTTGCAAGGAACTCTGTGGGAATTTTGTGTAGCACTGGCCGTTACCTGCTGTTACACGAGGCTCTCACCATTACAGGTGCGACTTCGCGCTCAATAAGCGTTTTACTTTTCTATGTCACGATCACTCTATAAAGGACCCTACGTTAATGAGAAAATTCTCAAGAAGGTAGTAGGAAAGAAGCCCGATCAAACCGGTACTCTTAAGCTGTGGGACCGCGCGTGTGTTATTTCTCCAGAAATGGTGGGATTCACGTTTGGTGTATACAACGGTCGTGTACACATTGAAGTCTTCGTGTCAGAGGATATGGTAGGACATCGTTTTGGAGAGTTTTCTCCAACGAAGAAATTCATCCGTCACGGAGGTAAGATGCAGAAGGAGCTCGAGGTGAAGAAGAAGGAGGCAGAAATCACTGCGGCAAAGGCAGCGAAGTCCACCACGCCTGCTAAGAAGTAACGTATACCATGAAAGCATTTCTCAAAAACTATCGACAATCACCCCGTAAGGTACGCCTCCTCGCGGACCTTGTTCGTGGGAAGAAGGTGCCACAGGCGCTTCAAACACTCAAGTTTGTAAACAAGCGTGCGGCACTCCCGTTCACCAAACTCATCGAATCAGCAGTTGCAAACGCAAAGTCTCAAGGTGTAGCGATTGAGACTTTGGTGGTGAAGGCGATTGCTGTCGATAAAGGAACGGTAGCAAAGCGTTTTATGCCACGCGCACGCGGTGCTGCAGGACGCATCAACAAGAGAAGTAGCCATATTTCTGTTGAATTAGGGACTAAGTAATTAGCTTTTATACTTTTACCATGACACACGTCGTTCATCCATACGTTCACCGCCTCGGCATCATCCGTGACTGGAAGTCACGCTGGTTTACGACTGAACCAAAGAAATATCGCGAGTACCTCCGCACTGATGCAGCGGTACGAAAGTTTTTGGCAAAGCGTCTTCGAGGTATGTACGTTGCCTCAGTTGAGATTGAACGAAACGATAAAATCTACCGCATTATGGTAGCGACTGCCCGCCCTGGTCTCATTATAGGCCGAAGTGGCGAAGGAGCGACGAAGCTCAAGAAGGAGGTTGACATGCTCTTTCGAACCCTCAAGCTTGGAAGTATGCCTGAGATTAAGATTGATATCGAAGAAGTGCGTTCACCAGAACTCTCAGCCTCAATTGTTGGTCAGATGGTTGTCGAAGGACTCGAGAAGCGCATGCCGTTTCGTCGTGTCATGAAACAGACCGTTGAGAAAGTCATGGCGAATCGTGATGTAAAGGGAGTACGTATTATTTCATCAGGTCGCCTTGGTGGCGCTGAGATGGCACGTAAGGAGGAACTCAAGAAAGGTCGTATTCCTCTCCAGACACTCCGTGCTGACATCGACTTTGCGCGCGAGACCGCAAGGCTTCCGTACGGTGCTATTGGCATCAAGGTATGGATTTACCGCGGTGATGTTTTTGAAGATCGCAAGGCAAACGCTGAGGAAGCTCAGACTCGTAAGGAGCGTAGTACGCGCAGCGCAGGTAGTAATTAGTTTGAATGTATGTTGTTTCCTAAAAAAGTAAAACACCGAAAGTGGCAGATTGGCCGCAAGAGCGAGGCAAAGCGCAATGCGCCTGAAAGCCGTGGCGTTACTGTAGCTTTTGGTGCATATGGCCTTAAGGCTGAAACACAAGCGCGCGTAAAGAGTAATCAGATTGAAGCAGCGCGACGGGTCATCAGTCGTACACTCGGAAAGACGGGGAAAATCTGGATTCGCATCTTCCCCGACCAACCGGTGACGAAGAAGCCTGCGGAAGTAGGTATGGGTAAGGGGAAGGGAGACCCAGAGCACTTCGTGTTTGAAGTTCGTCCAGGCCGCGTTCTTTTTGAAATCGATGGCGTGAGCGAAGCAGTTGCTCGTGAGGCACTCCGCAAGGCAACCGCAAAGCTTCCGCTTAAGGCAAAGATGGTTACTCGTGCAGAAACCATGGTTTAGGATATGAACATGAAAGAAATTCGAGAAAAAAGTGAAGGTGAGCTGGTAAAGTATATCGCGGAAAAGCGAGAAGAACTTCGTAAGCTTCGATTTGGTATCGCAGGAAGCGCAATGCGCAATGTGCATGCCGGAAAGAACCTTCGTCGTGAGGTTGCCCGAGCGCTCACTGAGCTTACTCACCGTAATGCTTCCGGCGTCGCGGAAATCGCATAGAAATATTTGTATGGAAACAGAAACAACAACACAGATTGGAAAGCGTCGCGTACTCCGTGGAACGGTAGTTGCGACAAAAATGCAAGACACGATTACAGTCGCGGTTGAGCGGTATGTGAAGCATCCTAAGTACCAAAAGTTCATGCGCCGTACAAAGAAGTACCTCGTCGATGACAAAGGGAACACTGCGCAGACGGGAGACGTGGTCGAAATACAGGAGTCACGCCCACTCTCGAAGCGAAAGCACTTTGTGCTCCTTTCCACTATCACTAAAAAGAGTGCATAACACACGCATATGATTCAGCCACAATCAATCGTAAAGATCACAGATAACTCAGGCGGTAAAATCGGCCGCGTGTTCAAAGTGCTCGGAGGCTCAAAGAAGCGTTATGCAGAGCTCGGAGAGATGGTCGTGCTTTCAATTCAAACGGCAGAACCACGAAAGCAGGTAAAGAAGAAAGATATCGTGTACGGCGTAGTTGTGCGACAGGTAAAGCCGTTCCGCCGAAAGGATGGTTCGTATGTGAGTTTCGATGATAATGCGGTAGTGCTCGTCGATAAGGAAAAGAAGGAGCCACGCGCAAACCGCATTTTTGGACCAATTCCCCGAGAGCTTGCTGAAGCGGGGTATCAGAAGATTATTTCTCTTGCACCTGAAGTTGTTTAAATAACATTTATTAGCATATGAGAGCATCACAATAATAGAAAGTATGGCGCTCATTTTGAAGGACGGGGGTCCAACAAAATGACGGCCAAGATTTTCTAAATTCGTTGTACTCATTAAGAAATACTAGGCATGAAAATCAAGAAAGGAGACATCGTCATAGTACGATCAGGAAAGGATAAGGGAAAAGAGGGAAAAGTGCTTCGCGCATTTCCAAAGAAGTCGATGCTTTTGGTAGAAGGGGTATCTGTCGTAACACGTCACCAGAAGTCAAAGCGTAAAGGACAGCAGGGACAACTGGTACACAAGCCAATGCCAGTAGCGGTATCGGTTGTTGGACTCAAGGACGCAAAGACGGGAAAGCCGACTCGAGTGGGATATAACATCGAAGGAGCAGGGAAGACCGCAAAGAAGACTCGTGTTACAAAGCGTAGTGGGGAGAAAGTATAATCGCACTCAATAACGTTTTAGTATGAAAACAACGAAAGAAAAAGTAAACGACGCATTTGGTGCCCTCAAAGGAGAAATGGGCTATAAAAATGTCATGCAAGCTCCACGCATTGTGAAGGCAGTTGTTTCGATCGGTACCGGAAAGGTACAAGACAAAGCGAAGCTTGCAGTAATTCAAGACCGTCTTGCGCGCATCACCGGACAAAAGACTTCACCTCGTCCTGCAAAGCAGTCAATTGCATCCTTCAAACTCCGCGAAGGAGACATCATTGGGTACCAGGTTACGATGCGCGGCCCTCGCATGTTCTCATTCCTCGATAAGCTCATTCATGTCGCACTCCCTCAAACGAAGGACTTCCGTGGACTCAAGACAACCGCTATCGATGAAATGGGCAACATAACCATCGGTATCAAAGAACACACCATCTTTCCTGAGACAGGAGATGAGGACGTTAAAGATATCTTTAGTTTTGCAGTCACTATTGTAACGACAGCAAAGACCAAGAAGGAAGCAGAGGCACTCCTCCGCCACATTGGTCTTCCGCTTAAGGCTGAAGGTGCCGTAGAGGTAACGCGCGGACCAAAGCCCGTAAAGGCAGGAAAGTCACGAAAGAAGTAGTAATTTTGGAAGAAATGAGGAAGAAAAACCCCGCGCCTCTAGCGCGGGGTTTTTCTTATATCACGTTCACAAGAGTGCTTGCTTCACGTATAGTAGTGGTTGCCGTTTGTTCCATGTTTCAACCAAGGAGTGGTGATGCAAAACTTCAGAGCAATCAGAATACAGCTTGGCCTCAGCCTGGTGGAGTTTGGAGCTCTTTTGGGAATAGATCGTTCGGTAGTGTCACGTAGAGAGATGCGACCATATTCATTCCAATCAGCAATCAGTATCGTGTATTGGTTCATTGGGCAGGATCCTCCGCGGTGCATCTCAAAACTACTCAACTACTGGATTGACGTGAAGCCGAAGAATCGAGAAAATACGAGACTGCTTGTCAGAATCGCAAATCGATTCAAAGGTCCTGGATTTGAATTTGTGTCATGGGAACGTGCCATGCGAAAAGCACATCCGGAATTTTTTCCCTCGGAACAGAATCGGACACCCATTGATCTTGGGAACATGAATCATGTAGATGTGCTGATTCCCGAGCCTCAGTAGACCCGCGAAATGCCGAGCACGAACCCCCGTTGCACAGTGCATGACTGTCCAGGGTTTTGTTTTGTTCAAATTTTTGTTTGACAGAGCACACTCAACGCTATATCGTGTGCCGTAACCAATCGTGGGATTGGATATGGAGACAAGCATGGCACTTGAGGTGACAAGAACACGCTCCAAGGGAGCAGTCAGCGGAACCGTCGTTTCGTTCCCCGAAGTATGGGGCTCTCGAGAGGGTGTTGTGAGGTTGGGACACAAAGACAGTCTGCAGTGGGACAAGTATCACCCATTGCTCGAAAATGAGAAACAAATTGCTGAGATCGTTCTTGCGAGAGGTGGCAACATTGATGGCAGAAGGTTTGGAAAGGCTGGTTTCTTTGGGACCAACGCCCAGGACGATATGGTCGAAGAAGATTGAACCAGGTACAGCTGCACAGACCCGCTGCGAGGAGACTCGTTTTGGCGGGTTTCTTTTTTGAAACGGCTGCGCCGAAGGGTCAGCCGTTTCACTAACTTGCAATTTTTAAAGAAATCCTACAGAGTACTCTTAGAACCTCAATCGCTATCAGAGAAAGGGAGAAACATCGTGAAAGAAGCTTTTCTGAGGGTACAAGAACAGCTCGGACTTTCTGTTGACGAGATTGCTGCACTTGTTGGGGTCACGCGGAATTCTGTCTACTACCAGAGTAGGAATCCTCGTTCATATAATCGCGGCTTCCTGATCAGGTCAGTGCTCAGATTCGTGTTGGCCAATCCGCCAAGCGCAATCATTACGCTTCTCAGTCAGTGGACTACCGACAGGCCGAGAGATCGGGAACAGGTAGAAGTTCTCTGTCGAATTGCCCGTCGTCATTTCGACCGCGAGGCATTTCCATTGTGGGAGTCGGCAATGCGTGAAAAACACTCCGAGTTCTTTTGAGGGGGTGAAAATGATTCAAAGGCGCTCCCTGAGCGCCTTTGTTGTATCTGTTGACTTCTAAGTGCACTCTGGTATATTTACCCCCGTAGCGATATACGCATATTCTCGTAGTTTAGCCCATATGGGCGAACACAGACGCGCCGATCGACTCCTTCGGGAGGGACGGAAAGCGAGTCTTTACGTGAATACCGCGTTCGGAGAGAACGGTTACTACTTCTCAGTAATACCACTCACCAGTACCGCACACCATTACTATGACCGGACGGACATCGAGAGATGGCGCTCGGGTAACACTATAAAAGTGGCAAGAAAATCACTCTTAATCAAAGCGGCACGACCACCAAAGTTCAAAAGCCGTGTGGTACGACGCTGTTTCAAATGTGGACGACGACATGGCTATCTTCGTGACTTTGCGATGTGCCGTATTTGTTTTCGTGAGGCAGCAAATGAAGGACTTATACCAGGTATTAAGAAATCATCATGGTAAACGATCCTATTGGAGATTTCATCATCCAACTTAAAAATGGAGGAATGGTAGGAAAGCGTGAGGTGAGCATTCCGTATTCAAAGATGAAACATGCGATTGCTGAAAAGCTCGTACAGTCAGGCTTTGTCACCGGTGCGGTGAAGCGTGGTAAGAAGGTCAAGAAGACACTTGATGTCACCCTCAAGTACACAGAAGGTGCTCACGAAATTCGCGGGGTACAGCGCGTTTCAAAACCTGGTCGACGTCTATATATTCGCACTACAGAAATCTTTCCCGTTAAGTTCGGAAAAGGTAAGCGCATTCTCTCAACTCCTGCCGGTATTTTGACTGGTGAGGAAGCGAAGGAGAAGCGTGTAGGTGGTGAGGAACTATTCATCATTTGGTAATTATTACGTATGAGCCGACTTGGAAAACAACCAATACAGATTCCTACGGGAGTCGAAGTCACCGCAGAGCGGAACGTTCTTACGGTAAAAGGACCAAAGGGAACACTCACTCGTGCGTACACAAACGACGTCATTGTGACGATTGCTGATGGCATTGTACAATTCGCACCAAAGCCAGGAAGCGATAAGGCGAAGGCCCTTTGGGGAACATTCGCAGCGCACCTTCGCAATATGGTGAAAGGGGTCACTGAAGGGTTCGTCAAGAAATTGGAAATCGAAGGAGTAGGATACCGTGCAGAAATGCAGGGAAACAAGATAAAGCTCGCCATGGGGTTCTCGCATCCTGTCGAGCTCGTCTTGCCTGAAGGTGTAAGCGCAATCGTTGAGAAGAGTCTCATTACGGTATCGGGCCCTGACATCGAGGCTGTTGGACAATTTGCAGCAGACATTCGCAAGGTACGTGAACCAGAGCCATACAAGGGCAAGGGTATTCACTACGTTGGAGAATATATTATCCGTAAGCAAGGCAAGAAGGGTGTCTAACCTTATCTGCTTTTAACGAAATAATATGAGTACAACACCAACAAAAGTAATGCAGCGAATTCGTCGCCATGCACGTATTCGTACACAGGTTTCTGGTACTGAAGTACGTCCACGTCTCGCGGTCTTCCGAAGCAACCGCTTTATCTACGCGCAGCTTATTAATGACGAGTCAGGTAAGACGCTTGCTGCAGCGGACTCTCGCGTAGCGAAGGGAGCAAAGCCACTCGACCGCGCAAAGGAAGTCGGCGTGCTCATTGCAGAGAAAGCAAAAGAGAAGGGGATTACCACAGTTGTCTTTGATCGCGGTGGTTTCCAATATCAGGGAATGATTGCCTCACTCGCTGATGGTGCACGTGAAGCTGGTCTTCAATTTTAATTATTCGCATACTAAAGTACTATGACTGAAAATACACAAGAAGCTGCTGTAGCAGCAACAACAGAGTCAAAAACGACCACTGCAGAGACAGTGGCGCCAAGTACAGCTCCACGCGGAGATTCGCGCGGACGCCGAGGTCCTGGAGGGGCTTCAGGAGATCGCAACAAGAATGCACGTCGTCCCCGCCGCGGCGGCCGCCGTGACGAGCGCGTTCGTTCTGAATTTGAGCAAAAGATTATCAATATTCGCCGTGTTGCCCGCGTGGTCGCTGGCGGCCGCCGCTTCAGTTTCTCTGTTGCGGTTGCGATTGGTAACAAGAAGGGAAAGGTAGGGGTTGGCATCGGTAAAGCAGGAGATACGCAGCTCGCCATTGAAAAGGCAGCTCGTGATGCTCGTCGTCATGTTTTTGAAGTACCGATGAACAAGCACCAGCACATTCCCCATGATGTTCAGGTTAAGCTTGGAGCAAGTACCGTAATGATTATCCCGGCTCCAGGGCGCGGACTTGTTGCGGGAAGTTCTGTTCGTACCATGCTCGAGCTCGCTGGCGTAAAAGACGTGACCGCAAAGATTCTCTCACGCAGCAAGAATCGACTTAACAATGCACGTGCAACAGTCGCTGCACTCAAGAAGCTTAAAGCGTAAATAATTAACTTTATAAGTAATATTGAGAAATCGATATAAGAAAACGTGGCGCTCGTTTTGAGGCATTAGGAATAACTCAAAACGACGGCTAAGAATTTTTAACTCGTTACACTCAAAATAAATTCTAAGCATGCAGATACATAATCTAAAATCACCGAGTAGTAACAAAACCGCACACCGTATTGGGCGTGGTGGAAAACGTGGTAAGACCTCGGGTAAGGGAGGGAAGGGGCAGACTGCTCGTGCAGGTAATCGCCGACGCCCTGAAATGCGTGACGTTATCAAGAAGCTCCCAAAGCTTCGTGGTCACGGTAAGAACCGTGCACGCACGGTAAACGCAGAGAAAGTGGTAGCAGTTGTTGTTAATCTCAAAGCACTCGAAGCTGCATTCGATGCAGGAAACGAGGTAAATCCTGGAGCTATCTTTGCAAAGGGTATTATTTCAAAGAGTGGTGGACGTATCCCTGCGGTAAAGATTCTCGGAACCGGAGAGATTACGAAGAAACTCACGATTCGTGATTGTGGTTTCTCAGCATCGGCTAAGGAGAAGATTGAAAAGGCAGGAGGTACTATCGCTGCGTAATTCTGAAATTCCTGTCTATGCGGCAAGAATCTGCTAGAATAGTCCTTGAAGTCGTAGTCGCTATTACACGTAATTACTGACACCAGCATGGAAGCTTTCATTCAAAAAATCAAAATAATCTTCACTGAGAAAGCGATTCGGGATCGTGTGCTCTTCGTGCTCGGTGCACTCATCATCTTCCGTGCGCTTGCTGCAATACCGATTCCTGGTGTTGACCCACTCGTCTTGGAGAAATTCTTCCAAAACAATCAGTTTCTCGGACTTCTCAATATTTTCTCCGGTGGTGGTCTTTCGAATCTTTCTTTGATTATGCTCGGCGTGGGGCCATTCATTACAGCGTCTATCATCATGCAGCTCATGACTGTGATGTCACCGAAGCTCAAGTCGATGTACAGTGAGGAAGGAGAGATGGGGCGCATCAAGTTTACTCAGTACAGTCGCATGCTCACGCTTCCGCTCGCAATTCTTCAGGCGTTCGGGTTCCTTTCACTCCTCAAGAGTCAGGGTGTACTTGTCGGGCTCGACACGTTTGCATTTATCACCAACATTGTCATTGTCGTTGCAGGCTCGATGCTCCTCATTTGGCTTGGAGAACTCGTGACTGAGTACGGTGTTGGAAATGGTGTTTCCATTATTATCTTTGCAGGTATTGTCGCTTCACTCCCAGGACAGATACGTCAGGTGTTCGTGAACTACGATCCTTCACAGATTCCATTCATTGTTGGTTTCATCGTTGCTGCATTCGCAATCATCTTTGGTGTTGTCTATATGACGCAGGCAGAGCGTCAGGTTCCGGTGACGCATGCAAAGCAAGTGCGCGGTGGTAAGACCTATGGAGGTACCACAAGCTACCTTCCCCTCCGCCTCAATCAGGCCGGCGTTATTCCTATCATCTTTGCGCTTTCAATCCTTCTCTTTCCCCAGATGATATTGAACATCCTCGCCTCGTTTGGTGTGACGGGAGTGGCGGGTGCTCTTGAAAAGGTAAATGCGTTCGCTCAGGATCAGACACTGTACGCGATTGCGTACTTCGTACTCGTTATCGTCTTTACGTTCTTTTATACTGCGGTGACGTTTGATCCTGACGCAATGTCAAAGAATCTTCAGCGTACTGGTGCATTTATTCCCGGTATTCGCCCCGGAAATCAGACCTCTGAGTATCTCGGGAAACTCATCACGCGCCTCACGCTTATTGGAGCGTTCTTCCTCGGATTCATTGCCGTACTCCCAATGGCTATGCAAATCTTTACGAAGACGCAAGCGTTCGCGATTGGCGGTACTGCACTTCTTATTGCGGTTTCGGTGGTTATAGACCTTGTACGCCGCGTAGATTCTCAAGTTTCGTTAAGGCAGTATTAAGATTAAATAAATCTTATTACAAAGAAAAACCCGCGCTGAAGTCGTGGGTTTTTCTAATTTAATATTCGTTTTTAAAGGAATAGCCGAGAGGTACACGTGAAATAACTTGCTTCCAGCTCGTTGATTTGAGCCACTTCTGGTACTGGTCGAACACGGTGAGGGCGACGGTTTGTGGGCTGTGGCGTGAGGTGTCGATGATGAGGTCGAAGTTTGCTGTTGCGTATGGGTTAATGTTGTAGAGTTTCTTGAAACGACGACGTTCGTTATTGAGACGATCGCTTACTTGGTTGATGACCGCATCCATGCCCTCAGTATTGTTTTCGGTCATACCACGGAGCGCATTCAGGTTTGAATCTTTATAAATACGCGCAACGGCGACTTCCGCATCAAGGTCGAGATACACTTTAAATGATTCCGGTATCCAGTAGAATCCGAGGCGGGAATCAATAACCACATCTTTGTCCTCACGATGCTTACGCAAATCTTCGTCGAGGTCGTAGTCGAATGACGGGTCCTTCTCTGCCATGATGTTGAACTCAGAAAGAGTCATCTTCTTTTTCTTAATCATGGTACGAACAGTATCTCCCGTTGAGTAACGGGTATAGCCGAGCATTTCGGCAACACGGTCAGCAGTCGAAGACTTACCGCTACCTGGTTTCCCCGAGAGTGTGATGATATGAACGCGATGCATCCGTGTAGAATACCATACGCGCTTTCGTCTTGCGTCAGGCTGGAAACCTGGTAGATTAGTGCAATAATGGAATACAACACCAGATACCAGAGTATTGTACTCATGGGCAAGATTGCCTCGGGTAAGGGGACACAGGCAAATCTCATCTTGAGTCATTTTGGTGGTGTTCTCTACTCAAACGGCAACAAGACGCGCGAGACCGCACAACAACCAACAGTGTTAGGGCGTAAGATGAAGGAGATGTACGAAAATGGCGAGCTAACACCTGAGTGGCTTGCATCATACTGGATGACCCATGCGCTCGTCAGTCAGCACGTAGATGAACACATTGTGTTTGAAGCGGTTGCAAAAAAGCCGCATGAGGCGGAACTCTTCCATGAAATACATACGTGGATGGGGAGACCGTATATTGTCTTTCACGTTGCAGTGACTGATGATGTGGCGCATAAGCGGAGCGCAGAGCGAGAGCGCGATATTGTTGATTCCCCAAAATCCGTCGAGAAACGACTCGAGGAGTACAATCTTCACACCACACAATCAATTGAAATTTTTAGGAACTACGGAACACTTATTGATATCGATGGTTCTAAAACTCAGGATGAAGTACGTGCGCAGATTTTCAGTTATCTTACCAAATAGTTATGAAGCCAGAGACAATTGTTTTTATTGGACCGCAAGGGAGTGGTAAAGGGACACAAATCACGCGACTCATGAATGTACTCAAGGAGCGTAATCCAGAACGCAGGGTTGCTGATATCCAGACAGGACGTCGCTTCAGAGCGCTTGCTGCAAAGCAAGAAGGATATACAGAAGAGCATGTAAACGAAACTCTGAACACCGGTATTCTCCAACCACTTTTTTTATCGGTAGTGCTCTGGGGGGACGCCTTCCGAGAGAAGGTTGATAACGATTGCCACCTCCTCATAGATGGGTTTCCGCGTACCGTGCATGAGGCCGACGTCCTCGAGAGTGCGTTTACATTCTATAAACGCTCTCCTGTTACAGTGATTCACCTCGATACACCAGAGTCGGTCGTTCGGGAACGTATGGTAGGTCGTGCGCGCGAAGATGATACTCCAGAATCAATTGAGGCCCGCCTCACGTGGTATCGTGAGGAGACACTTCCTGTCGTCGAGTACTACCACACACGACCGCAGACCCGTGTCATCGATATTGATGGAACAATGACTATTGAAGCAGTGCACGAAGCGATTTGCTCACACATTTTCATATAACTATGGTAACTAAAAAAACAAAAGCAGAAATTGAGCTCTTACGTATTGGTGGGCATAAACTCGCTGAAATATTGAAGAAACTTGCTGAGTACTCAAAGCCAGGCATTTCAACTGAAGCGATTAACGACTACGCGCTCGAGCTTGTGGAAGAGTATGGTGTTGAACCAGTACTTCTGGGCTACCATCCCGAGTTTGCAGCATTCCCGTATCCGGCAGCACTTTGTACTTCGGTGAATAACACGGTACAGCATGGTATTCCTCGTGAGGATGAAGTACTCAAAGAAGGTGACATCATCAATCTTGATATGTCGGTTGCATACAAGGGTATGATTGTCGATTCAGGAGTTACGGTCCCTGTTGGGGTCGCAGACAAGGAATCGATGCGACTCATTAGTGTGACAAGAGACGCACGCGCGATTGGTATAAAGGCCGCACAGCCCGGGAATCACATCGGTGACATCGGTCATGCCGTACAGACTTTTGTAGAGGCACACGGCTTCAGTATCGTTGAGGTACTCTGTGGTCATGGCGTCGGCTATGCCGTTCACGAAGAACCACTTATTCCAAATTATGGTAAACCAGGCAAAGGGATGCTCATTGAGGTGGGGCATGTGTTCGCGATTGAACCAATTGTGAATATGGGTAAGAAAGACGTCTGGTTTGACGATGATGGAGACGGGTATAGTGTGTACACCAAGGACGGTTCACGTGCGGCGCACTTCGAGCATACGGTGGCGATTACCGAAAAGGGTCCAGAAATCATGACGAAATAAGGAGATTGACATCAAGGCTGTATTGGTGTATAATACAGCCTGTTCAATGTCCAAACCTGGAGGCTTTCATGGACAGCGTTCCTGTAGGGTTTGAAGTCCGGCTCGTTCCGGACATGTATGGCAGGCGGGCGTGCACCACTTGCCATGGGTACGGGTGGGACTTCGGGTTCCACTTGGAGCATGAAGATTGCTCAGCCTGCAAAGGCAATGGCTACTTCAGCGAAGAGACAATCGTGGTTCGGGACGGTCAGATCGGCTCGTACCGCTACGCCCCCTCTCGGCACGGGGAAGCGATCTGCATCTCCTGCAAAGGGCATGGCTGGAATTTGGAGAAGTACCGACTGGGTCATCAGCAGGAAGATTGTGAAGAATGTGAAGGCACGGGCGCCTTCTATCTCGACGTTGAGCGGATGCGTCTGCCTCAGCTGCCTCTTTCTCGGATTGGTGACCAGTGGGGCGACCTACTGCAACCGCTTCGAGTGAAGTTGTCTGCACATTGGTGAGCATAACGTCTCACCTCCAAAGAGCTCGGCTTCGGTCAGGCTCTTTTGTTTATGGCACTACCTGCTTGAATTAACACTCAAATACGGTATACTTTCGGGGCAATTTCGCGTAACTATTTTGTATTATATGGATAGAAAACCACATCAAGAACGGACATTCGTCATTCTAAAGCCAGACACTGTCCAGCGCTCACTCATAGGAGATGTCATTAACCGTTTTGAGCGCACCGGCCTTAAATTTGTGGCGATGAAGATGTTTGTTCCTGACGAAGCGCGCCTCCTCGTGCACTATAACAAGGACGAAGCGTGGTTCGAAAAGAAGGGGAATCGCATTATTGAGGATTTGAAAGCACACAATCTCCCCGTCGAGAAAGACGCGATGGCTTATGGACGCGCGATTATTGATACAATTGTCACCTACATGACCGCTGCACCCGTTGTTGCAATGATTTTAGAGGGGAATCAGTCAGTTGCGGTAGTGACGAAGCTCGTGGGCACCACTGAGCCCGCTACGTCAGACGTGGGTACGATTCGTGGCGACTACACGGTTGATTCATACGGTCATTCATCATTTGAGAATCGTGCAGTACGAAATCTCATTCACTGTTCAGAGTCCCCAGAAGAAGCAGAACGAGAAATTAAAGTGTGGTTCACTGAGGACGAAATTATGCAATATGTGACCGCTCAGGAACGGATCATGTATGACGTTGATCTCGACGGTACAAAAGACTAAAATCACGATAGTATCCCAGCTACTTCGTTAAACTTCACAAAATACCAGTCGCCGTATATTTAATACGTCTTCTGGTATTTTGTTTGTTTGCCTTGTATCTGTGCACTCTCGTAATTTTATTACTCCGGGCCTCACTTACAATTCAAAACAAGTGTAGGGTAAGTTGTGCACACATAGATGCCAAGCGCGGGCCCTTCGGGCCCGCGCTTGTGTGATACACTTTTAGTGGAGCTGCGGAAAGCACGTTCTTGCTTTAAGAACAACGAGGGCTGCCTGTAGTCACAAGCACGGATGAGACTTCGACGCGACGAGATTTCACAAGTTCTTGGAAAGGGCGCCCACCTGGAGTAAATTCAGGAAACGTGCCCCGTAGCTCCAACAAAAAAACTGCCTCGTGCAGTTTTTTTGTGTCCCGTTATTCAATTGCAGGGGCATGCTACGATACATTGTATGAGAATTCGAGTCAGTCTATTTTTAAGCGCACTCAGCACTCTTGCACTTGCGCATTATTTTGCACTCGCTTACTTTATTTACTGGAAGTACGACTGGTTTGACATACCGATGCATTTCCTCGGTGGTTGCACTGTTGCCTTTGGGTATGGTGTACTTCCATGGCTCGATGTGCGATTTAGAAAAGAGTGGAATACATTGGGGCACTTTATGATTGCGATTGTGTGCATAGGAATAAGCTGGGAGATTTTTGAAATACTTGGGGGTATGTCAGATATATACGACCCAGATTTTGTATTCGATACCTGTACCGATCTTATACTGGATGTGTTAGGGGGGTTCATCGGGTATAGTATGATACAACGTATAACACACATTGAATTATGAGTACCATCAATTTTCATGGAGGAGTCGGCAGTGTTACGGGAGCAAACTTTCTACTTGAAACCGAGAAGTCAAAGGTGCTCGTCGACTGTGGGCTCATTCAAGGAAGTCAGTTTGCTCCTGTGCAGAATTGCGAGGTCTTTGCGTACAATCCGTCAGACGTAGATGTACTCCTTGTCACCCATGCACATGCTGACCACATTGGGCGCATTCCGAAGCTTGTCCATGATGGTTTCAAAGGGGTGATTTACTCCACGCCCGCAACACGTGACCTTGCTGCAGTGATGCTCGAAGACGCGCACATGGTGATGCTCGCTGAGGCAGAGCGGTACGACAACCCGGTGTGCTACGAACATGAAGATATTGATGCTGCGCTCCACCTCTGGAAGACTCATGAGTACCATGAACCTTTTACCATCAATGATGACATCGGCGCTACATTTACGGATGCAAGCCACATCCTCGGCTCTGCAATGGTGACGCTCACCCGTGGTGACAAGAAGTTTCTCTTCACGGGTGATGTGGGGAATTCACCACAGCCACTCCTTAGTGCTCCTGAGATAGTGAAGGATTACGACTACCTCCTCATGGAGAGTGTGTACGGCGATAGACTTCACGAGGGTGTTGCGGAGCGAAGCTCGATGCTCCTTTCGTACATTGAAGACACGATAGCAAAAAAAGGGACACTCATCATTCCGGCATTTTCGCTCGAACGCACACAGGCAATGCTTTTTGAAATTAATAACTTCGTTGAAAACGGACGAATTCCTGCCATTCCCGTCTTTCTTGATTCTCCCCTCGCGATTAAAGTTACCGATTTATATCGAAAACATATAGCATATTTGCGTCCTGAAATTATTGAACAAATAAAGGGCGGTGACGATATCTTTGATTTTCCAAAATTCAAAATGACCCATACCGTGGCTGAATCTTCGGAAATTGAACAGGTGAAAGGCCCCAAAATCATTATTGCTGGCTCGGGTATGAGTCATGGAGGACGTATTCTGCGCCACGAAAAAAATTATCTAGAAGATGCAAAAACGACCCTGCTCCTTGTGGGGTACCAAGCGGTGGGGAGCGTTGGGCGATTACTTGAGGATGGTGCAAAAAAAGTACGCATTGATGGTGTCGAAGTACACGTGAGAGCAAAGATAGGCAAGATAAATGGCTATTCAGGACACGCCGACCGCGACCAGCTCCTCAATTACGTGAGTGAAGGGTGCAATAAAGTGAAACAGGTCTTTGTCTGTATGGGTGAAGAACGTTCGTCACTCTTTCTCGTCCAGCGTCTTCGAGATTATCTCAATCTTAATGCGGTTGCGCCATCGCCACACGAATCTATCGAAATCGATTTCTGAGCACATTCCAAAATCCTTATATACTTTGGCGCACTACGAAAAAAGACCC
>JANOXF010000044.1:0-7034 GCA_031418275.1 Candidatus Kaiserbacteria bacterium
AAACCGGACACACGTCCGGTTTTCTTCATTAGTGCGCGCTCTAGGATTCGAACCTAGGACCGTTCGAGTATCAGTCGAATGCTCTACCAACTGAGCTAAGCGCGCGAATACGAATTCTCTTTGAAATTCAGTTACACGATACTACCAAAAAGGCCCACTTTGAGCAATGAAGCGAATAGCGCTTACTTTTGAGTAGTATCTATGGTGTCATGGGACGATTCTCAAGCTTTTGGAGTCTGAGCTCAATGTCTGAAAGGCTTGAGTCCACATTGCTAAGATTTTCTTGGAGGCGTACGGTGAGCATGTAGGTGAATACTGCAAAACCAATAACGAGCGTCCAAGCGATAAAAGGAAAGATTCGATACGATTCAAGTGTGTGATTCATATACGAACAGTGTAGCAAGTATGAGTAGTGTTTAACATAAGTGAGAGGGTATAAGCAGTATGTTTGCATTTCCATGGGCGTTTGGTAGGGTGAATGTTGGATCCATAACGCACTGGAGGTGCAATCGTGTCACTCTACCGCCATAAAGGAAATCCGCGCTTTCGAAAGCCGCCCCCCGCTATCGTGGGGAATCGTCTCGCGCCGGGTACCAAGCTCATACGCAACAAAGATGGTCGTGAGTTCGAGGTCGCTGAAGACAACGGTGGTCCGCTACGGCTCGTTGAGTACCCAAAGAGCTTGTTTGATAGAGCGTACTTCAGTCGAGCAAAAAAATGAGGGTACACATATGCTCTCAATGACCACAGCCGCGACCTGAGTCGCGGCTGTCCTTCGTTTTAAAAGTCATGGTATTATGCCACTATTGTGCAGGACTACCGGGCTTATTTCAGAGGAAAAAAAATCACCGTACTTGGCCTCGGTCTTCTTGGTCGTGGGATTGGCGACGTGGCGTTTCTCGCTGAATGTGGAGCCGAGCTCATTGTGACTGATTTGAAGTCGAAAGAAGTACTCAGTGAGTCAGTCAGTAAACTAGGGGCCTTTCCGAGTATCAGGTACGTACTCGGTGAGCATTGTATGGAAGATTTTGAAGATTGTGACATGGTACTCGTAGCTGCAGGAGTACCTCTCGATTCACCCTATGTTGCACACGCACGTGAATGGGGAGTACGTATTACTCAGAGTGCAGCGCTCTTCGTAGAACTTTCAGGGATTCCCATAATTGGCATCACCGGTACACGCGGAAAATCGACGGTCACACATATGATTCACCATGCACTCACTGAAGCGACGGGAGAGAAAGTACTGCTCGGCGGAAATGTCCGGGGAGTATCGAATCTCCAGCTCTTGAAAGAAGTGAAGGAGGACTCGCTTGCCGTCATGGAACTTGATTCATGGCAGCTCCAGGGATTTGGGTGGGCGAACATTAGTCCGCAAATTGCGGTGTTCACCAATTTTATGGAGGACCATATGAATTATTATCATGGAGATATTGAGCAGTACTTTGCTGACAAGGCTCAGATATTTATACATCAGATAGAATCAGGCGTGTTCATAACTACACCAGAAGTTTTTGAGCGAGCACGTGCATTTGCAAAGGGGAAAAATATTACGCTTGGACAAGAAGTGGTACTGGTCGACGATTCGACTCTTCCGGATGAGCTTCTCCTTCGGGTCCCCGGTACCCATAATCGAGAAAATGCTGCACTCGCCTTTGAGGCACTCAAGGCAACAGGACTCACTGAAGAAGAGGCGCTCACTGGGCTTGCGACGTTTCGAGGTGTTGAGGGGCGTTTGGAGTACCTTGGAGATGTGCATAGTGTCCGTGTATACAACGACAATAATGCAACGACCCCTCAAGCGACGCTCGTGGGAATCAAAGCGGTCGCGAGTGGGAAGAATGTGATTCTTATCGCCGGGGGCGCATACAAAGAAGTTAATCCGAATATCCTTGTTGAGTCGATACAAGAACATTGTAAGAATGTAATTTTGCTCCCAGGAACAGGAACGGACGCACTCATTCGCTTGGTAGGCGACAGTATTCCAGTTAACTGGAATACCTCTGCGTCATTACAAGAGGCGGTAGAGACCGGGCTCGCCTATGGCGAGCCCGGTGATGTCCTCCTCTTTTCCCCCGGCTTTGCCTCGTTCGGCATGTTTAAAAACGAGTACGACCGCAACGATCAGTTCGTGAAGATAATCGAGTCACATAAAACCGAATAGTGTATGGAAACGAATATCTTTACGAAGATGACAGTTGATGTCGGTGTTTTTTCAGAAAGATATAGAGATGGAGTGGTTATGCCGGTTCAGACTCACAGTGCTACTGTTCGTGAAATACGCTCTGGTCTCGAAGACGTTAAAGACTGTGATGCACTTGTTACCGGCAATCCGGAGTTGTGTCTTGGTGTTCATACAAGAGATTGTGCTCCGATATGCTTCGCCGATGGACAGAAGATTGCTATTGCGCATGTGGGATGGCCTGGACTTTGCAAGGGTATGGTTGAGGCCGTTATGGCGCACTTTGATCCTCAGACGACTGAGGTATTTGTGGGGCCCCATCTTCATACATTCGAGATAAAGCGAGATTTCTGCTACGACGCAGTTACCGAGAAATTTGGGGAGAGATTTCTGACTGATGATAACGGAGTACTGACATTCAACTTTAAAGAAGCAATTGCTGCGTGTTTACCCAAACATACCGTTTTCGATGAACGAAACACAGCTTTAGACACCACACTCCCAAGCTATCGACACAAGCGTACAATCGGGCATATTATTACGAGTATGCATTTCAAATTCAAATGAAACTGAGTGATATTAAAAAGGCACACTTCATTGGGATAGGCGGCATCGGCATGTCGGGACTTGCTCGATTATTTTTAAATGAAAAGAAAGTAGTAAGTGGTTCTGACAGGTCACCGTCTAATATTACACATGCCCTTCTGAAAGAGGGAGTGAACTTTTTTGAATCACAGATTGGTTCTAATATTACTGATGATATTGATCTTGTGGTCTACACCGAAGCAATGCCAAAAGACCACAAGGAACTTGTCGCTGCTCGGGAGAAGGGAATCGTGACGATGAACTATTTTGAAGCCCTCGGCATGGTCGCAAACGAGTACTACCTCATCGCGGTTGCCGGGAGTCATGGAAAGACGACTACGACGGCGATGCTCATTGATATCTTCGAGGAGGCAAGACTCGATCCTTCAGCAGTTGTTGGCTCACTTCGTGCGAAGACAAAGAATAATTACCGAGCAGGGAAGAGCAAGTATTTTATTGTAGAAGCGTGTGAATATCGACGCGACTTTCTCTCACTCCGCCCCGATGTGCTTGTCATTACCAACATTGAATACGAGCATGTCGATTACTACAAGAATCTTGGGGAAGTGCAGCAAGCGTTTCGGGAGTTTGCCTGTCAGGTACGCGAGGGTGGTGCTATCGTGGTGAATTTTAATGGAGAAAATATTGCACCAATACTTGAAAGTGTGACTGTACGCGTTATTGATTATGGAAAGTCTTTTGACCCACTCCTCAGACTCAAAATACCAGGAATGCACAATCAACTGAATGCCGCGGCGGCCACAGCCGCCGCGGAGCTCGTCGGCATTAAAAGGGAAGTCTCAAAGAGAGCTCTTGAGCAATTCGCAGGCACGTGGCGACGATTTGAGTATAAGGGAGAACTCAACGGTGCAAAGGTGTACGACGATTACGGGCATCATCCGACCGAAATTAAAGCGACGCTCCAGGGTGCGCGTGAGCTCTATCCCAACAAAAAGATTACACTCGTCTTCCAGTCGCACACGTACACGCGCACGCATGAACTTTTTAGTGATTTCGTCGATGTGCTCGCGAGTGCTGATTGTGTGCTGGTACTTCCTATCTACGCAGCACGAGAGGAAAATGTATCCGGAGTGACCCATACGAAACTGTTCGAGGCCATCAAAGCAAAGAATCAAAACGTCACCGCCATTGATACCTTCGATGCTGCTGAAGTAGAACTAAAGAAATCTGTCTCAGAAAAAGACGTGGTACTCGTCATGGGTGCTGGAGATATTACTAAGGTAGCTAATAAATTAGTGTCATGAAAATTAAAAAAAATATTATCGGACTCCTTGCGTTTCTTGTATTTGTACTCGGAGGCTCGTATGTCTATTTGATGAATCAAAAGGCGGGAATTAAAGAGGATACGGAAGCTCAAACTGTTGTCAAAAATTCCGAAGACATGAAGGAGTCGAAGGTCTTAACAGGAAGATATTTTGGATATATTAAAGGAGTCAATGAAGTGGGTGGGATTTTTCACTTATCGTTCGACTTAGCTGAGTGGGACGTCAACTGTTCAGAAGAGGAATGTCCGACTATTGGATATAGGATTATTAATGAAGATAATACATTAGTATCACTTCCAATTTCTTCAGATGCTCATGTAGAAGTACAAACATATTCCCAGAACCAAGCGGACGGTAATTTCAATTATGGACAAGTCATTTCTCTTTCCGAATTTTTGCAGATTGTTAAGGCGCCCCCCAGACTGTACCCAGTCACCCAACTTCCTTTCTGGATCGAGTTGCGCGAAAACAAAATACTAGAAATTTCTGAACAGTATATTCCTTAAATCGTATGACAGGAACACTTTCAATCGTAGCAACACCAATAGGGAACATGGAGGACATTACGCTCCGCGCGCTTCAAGTGCTCAAGGAAGTTGACTATGTGCTCTGCGAAGACACACGCGTGACCGGAAATCTTTTGAAACATCATGGTATCCAGACAAAGACACGTCACTACGATGCACATGCGAGCGAACGAGTACATGAAACGGTGCTCGCAGATCTCGAAGCAGGGAAGCATATCGCACTTGTGTCTGACGCAGGGACTCCAGGAATTTCTGATCCGGGGGTACTCCTTGTGCAGAAAGTGCGTTCGCAAAACGGGCGCCGGCCTGCCGGCAGGCAGGCGCGCATTGATGCAATCCCCGGTGCTTCCGCACTTACTGCGGCATTTTCAATTTCAGGAATTTCTGGAAATAGTTTTGCGTTTCTCGGGTTCGTTCCCCAGAAGAAAGGCAGGCAAACTTTTTTCAAAAGTTTGCCTGGGTACGAAATGCCAATTATTTTCTATGAAGCACCGCATCGCATTATGAAGACGCTCGAGTCACTCGTGGATGTCTTCCCTAGGTCTGACCTCGGGAAGCTTCCCGAGGTCAGACCTAGGGAACCACACATCATCATCGCTCGAGAACTCACGAAAATGTTTGAAGAAGTCGTTACGGGCACTCCTGAAGAAGTACTCCAATATTTTATCGACCACCCCGACCACGTTCGTGGGGAATTTGTGGTGATGATTGAAAGTGTCTAGTTTTCCCCAGTTTTCGCCTACTGTGAAGATGTACGTTATACTGTGGAATCGGGGTGCAATCGTCCAGCGATTTCTTCTAGGAAAGAAGAAATCAGGACGTAAATTCAATATAGTCATTGCATTCCTTATTTCATTTAATGTCACGTGAATCTTTTGTCTTTATACTCGGTTTTCTCGTTTTCTTTAACTCGTTCCTTGGTATTCCCGATGCATGGAAGGAGTGGATGTTTATAGGAGCTGGCATCATACTTATGTTCATTGGATATAAGCTTCGCCGTGCTGCATTTCTCCGTTCTATTACACATGAAAGTGGCGAACATCGGAGTGAAGCGTTTGTCGAAAACATGCATACAAAAACATCTGCCGGTGAAGAAATAAATAACGAGTAATATATGCAGCTCAGTCACGTTGGTATTGTTGGAGTACTCGCAGTGGGCGCCATTATTGCTTCGCAAACACTATTACCTCAGCTCAACGCAACAACGTATACCGCTCCATCGGGAAAGTATTCTCTCGAGCATAGTTCTGTAAAAGAAACAGAAATAATTCCGCCGCCGCCAAAAGATATTCGTGAAGTTGTTGAACACGTGCCGCTTCCTGGATCGGTCAAAGCGATCTACATGACCTCATGTGTCGTCGGAACAACCGATTTTAGAAATCGGCTTGTGAAGCTTATTGATGAAACTGAAATTAATGCGGTGGTCATTGATATTAAAGACTTCTCCGGAACGATTTCATTTCCTCCTGTATCACCTGCATGGCAGCCTGCGTGGACAAATGCACGTTGTGGGACAAAAGATATGAAGGAGTTCATCGCGTCGCTCCACGTTAAGGATATTTATGTCATTGGACGCATCACTGTGTTCCAAGACCCATTTTATGCTCCACTCCACCCTGAGCTTGCGGTCCAGCGAAAAGATGGAACGGTGTGGCGCGACGGAAAAGGACTTTCGTTCATTGATGTTGCGTCGAGACCATACTGGGACTACATTCTGGAACTTTCGGTGAATGCGTACAATATCGGATTTGATGAACTTAATTACGACTACGTGCGGTATCCGTCTGATGGCAATATGAAAGATATTGCGTTTCCAAACAGTATGAAGAGCGAATACGGTGCAGACAAGCAGGCAAACCTCGAAGCCTTCTTTAAGTACTTAAATGAGAAGCTTGATGATGAAACGTATTACACTTCGGTGAGCCATGAGAATACTGGGCGGGCTTCAACAACCCCCTACACGTCAGCAGATCTCTTTGGCATGACGACCACCAACTTTGATGATCTTTCGATAGGGCAAGTGCAGGATCGTGCTGCGCCGTACTTTGATGCCATTGCACCAATGGTGTATCCATCTCACTATCCGAAGAGTTTCCTCGGACTCGGGAATCCAAACGACTATCCATACAAAGTGGTGCACTACGCGATGAGTGCGGGGGTGAAGCGCATGTTGTCGTCAACGACACCAATGCAGGGATTCCTCCATACACGTATCGGGACTTCAACACCGGCGGTGTACTCGAAACCCGTCTTTACCGGCGACCGACTCCGTACGTGGATTCAAGATTTTGACTATGGAGGGGATTACGATGCGGCAGATGTACGAGCCGAAATACAGGCGAGCTATGATGCTGGCGTTGATAGTTTCATGATTTGGGCTCCGAGTAACATATATACGCGCGAAGCGCTTAAGAGTGTTTCAGCAGAATAGTTCAATAAACAAAAGCCCCAGCG
>JANOXF010000045.1:0-4705 GCA_031418275.1 Candidatus Kaiserbacteria bacterium
CACTAGTCCAACGATATCGAGTATGAGTCCAAACACAAAAGGAACGGTGTAGCTGTAAGTAACCGTAAATGGAATAAGTGCAGCAAAAAGCGCAGGGAGAAAAAAACCTATGGAAGTGACCTTTCCCATGATGGTTCGATACTCATGTTCACGATTCAGAGCGCGAATAGTTTCGTGCATAAATGCGGTGCCCACACCACTTATAAACGCTTGTGCCATGCTCATGAAAAAGGATGCAATCGCAAGTACCCAAATGTTACTCGAAAAGAGAAACATTGATGTAGAAGCAACCATGAACAGGCGTGAGAGTACGATTGCTCGTTTATGTCCAATCTTGTCAGCAATGTAACTACTCGGTATGTCGAAGATAAGTGACGCACCATTACCAACGAGGAGGAAAATACCTATCCAGAACGGGGTGACGTCGGGAATCGTGAGGTAGTACGCGCCAAGTATCGCGGCAAAAACACGCTTGTTTGAGACAAGAATAAGCGTATATTTCCAAATATTTGACTGAAGCTTTTCTAAGACGTATTCCTCGCTAGAAGCAATCGGTAATTTTTTCTTTTGCAGACCTTTTAACTCCATTTCATTAAAACATTAACACACGTTCATATTTCTGTCCTTATTCTAAGCCAAAAAAATGCTATTGACATCTGTATGAAATGTTGCTATTATAAAGTTTGATATAGTTTCGTGATTAGGTATGGGATGCAATGAGGCGAAGATTAAGTAGCCAGAAGTTCTAGGATCCCCGACGACCACGAAGGCAGGTGCTTGCTTCGTCTTGGATGCACCAATTGCCAGTCAAGGCGCAGTCTTTGGGAGTTCTGTTTGTCTCTCCCAGACCACTGTTTTGTAACTAAAGATGAACTAGCGCTCCACCTGAGCACCACACCTGTTACTGGTTGTCCCCACGACCCAGGTGGTGAAGGAAAAGGAGAAGGACTTGCCGCTCTTGAGCGGAACTGGGGAGGGTCGATGCGTAAGCGTTGGCCCTTTTTCTTATTTATTGAGCATCTTCTTGAGGTAGTGTCCCGTGTACGACTTAGGATTTTGAGCAACTTCTTCGGGAGTCCCCTTTGCAACCACGTTTCCACCTTTATCCCCTCCTTCTGGTCCGATATCAATGAGATAGTCAGCACACTTAATGAGGTCGAGATTGTGTTCAATGACCATCACAGTGTTGCCACGATTTACAAGTTCCTGAAGAATGTGAATCAAATTTTTTACATCCTCATAGTGAAGACCAATTGTTGGTTCATCGAGGAGATAGATAGTTTTCTGGGTGTGCGGACGGTAGAGCTCAGAAGCAATTTTCACACGTTGTGCTTCCCCACCCGAGAGCGTCGTCGCACTCTGTCCAAGTTCAAGGTATCCGAGGCCTACCTCAAGGAGCGACTTGAGTCGTTCCTCAATAGCAGGGACATCTTTATAAAATTCATACGCTTCCTCTATTGTCATGTGGAGCACTTCGTTGATGTTCTTCTTTTTGTAGTGCACCTCGAGTGTTTCTTTCATGAAGCGTTTTCCATCACAGACATCACACTCAACATACACCGTTGGTAAAAAGTGCATTTCAACAGCAATTTCACCGTTTCCCTGACACGCTTCACAACGACCACCTTTTACGTTGAAGGAAAATCGTCCGGGCTTCCATCCACGCGCTCGTGCTTCCCCACTTGCTGCAAATAAATCGCGGATGTACGTAAACGCACCCGTGTACGTCGCGGGATTTGAACGTGGCGTTCGTCCGATTGGCGACTGGTCTATGAGGACAACACGGCTCACATACTCAGTACCCGTAATGCTCGCGACGTTGTACGTCTTTGCAGTCCTGTACTTTCGTTCGAGTCGTGCGAGAAGATTCTTGTGAAGAATCTCATACATAAAGGATGACTTTCCACTTCCTGAGACACCGGTAATGCCAATAAGCCTTCCGAGCGGTATGTCGACATTCATGTTTTTGATGTTGAACGCCTTTCCACCACGAATCTTGATTGAACCCTTTTCCCCCTCACGACGTTCTGCAGGAATTTCAATTCTCCTATCTCCACGGAGGTAGTCGAGTGTGAGCGAACCAGATTCGTTTTTCTTTGCACTGAGGAGTGGTTCGAGGTAATCGGCGACAACGACATGCCCTCCATGAATACCTGCACCGGGGCCTATATCGACAAGGTAATCCGCTGCGTAGATAGTGTCCTCATCGTGTTCTACGACAATAATGGTATTTCCTAAATCACGGAGTTCGGTGAGTGTCTTAATAAGTTTGTCATTGTCGCGCTGGTGAAGACCAATCGTCGGTTCATCGAGTACGTACATAGCGCCCACAAGCCCCGAGCCGAGCTGAGACGCAAGTCGAATACGTTGTGCCTCACCACCTGAGAGGGTATTTGCTCTTCGATTTAATGTGAGGTACTCAATACCTACGTTCACCATGAAGTCGAGTCGTTCAATGATTTCGCGCAGTGCTGGCCACGCAATCTCCTGATCCTTTTTTGAGAGTTTGAGTGAAGCGATGAAATGAGTTGCGTCCCCAATCGTCATGTTGGTAAAGTCCACAATATTCTTTCCGAGTGATTTGTCGTCACCACCTAGGTACACGCGCATGGCCTCCGGACGGAGTCGAGCACCTTTACACGCTCCACATTCATCATTTGTGAAAATACCCACCATGCCTAGCCCGTTACATTCAGGACATGCACCGTAGGGCGAGTTGAATGAAAAGAGTCGTGGTTCGACTTCAGGGAACGAGGAGCCATCGGTGGGACATATGAACTTTGCTGAGAGCATACGTTCAGTCCCTTCTGGAGTTCTTACCTTCACAAGCCCATTTGACTCTAGAAGCGCAAGCTCGACTGCCTCTGAAAGACGTTCGCGAGCGTTCTTTGGAGAATCCTTAAACTCACTTACATAAATTTCATCGACGAGCACGTCGATGTCATGACGATTATTTTTAGTGAGTACGATTTTATCGCGGAGACGTTTTATTTCGCCATCAATTTTTACGGTCTCAAAACCCTTTCCGAGTAAATCGTAGAGAAGCTGATAGTACTCACCCTTTCTTCCAACCACAACAGGGGAAAAAATAGAGACGCGCGCTGCGCTTACCTCTACACCGAGTACGGTCGAGGTGTCTTTCTTTGCACGAGAGATTTCGTGTGATTCAATTGATTTAATGACGATGCCAAGAATTTCATCTTGCGAAAGCTTCTCAATCGGCACATCAACGTCAAGACAGTATGGACGTCCTATGCGTGCGTAGAGAATGCGAAGGTAGTCGTAGATTTCAGTAATCGTTGCAACCGTCGAACGTGGATTTCGTGAAGCGGATTTTTGATCTATTGAGATTGCTGGTGAAAGTCCGGATATTTCATCAACGTCAGGCTTTTGCATCTGCTTCAGGAATTGTCGTGCATAAGAAGAAAGCGACTCAACGTAGCGCCTCTGTCCTTCAGCAAATATGGTGTCAAAGGCAAGTGAAGATTTACCACTTCCTGAGAGCCCGGTAATAACTACCATTTTGTTGCGCGGCATCTCAACATCAATATCTTTGAGGTTGTGAGTGCGAGCACCACGAATCACAATCCGTTTTTCATCAGGATGCTCCCACGTCACTTTCGTCTCTTTTTTTATAGGTTTTTTAGGTGCCACAATGTGTCTAACTAGATGCCGCTCTGCAATGATGTGCAGAGTATACGTGGGACATTATACCGGTGTTAGCTCTTTGTGCCAATTGGTAGGAGTGGGAGGGTAACGACGACGTGCGTACCTACATTTTTTATAGATTCTACTCCAATCGAACCACCCATAAGCTCAATGAGTTGCTTTGTAATCCACATGCCAAGTCCTGTACCAACGATTGCTTCCGTATCTTCATTAGTTATCCTAAAGTAAGGAGCAAAAAGCTTTTTTTGCTGTTCAGAGGAAATACCCATGCCGGTATCCTCCACTCGAATCTCAACTCGGTCTTTAAGACGCTCAAGTGCAATGGTAATCGTGCCAGCTTTTGTGTACTTTATTGCATTACTGACTAAATTGGTAAGTGCCTGGTGGAGACGCTTCTCATCACTTTTAATAACGATATCGTTTTGAGCATCTAGAATGACGAGTTCGATGTGTTTATCTCGAGCACTTGGATACATTGCTTCAATGACTGAACGAACGAGACCCGAAAGGTGCACATCTGTTGTATCTATAGCAAGCTTACCCGCTTGAATACGTGCGACATCGAGAAGATCACTCACGAGGACGACAAGGCGACCGGCAGCTGCTTCAATCTCATGTGCATTCTTTTTTGTGGTCTCATCAATACCCGCTCGTTCACGAATCATGCTTGCATAGCCACGCATTGCGGTAAGCGGTGCACGGAGCTCGTGTGCAATCATGTTGGTAAACAAGTCTTTCATTTCATTTGCACGTTTTGTTTCTCTATACAAATACCCATAATCAATGAGCCGAACATGTCGGATGAGTAGCATAAAAATAATGAGAATGAGCGCACCGAGCCAATAATATGCAGTCATGATGCGCTCAGCAAAAAGTCTGTCAATATGCTCAAGTGATGTCTCAATAAAAATATAGTAATCATCGGTTCCTGTAGAGCGGACGAGCCGAAAACTTTGCCAGTAACGAGTCCCTTCGTGTGCGTATGCAGTAATGAAAGACTCATCAGGATTTGTATTTCCGATACGGTATGCCTTTG
>JANOXF010000046.1:0-8990 GCA_031418275.1 Candidatus Kaiserbacteria bacterium
CTTTGCACTTCTCGCGGTATTTATGGTGCTTTGGTACCGTCTCCCTGGAATTATTTCGGTACTCGCGCTCATTATGTATATCATCATGATGCTCGCACTCTTCAAGCTCATTCCCGTAGTGCTCACCGCAGCGGGTATCGCAGGACTCATTCTCTCGATTGGGCTCGCGGTAGACGCCAACATCCTCATTGCCGAGCGCATGAAGGAAGAACTCATCGCGGGGAAGAGTACGCAAGAGGCGATACGGGAAGGATTCGATCGTGCATGGCTCGCCATCCGAGACTCAAACATTGCGCACATTATTGCCGGCGTCATTCTCTTCTGGTTCGGGACAGCACTCATTAAAGGTTTTGCACTCGTCTTCGGGCTCGGTGTCATCATCTCAATGATTTCAGCAATTAGTATTTCGCGTACACTGCTCATCGTACTCCCCATTAAGATGCAGTCACGACTTGGCAAGTTCTTTATGAGCTCAGGTATCACAAAATAGCGTATGTCACTCAAAAAATTTCAGTATTACTTTTTTGTACTACCAGTGGTTTCGTCACTCCTCGCTATTCTCGCAATCGTACTTTGGGGACTTCGTCCAGGAATCGATTTGAAAGGAGGCTCCCTCCTCGAGGTCGCATACCCTGACGGTCGGCCACAGGTAACTGTGGTGCAAGAAGCGGTGGGTACACTCGGGTTTGGCGAAGTACGTATTCAACCTGCAGGAGAGAATGAGCTCGTGCTCCGCCAGCGCGCGCTCACGAAAGAAGAAAAAGATACCCTCGATAGCACCCTTGCATCATTTGGTACCACTGAGGAAGTTCAATTCAACTCAGTCGGACCATCAATTGGACAGGAATTGGTACAAAAGGCATGGTGGGCAATTGGTCTCGTGACACTTTCAATTATTCTCTTTATTGCCTTTGCATTTCGTCATGTCTCAAAGCCAGTATCGTCATGGAAGTACGGTGTGGTTGCGATTATAACCCTCATGCACGACATCCTCATTCCAACTGGATACTTCGCGTATCTTGGGTACTCACGAGGTGCAGAGGTCGGCGTGCTCTTTATAGTGGCGCTCCTCACTATTCTTGGTATTTCAATCAACGACACCATCGTGGTATTCGACCGTATTCGTGAAAACCTAGGCCTCAATGAAAAGAAAGGAAAACATGAAGCGTACGTAGATGTGGTATGGCGGAGTATTAAGCAGACAATGGCACGTTCAATTAACACATCGGTGACGGTCATCATTATGCTCGTCTCACTCTTCGTGTTTGGTCCAGAGTCGACGAAAGATTTCTCTCTTACACTCACCATCGGTATGGTCGCAGGAACATATTCCTCGATTTTCCTCGCGTCGCCGCTCCTTGTTGCGATTGAAACGTACGAACGCACTAAGTCAAAAGGAAAGAAATCATAATGATACTTATTGGGATTACTAAACAAATGGAGTGGGGAAGGGTGAGGAATGGGATGGGACCCATTCCTCAAGAGGTGAGAAAGTCTGGGAGACTTTCTCAAGACCTTGAGCAGTTGTTGCGAAAGGTGTACAGCTCCTGTAAGGAGGTCGACACTTTTGTTATGAAATCATCAGCCCTACCCGTATGACCCTCATTGGTATCACCGGCACGAATGGTTCAGGTAAGGGCACGCTTGTTGAATATCTGGTAAAGGAGAAAGGGTTTAGCCACTATGCAGCTAGAGATTTTATTACTGCAGAAATCAAGAAGCGCGGGTTATCAATTGATCGAACCTCAATGAGGCTTGTTGCAAATGAGCTCCGCGAGAATCACGAGCCAGCATATATTGTAAAGCAGCTCTTTGAGCAAGCGGTGTCTGATACGTGCGAGTGGGTTGTTATTGAATCAGTGCGCAATATTGGTGAAGCGGAGTTTCTTAAACGAAAGGGGGCAATGCTTATTGCTGTTGATGCCGACCAAAAACTTCGCTATGAGCGGGTGCAGTCTCGTCGTTCAGCGACTGACCAAGTTGATTTTGAAACGTTTGTGCATCATGAGGAACGTGAAATGAATCCTGTTGGTCCACATGACATGGACATTCGAGGAGTGATGTCTATGGCTGATACTACTATTATGAATGATGGTTCACTCGCAACGCTCCATACTCAAATTGAGGAAGTGTTAAAAAAGATTGGAGTCTAAAAAGGGAGAAAGAAATGCACCGGAGATGCTTCGCATCTCCGGTGCATTTCTTGAACGTGTCAAGAGTGAATTCTTGTGCCAATGAAAACATTGCCTGCAAGGTACTCGTCAATTTGCTCGAGTCTCGCACCATTGATAATGGCGACTTCAATCCCGAGTCGTTCTGCTTCGCGTGCGGCAACAGGGTCAAAGGGGGAAGAGAGTCCCGGACTCCATTCGGTTGGAATAAGTTTTAAGAATTCAGGCCAGGTAATATTTTCAATTCGTGTTGCATCACTGCGTGTACGCGGGTCGGCAGTATACACATAATCGATGTTCGAGAGGTTCATGAGCTTTGTGGCGCCACAGTGGCGGGCGATTTGTACTGCGCGAAGGTCTGTTGATGCACCAGGGCGATACCCCGCTGCAATGACGAGACTCGTGTCTTTAGGAACGTCCACAATTTCATCAGGATTCGTAATCATGACGGGGTGTGCAACATCGCGGAAAATGGTGCGAAGGAGATGTCCATTGAGACGTGTTGCGTGGATACCCATCCAGTCGAGGTCTTCCGGGTCGAGTTCGGTAACTGCTGCGGCAGCGTCTTGATAGCGCCGTGCCGTCTTTCCACCACCAGCGATAATTATAAAACGTCGCCCGTATGAGGCGATCTGGTGTTCAACGAGGTTTCGAAGGTTGGTGAGGAAGGTGGTGTCTATCTGGTCGGGGACAATGAGCGACCCGCCGACAGAGAGTATGATTGTTTCTTTCGTATACATGTCCTTAGTGTATCTTGATATCTTTTAAATCCAAAATGGTGAGCGTGATACGATAGTGTATATGACGGAGATACTACCTTATGTGCTTTTTGTGATTTATATATGAAAGAAGGAATTGGTTATCTCGATAAAGAAAGGTCTGGAAAAAGTCGCCATAGGGATGGGGGTAATGAAGTGCTACCTAGCGAGACATCCTTGTCTCAACCTCAGCCTAAAGCAAATGAAGTTGCAGATACCTACCTTACGGGCAACCGTCTTACGAAGAAGCATAAAGAATTTGTCAGAAGTATTTCGAAGGAAGTACCTGAAGGATTTGATTTTGATTCGAATCGAATACCCCCAGGTACACTTGCTGCACTTGAAAATGCAGGCTTAAAGATAAACCCGTTTGAAAGAGGGGACAAACATTTCATCGAAGTGCATGATGGGGAAAAGACACAAGTCATTACGCACAAGCAAGCGGTTGAGTGGCTACAAAATCTCAATGATGCATATGCAGAGGATGCAAGAAAATTACGAGAAAGAGAAGAAGAAATTAAAGAGATTGCTGAACTTGAGCGGATTCTGGATCAGAACGATGCAAGCATTCAAGTGGAGCAGAGTACAAATCTTGAAACCGAACAGGCCGAGTCCGTTTTGAGCATCAATGACGCAGTAAATGATAAGATTTTTGAGCAGGAAAGCCTTACACCACTCAAAGATTTAATCGAGGCAGGTATTTCAGATAGTGAGCTTTTAGAATACATACGGGAACATCCAGAAGTTAAATCCGCGTTACCACCAGAACCAGGTAGTGACATTGTTCTGTCTGCTGCGCCGAAACCATTTTCTGGTTCAAATAGTATTGATAAAATTCCATCGAGACCAAATGAAGAAATATTAGACACTGTGAGGAGTGATGTTGCCGAAAAGATAGCGAAGAGAGGAGAATTCTTACGTACCACAAATAGAGGAGTAGAAGATGCAAAGTACATTGAACGCTCAGGGGAGCCAGTACGGCCAATAGTACTCAAAGCGCTCTCAATACCCTTTCCCAAAATGGTTGAGGTTTCATCCGATGGAAGGAAAATCACTTTACAGCGAGAAGGTGGTGAGCCGTTTGAGATTCTGGCAGAGGATGCGTCACGAATGATTGCACTAGAGTCAGAAAAGACACGTTTACGAAAAATAAAAGAGTCGACCGCAACTGATCCAGATTATGTTGATACGGTGCCTTCAGCGCTGACACCTCAAGAACCAGAGGGCACTTCACTCGATGATCCTATGATAAAGCAGAACCTCAATGTGGATGCTCGCCGTGCAAGTAAAAAGCTTGATCAACTTAATACAGAGATAGCAAACAGAGTTCGTCGTGAAGGTGAAGAGAACGAGAATTCCGTGAGCGCCTTTGCTGAGTCTGAGGTAGGAAAAGGAGACTCTGTAATTGGAGGTATGTACGACGCCGAAACGGGGATTGGTTTTGATCCATCCCAACCCCAAATACCCACTGTCGATAGTGTTCCAGCGGTACAGCTTGAGAAAAGTCCTAAACCAAAACTTACGCGAGAAGAAATGCACGCGCATCTCGAACGTGTTAAAAATAAATCAGAGCATAGTAAGAAATCTACGCAGGAGTTTGAGGACACAAAAGCTGATGGGGTGTCGCCACTCGATTTTGAAAATCCGAACGAGTATATTGTTGCGAGCGGAGGTGTTAAACCAAAGAAGCCACACCTCAACAACGCAGAATCAATAGCGTATCTCAAAGATGTGCAAGAAAAACGGAAGCGACAACGTGAAGCACTAGAGCAATTTCAACCTGAAATTGCTTCACCAATTCCTGAACCGAGCGTCGGTGTTACCCCAGAGGGATTAGACAAACTCGACATTGATTTGAGTGAGAGGGGAGAGGATGGAGTAGATATTAATCTCCCGCTTGTACCATTTGGGAAAGAGAATCCGACTGTATTAACCGATGTTGTTGAATCACCGACCGTTAATATTGATACGACAATTGTCTCGACAGAACTTCCGAAACCGCCAGTAACTTCTGCACCCGAAAGAGTGGTGGCACCCGTAAGACAAAGACAGGAACAAGCAGTAGGGCGCGCGTACGAGAACGTGCAGAAAGATATTGCACTTCTTGAACGGGCGAAGTCCGAGGTCGCGTATGGTTCAAAAGAGCTCTTTGCTCGTTTCCCTGAGTACAAAAAACTTTTTAATGGATCGGGTGGTGACCGCGATGCGGCGACGATGATGTGGGTTGAGCGGAAGCTGCGTGAACTCAAGGCAGAAGGAAAAGAATCAGCGCTCACCGCACCAAACTTTGTTGATGAACGCTTCGAAAAACGTTTTGGTATTACGCAAGCCGAGCTCTCAAAAATTGAGGGATTCAATAAACTTTCAAATGGACAGAAGATGCTCGTGTATGAGAACTTGAGAGAGTACGCTGAGCAGGAAAGTCGCGGTGAGGCGGCCGCCATGTGGGCGAGTGTACGGAGCATTATGGGTCAGTCAGTTGAGAGTGCTCCACGAAAGGACGCTGTGGGGATTGAGGAGTACCGAGGATTTCTCTCGAAGCTCATCTTGAGCACGGCGCTGCACGGTCCAAAGATTCACGTAGAGAATGGAAAACTCATGACTGATTTTGTGGGTATGTACCATAGGGATCGTGGCGTTCGTCCTGAGCAGAAAGGAGTCGTTGATGCCCTCAATAGTGCAGCACATGCATTTGCGCGGATTCCTGCATCGTGGCAAGAAGATGGGAATGGTGTCCATGCGAAGAATGAATCAAAAATAACAACGTTCTTTAAGGAGACGCTCTTTAAAACGGAAAGTCGAAACCAGTATCGAAAGTATGAGGCACAGCAGCAGGCGTATGAAGAAGCGAAGAGAGCGTTTGCTGAACAACTTGAAGCGACAGGAGTCCCGAGAGAACAAATAGTACGAAAGCTTATTGACGTTGATGCGAAAGTACACCAACTTCGATTCGTTGAGACAAGTCCTGAAGCTACCGCACTTCTCCAGTCTGTTCCTGACAAAACATTTTGGCAAAAGGTAGGTGGAGCAGTAAAGGCGGGTGGTGTTTACGCTGCGCTCGGTACTGTTGGCCGCACAATGACCGGAAGTGCACTCGGAGCACTGAGTGGCCCCGCGGTTGCAGCAACACTCGCAGGAACGCGTGCGTGGAATAAGACTGCTGCAGAGCAGCGGGAACGAGATCGAAAAGCACACACGGGCACCATTGATGCGAGTGAGGGTGCACTTAATATTGTGCCTGCATCGCACACGGTAAAGACAACCGAAGGACCTATTGATACTGGCCTTACCGCAAAGCTTGAGAAGCTTGTGACGGAATACCAGAATCTTTCTGATACCGCTGATCCAAAAGATCGAACGCGCCTCCTCAACCAGCTCAAGGCACGTGCGACGTACTCGCAAGACAAACTCAAACTCAATCGCATTCAATTTGGCGACAAGAAATCCTTTGCTGTGAATCAAGCACGCTTTTTTGAAGCACTTGCAAATGCGCAGGTGCTTGTCGTCGAGGAGGGTACCGGTTCCCAAAGTAGGACTGATGGACGTCTTAAGAATTATCTCGATTATCGCGAAGGCGCCATCAATGACCGCCGTCATCGGGAAGCACGGAAGCGTGTTGCTGTTGCTTCAACTGTCGCTGCAGGTATGGCCGTCGCTGGTGCATATGCAGCACACGAATTTATAAAATCAGACATTGGTGGCAAAGCTGTTGAAAAGGTGAAAGATTGGTTTACCTGGGACACGACTCCTGGAGCGGTAATTGGGGATACTATTGAAATTGAAGGCCCGAGCGTTCCCCAAGGCGCAGAAGTACTCGAGAAAACAATGACGGCGTCAGACTTTATAGAACGAAGCGCAGTTTCCACTGAGACACCTGAGAACATTGCGCCACTCCACACTGAAGAGGAATTTTCTTCAGTGAAGGACATGCCGGAGCTCAAAGAAATTCCTCCGATGCAAGGAGCGTCAGTCGAAGCAGAGGTAGTGGCTCAAGCCACTGAAGCACAGATCGTGCCACAGTCGCCGACTGCAGCAGAGAAAGCAGAAATAGCGAGACTGTTTACTGAGGGAGTGGAAAAGCTTCCTGCTCCTACTGCACTTGATATACAGGGTGGGCGAATTCTTGAGACGTTCTTTCTTAAGGCTAATGTACCACCACAAGCATGGGTAAACGTTCGTGATATTCCGGTGAGATCTTTCATTCTCGATAGTATGGAGCGGGGTACAGTAGCGCAGAGAACACCTTCGCTTGTGCAACTTGGTAAAATTTTCCGAGAGGCAGCAAAACCACCCTATAATGTAATCACCTATCCGAATGAAACGACAGAAATATACACGCACCGTGTATTCACTGCTATATCTCAAGCTGCTAAAACGCACCTGAATACCGTTTCGATGAAAGAACTCCTCTATCCCAATAAGTAATACGAGATTCATAAATGGGCCTAATTCGTAGGTCAGAGAGTAAATTCTCATGCTCTAGGTGTTTCTACAGCCAAAGGCTTGACCTTTTTCTGAGCACCTGTATAATAGCCCCACTGTCCGGTTTGAGTGCGGAGTTAAGCGTCTATTTGACGTTTTATTTGACTCTCAAATCATGGAGGATAGCGATATTTGAAAGGTGCGCCTGCATGACAACGTGAACGAAATTTCATATGCAGTGCGACGCTCCGTCAGCCAATATTTTTCATTGGAGATTGAGTGACATAGGTTATGTACAACACATTAAAAGTATGTGTGATTTCTTTTTGACATCACATGTACGCAACACAAGACAAAAGCGAACGTGTTTCAGGAGCTCTGCTCCAGAAACGTGCATTCTCTTTTGTCTTACCTTGGATTAGTTTACGTGGCGGAGCGCAAGTACGCGCACCCATAAAACACGTAAACGCACAAGATCCCTTTACCAAGCAATTGGTGGAGGTATCCTGTTTATACTTAGAGTTTGATCCTAGCTCAGGGTGAACGCTGGCGGCGTGGATGAGGCATGCAAGTCGAATGGGTTTAGACCCATGGCGGACGAGGTAGTAACACGTAGGTACGTACTCCAAAGTCAGGGATAATCTGCCGAAAGGCAGGACAATACTTGATGGTCCCGAAAGGGTAAAGATTTATCGCTTTGGAAACGGCCTGCGCTCTATCAGCTTGTTGGTAAGGTAACGGCTTACCAAGGCTACGACGGATAGGGGAGCTGAGAGGCTGACCCCCACCGATGGAACTGCGACACGGTCCTTACTCCTACGGGAGGCTGCAGTCGAGAATCTTCCGCAATGGACGAAAGTCTGACGGAGCGACGCCGCGTGGTGGATGAAGTCCTTAGGGACGTAAACACCTTTTATGAGGGAAGAAGTTTATTGACGGTACCTCATGAATAAGGGGCTCCCAATTCTGTGCCAGCAGGAGCGGTAATACAGAAGCCTCAAGCGTTACCCGGAATCATTGGGCGTAAAGGGTGTGTAGGTGGTGTGATTAGTCTTGCGTTAAATCTTCGGGCTCAACCCGGAGTCTGCGTGAGAAACGGTCATACTAGAGGAAGTGAGAGGTGTGTGGAACTCAAGGTGTAGGGGTGAAATCCGTTGATATCTTGGGGAACACCAAAAGCGAAGGCAGCACACTGGCATTTTCCTGACACTGAAACACGAAAGCGTGGGTAGCGAATGGGATTAGATACCCCAGTAGTCCACGCCCTAAACGTTGCCCGCTAGCTATAAGGAGTATCGACCCTCTTTGTGGCGTAGCTAACGCGTTAAGCGGGCCGCCTGGGTAGTACGACCGCAAGGTTAAAACTCAAAGGAATAGACGGGGGCTCGCACAAGCGGTGGATCATGAGGCTTAATTCGTCGCTAAGCGAAAAACCTTACCAAGGCTAGAAACCATACTGCATCCCTCGGGAAACCGAGGGAGCCTTCGAGGGTGTATGGCAGGTGATGCATGGCCGTCGTCAGTTCGTGGCTTGAGCTGTTCCCTTAAGTGGGGAAACGAACGCAACCCTCGTTGCCTGTTACAAGTGTCAGGCGAGACTGCTCCCTCACGGGAGAGGAAGGTGAGGATGACGCCAGGT
>JANOXF010000047.1:0-10310 GCA_031418275.1 Candidatus Kaiserbacteria bacterium
GCGGGAGAGACTGTTGAAGCGGCACTCCTACGAGAAGTCAAAGAAGAGGTCGGGTGCGAGAGTGAAATTATAAAAGAAATTGGCATCGTGATTGAATACCGAAAGGAACACACACTCCTCCATATGTCTTACTGCTACCTCGCACGCGTTGTTGGACTCGTTTCTGAATCAACTCTTGAACAAGCTGAGATTGATGAGGGGATGTCGACGATATGGATGAAGCCCGAGATTGCAATTCAAAAGATGGAGACTGATGTTCCGAATACGTACCAGGGGAAATTTATTTTGCAGAGAGAGTTGGCGTTTTTGCGGGAGTTTGTGGGGATGGGGTAGATGTTGCGGACAGGACTTGGTCACAAGTTACTAAACTCACTTCGTTCGTTAAGTACTCGCGACCCCGACTCGGCCACGACCTCCTTGCAAATCGGTCGGCTTCGCGGCCTCCGTCTTTCAAGTCCTGTCCTGGGCTACAAAATGAAACCGCACAAATGCGGCTGCATTTGTGCGGTCATTTTGTGCCCAGGACAGGACTTGAACCTGCATGCCTTGCGGCGCTACCACCTCAAGGTAGTAAGTCTACCAATTTCTCCACCTGGGCAGGTTACTCCGAAGAGTTCCATCATTCTAAGGATTTTTTAGGCTTTTGCAAATCAAAAACAAAAACAGTGCACCCCTGAGAGGTACGCTGTCTTTGTTTTGTGAACTTATTTAACTTCTGGAACAGTCTCTTCTGTCTTTGTGACTTCAGTCGCTTCAGGAGCTACCTCCTCGACAACCTCGGCTACCTTCGCTTCCTCGAGAGCTTTCGCCTCAGCTTCAGCCTGTGCTGCTGCTTCTGCTGCTACCTTCGCCTCTTCTGCGACGCGTGCCGCTTCGTCAGCAGCATCCTTTGCGACACGTGTCTGTGTTTCTGTCTCTGACTCCGATGAGAGTGTCATGAGGCGCATGCGACGCATCTGGCGCTTAATCTCACGTGCCACCTTCTCACGAATATAGTAGAGCTTTGCGCGGCGAACCTTGCTGCGACGAGTGATTTCAATCTTATCAATCATGGGAGAGTAAAGCGGGAATATCTTTTCTACACCAATACCATCTACCATCTTTCGTACGGTGAATGTCGCGCCAGCCTCACTTCCGTGCTTGCGCGCGAGTACGAGTCCTTCAAAGACCTGGAGTCGTGTCTTTCCCTTATCGTCCTTGATTTTCTGATGCACGCGCACAGTATCGCCTGCGGCAACGCCGAGGTTCTTTCGGTCCTCCATATTAACTGGAGAGGTGGTGATTCCTGGAATGATATTCATAAATTCTCTAAATGACGGCGCACTACGTATAAAAAGGCGCCGTAAAACGTGCTGTACTCTAACACACAGCACCTGCGCTCGCAATAGCAGCACACGCGGCCTCAAAATCAGGCGGGAGTGGGGCTTCAAAGGTCTGTGTTTTCCCGCTCGGGAGCGCAACCGTGATGCGATGTGCGTGGAGCGCAAGGCGTGAAAATCCAAGCGTGTCAGCCCCACGAAGCTGGGGTGTCGTGTAGAGAACATCCCCCACAATCGGTCTGCTTATGGACTTTAAATGCACACGGAGTTGGTGAGTACGTCCGGTTTTTGGGAAGAGTGCAAGATACGCGTGTTTTTCAGACTGACTGAGAAGTTTCCATTCAGTGGCGGCATCTCTAAGCACCCCGCGCGCACCCTTCTCTGCCGAGCGGAGTCTAAAGTCCTTTGTGCTCCGTCCAATAGGACGGGTGATGGTCCCCCACTCTTCTTTCATAGTCCCGTGCACCACTGCACGGTACTCTTTGCGCACAAGGCGGTCATGAAACTGCGCCTTAAGGTGAATGAATGCTGCCTGACGCTTTGCAAGAATGAGGACTCCTGACGTATCACGATCGAGTCGGTGTACGACGCCCGAACGCTCGAGCGGTGTACCATCTTGTGACAGTCCCGGTTCACCAACCCCTAGCACACTCGGTGTACGGGCAAGAAACCACTCCACGACCGTTGGCGCGTCTGTACGTCCGTCCGCATGCACGAGGTACCCGACGGGTTTATTGATGACGAGCATATCTGCGTCCTCATACAGTACGGTGATATCTCCCAAATTATTTTTCTCCGATGTCATATCTTCTATTATAGGGTGGAGCATACGCGGGAATCCCCCAACTATGCAAGTATTTTGAATTCTAAAAATTGCTCTTTCGGCGTCCGCCAATCAACGGCAACTGAATCAACGCGCGAGAGGACTGAACCAATGTTGAGATCTTCGATGCACCCCTTGAGGACATCAGGTATTCCTTGGAAAACCACTTCGACCGTTCCCTTCTCGGGATCATTCCGCACCCACCCTGTCACCCCGCGTTCGCGTGCAACAGACTCGATAAATGCGCGCATGCCAACACCATGCACTTTGCCACTCAGCACACAAAAGATTTCACTAAACATAGGGAGAGTATAGCGTACAAAAAAATTGCTGTCTGAAATTATCAATTTTCATGTTGTTCCTTTACTCCTCGTATCCATCCCATAAGCCTAAAAAAGAAGACTGAATCATGAAGATATATTTGTACGGTGCCATACGGAAGTGTTTCCCTCTTTTTCTTGCTTGCACTACTTTGCTTTACATAGGTCTTAAAAAATTTATCTTTTGGAATACCCGAAATTTTTGACCAATAATGTACGGACCTATCAGCATTTGTATGTGAAAACGTGTGTACGTGACCTCTGTATTTTTCTTTAGGAACACTGCTGTACCGTTCAAAAAAACGCATCATTACTCTGATGACCGAAGGATCACTGTTTGAAAGTCGCGCCGTCTGTTGTGTCTTGCCTCCCTCCCCCCAATAGAGGGCGACCCCAATAGACCATAGAGGATCTGCCTGTAACTGACAAACTTCCTTAGCAGCCACTGACATAATTTCCTCTCTCTTACTCAGAGTATTAGCGATTCGTGCAATGCGTCTTTTTTCAATCGTATCAACACTGTGTCCGTTTTTGTTAAGTGTATTTAGCTGTGATTTTGTAAGTCTCACATCGCGCACCCAAAGACTCACACTGCTTTTTGCTACATTGAGCAACCTAGCTATTTCTCCAATAGAAACGCCTTGTTGGCGAAAATTAATAGCTTTATTTTTTTCTTTAAGTTTCATATTGAGAACATCTCTTACATATGTATAATACAGTGGTTCGAACATATGGACAAGTGCAGAAATTGCATATACTATATGCTCCGTTGATACACGGGCGATTAGCTCAGTTGGTAGAGCAAGATGTTTACACCATCGAGGTCGGGGGTTCGAGCCCTCCATCGCCCACAGAACGCCGCCGCCGATACGAAAGTATCGGCGGCGTTGCGTTTGTGGGAGCGATGGAGGGCTCGAAAAACGGAGGCCGCGAAGCCGACCGACTTGCAAGGAGGTCGTGGCCGAGTCGGGGCAGGAAGTGCTTATGAGCAAAGTGAATTAGCAACTTGCGCCGAGCCCGTCAACGCCACAATGTCTTACCTTACTCCCGAACGCCCTATTTCTTGAGCAGATACTTAAGCCACAATGTTTTCTTTCCAGGATTGGTCCACGAGTCTTCTTTAAGGAGTTTCAAGTTGTGCTCTAGAAAAAGATTGTTTAGCTCATCCGGCTGCCAATACGAAAAGAATCTCTCGTATTCATAACCGTAATCATTTTCTACAACCTCCTTTTCATCGCTTCCCTGTTTGACTGCAATATGCAATATGCCGTTGGGTTTGAGTATCCGATAAATTTCATCAAAGACACCGTCCATCTTTTCTTTCGGAACGTGAAGTAATGATGCCTTTGCAAACACCCCATCAAAGAAATTATCCGCGTATGGAAATCTTTTGAGCATGTCTCCTTGTAAAAAAGTTGCGAACGGTAATTTCTCGCGAGCAATCTGTAGAAGTCCTTCAGACAAATCGAAACCCTGTACATCAAATCCTTTCATCGAGAGCTTTTTTGTTTCTACGCCAGGACCACAACCTAAATCAAGGACTCTTGCGCCTTGAAAAAGAGCTTCACTGAAGAAATCCAAAAAATCATTATCCCAGCTATCGTTCTCGTGATCCTTTGAGTAGTCACCTGCAATTTTATTGTATGTATGAGCAAGTTTATCTGTTTCCATACCAGAAACTTTATCAGGTTAGAGCTAAAAAGTCTTTATCTATCTTCATATGGCGTCAGGTTCGTAACTCGCTGCGCTCCTAACGACCTCCTGCCCGACCTCGCAGTTTTGGCATTATGAATAGCCAAAAAATCGCTCCGGTTCACAAAAGCGAAACGACCTGAAATTAATCAGGTCGTTTCAGTACTCTTGTGCCCCGACCAGGAATCGAAACTTGTAGTTCCTGTTTCTTTGTGGGGTCAAGTTTCTAATTCACTTCTTTCATAAGAACTTCCTCCCCGAGCTTGTCTTTTTTTAACTCTGGAAAAGGAGTTAAAAATATGACTCCGCTTGGCACCATGGTACGAAAGCAAAGCAGTTTGCTTTCTACAAGAAAATCACACTCGATGTGAGTGTGATTTTCTTGTACCATGGTGCCCCCGCTTGGAATCGAACCAAGAATAACGGCTTAGAAGTCCGCAGTTATATCCATTTAACTACAGGGGCAAATGAGCAGGGGTATGAAAACACATTTTCATACAATCTGCGAATGCGGCCCATGAAAGATTTCTCTTACAGGGGCGAGCGAGGAACTAGAGGAAGCTTGCTTACTCTTTGTTTCCGAGCGAGACCCTGTATGGCTGACCTCAGGAAGCCATACAGGGTCAAATGTGCCAACGAGACACGCGGCTAGTCTACTCGTCCGTCCAGAATACCTCGTGGGCTCTTCCTACAGAAGCTGTCCACTCACTCCGTCTTTTCTCCTTACAGTCGAAAAGTATGGAGTGAGTCTTCCGAACGTGCCCCGCACGTTCTCACCCCACCGGATGAATGGACAAATGTATAGTTCGGCGGAGCCGAAACTTCTGCGAGAACACTACCCCTGACCCGCAGCGAGTGACGGGGGCAAATGCCCCCGTCACTCGCTGCGGGGTAGTTTACTGCGCTACCGGTGTCTCTGCAACTGGTTCGACTGACGTCGTATCCCCTTCCACTACTCCACTCGGGGAACTACTCGGCACCTCTAACTGAGGTGCCGCAGGCACAACGAGGGAGGGTGCGTGATTGCGACGCAATTCAGTGAATGCCGCCTCCCGCCCTTTATAGTACCGAATGATTGATTCGGCATCCTCTCTTCGATATTTAGGCGCAGATGTTTCTGTTACCGGAGGGGTGTCAATTACGGTAGATTGAGTATAGAAATCAAAACCCTCAAATCCAAAGAGAAAGAGCGCGACAACACCGGTGATAATCAGGCACGTCATCCACTCACGCATGGGATGCACGAGGACACGCTCAGGTGAGCCAGTACGAGTGCGCGTGAGTGCTCGAAGTCGCGTAAGTGATGTTGTGAGAGACTTCATGGTGTCAGGTATTTAGTTACTCCAATATCAATTATTCCCGACCATGCAGTCTCACTCTCCTGCTCAGATTTTGAAAGCGTAACTCCCTTAATCATTGACTGCTCAGGGAGGGTTTCGAGGAGCATCAGTACTGACATAATACGATCAAATGATCCTTCAACAGAAACGGTTAAGTGCAACTCTTCAAAGGTCCCATCAATGGGAGTCTTTGTGAGCATATTTGTCTTGAGTGTTGCCCCCTGTTCTGCAGCAACCGTCTCGATGAGTGACAACAGATCGATAACCCGCTCATCTTCAAGAATGTATCCATGCATGGTCTCGCGCTCTAGAGCAGAATCCCGCACAAGCCCCTCAAGAGCTGCGAGCGATTTTTTCTGCATTTCTGAGTCAGCAACCGTAGTGCGCTCTGCAGACAGGGACTCCTTATGCTTTATAAGTAACATGGTAAAACCTGCGTACACAGAAAGTGCTCCTAAAAAAAGGGCTGCGGCAATGAGTGCGATAATTTTTGTGCGTCGGTGAATCATAATTATTTCAAGGTCAAATCTTTCTGTAGGGTTATCGTAATGACAAAGGGTAAATTATTCTCTCGAGCCAGATCAGAGATGGGTATATTTGCAGTCTCAAAAAGCGGTGATGCCTCGAGGGCGTTCTTCAGCGCAGCGAGCGTCTTGCGTGTTGCTGCTTCTCCCTGAACATCAACAGTCTTTAATACCCCTCCTTCCCTTGTCGCCTTAAAGGTACTGAATACCACCCCTTTAGGGGCAACGCGAACTATTTCTTCTATGACCTTCGATATCTCAATGTTCGGCATTCCACCTCGGAGTTGTGCCATTACCGTGTTTGCCTCTTGAATATGGGCGAGTGCCTCGGTATACGCTGTCTTAGTCTCCTCCACATGTTCATCATCGGGACGAACGGAATTAAGCTGCGAGCTCACGAGTACATACGTGGGTATCATGAGAATAGCGCCTGCAGCAAAAACACCCGCGAACATGAATCCATACAGTGCTCCAACACGAAGTACGTACTCATGCTTCAGTGCAGTATGCCCTTTTGGTGGAATGAGATTAATCATGGAAGTTGTGTGAAGCCACGAAGCGCAAGCCCGACTGCGGTTGCGTACCCATAGGAGTACTTTCGGGTAATAGGTGGAACAAAAGATTCGAGTGAAAATGCATTCTGCCACACGTGTGCCCGCTCTGTGGGTATACCGAGTGTGTCAGCCAGATACTCGGGAAGTCCCCACAAATTTGAACTCCCCCCACAGAGGATGATTTTTTTAATCTGTCGTTCGCCACGATCAATCTTCCGTGTATGCCAGTAGTGCATGCGCACACTCAGTTCATCGACGATTGCTTTTGCGATTTCGAGAAGCGCTTTGGCGACAACCTCATTTTCTTTTGAAACTGCAATGCCTTTAGTATTTTTTATTTCAGTGAGTTCAGATTCGGTCCTATCACCAAGTACTTGTCGCATCGCCGCACTCAGCTGAGCACCGGCAATATCAATGGTCGAGGTGTACATGAGCGCGCCGTGGTACACAATGCCAACACCCATACGCGTCTTACCAAAATCAACAATCATGTACGCCCCTTCGGAAACTGTGGGGACTACGGCACGTGCGATTGCTTGTGCCTCAATCTCAAATGAGAGCGGGAGGAGGTCTGCACTCACGCATGCCTCATAGTAATTATTGATGGTGTCTTGTGCATACACCGCAACCGCGGCGCGGAAATCGTTGGTCTCTTCGTCAGTACCCACAATCGTGAAATCGAAGTATGCGTCACGAGGCGAAAGGGGTACGTTTTCTTCAAGTCGAAATTCAAGGAGTTCATGAATATCCTTTCGTGCTGTGGTTCGGGGAATCGTCGTCTCAAAGAGATACGCGCGCTCTTCAGGAAGCGATACACTCACATACTCAGCATTCGTGCGTTTTTTTACCTCACGGAGTACGTTTGCAAGAACTTTTCCATCGTGCACATTGCCGCGTTCAACGACTCCACTAGGGATATCAATATCCCCCCATTGTCGGAGCACGAGCTCTGTATCGTGCGCGTGCTCACGCTCAAATGCTACGTACTTGAGTGATGTATCAGAAATATCAACACCAATACTCGGGAGTGAGATATAGCGAGGCGGCGGAAAAAGTCGTTGTAACGTAGTGAGAGTTGCCATAGGATTTGACGTACTCAGAACAACACTGTCGGGAAATTTCTTTGTTAAAACTTCAATTTTCTCCTTTGACGTACTTATGTACGCCTCAGTCGCAAATTTTGTTTTTCCTCGAACTTTCTGCAACAGTGTTGTTCTTGTGCTAACTCATTATACGGTAACAGACAGCAGAAAAAGCTCCGAACCCACAGCTTAGTATCTATTTGATGCGAGTGCCGACGGGAAGATCTTGATGCGGGAACAGCAAGCCGAGTTTTTCATCTGCGCTCGCTGCGAGAATCATACCCTGACTCTCAAACCCACGAATAGTGCGCGATTCGAGATTGGTGACAAACGGGCACTTCTTCCCCACGAGCCACAAAGGGTCTGCGAAGTATGTCCGAATGCCTGAAATTATTTGACGCGGTGTTTCTTCTCCAAAATCAACAGTAAGGCGCAGTAACTTGTCGGCATCTTCGACAACCTCAACGGTCTTAATTTCACCGATACGAATTTCAAGTTTTGCGAAATCATCGTAATTAATTGTTTCCATTTTTGAATTTCATTCTCATAATGTAACTGTTCAAAATAATTGATGCGGCGGCGGCGTCCGTTTTATCAGTCCGCCCTTGAAAGCGGATTGCTTCTTGTGTCGTGTACTGCTCAGGCTCGAGCTCAATCGGGAGCCCAAGGGACAAGGTGAGGTCTTGAATAAACTCCTCCACGCGTTCGTGAACCTTATTAGGAGTACCCTCATGATTGAGAGAGTGCCCCACAACAATCATACCCACATGCTCTTTGGCTACGAGTCGTTCTAAGCAGGTAAGGAGTGCGGAGTCATTAGGAACAACTCCATGGGGGAATGCCATCATGCCCTTGTCATCACTGAGCGCCAGTCCCACTCGTTTTGACCCAAAATCAATTCCGAGGAGTCTCATCCGCCTAGCATACCATGCATGGCGTTTGTGGTATACTGGACTAGTGGAAAAGTATCAAAGAAGACCAAATACATCTTGTGCTCTATGCCACATGCCTATTTATCGAAGACCTGGAATTCTAGAACAAAGTAATGGTAGAGCATATTGTAGTGCTCTTTGCTATGGAAAGTCGAACAGAAAAGAAAAACCCTGTCTCGTCTGCGGTGCACTTATTCTTGCAAGTGCAAACAAAAAGACGTGTAGCCGAGCTTGTGCAAATACCAACCGAGCTGGCATCCGCTATACGGGAAGAAGATTAAAAGATAACATGGTGACATTGCGAAGACTAAAAGTTCGCCTCTTTTCGTCACGAGGAAAACAATGTGAACGATGTGGCTTTACAATATTCCAAGTACTACAGGTACACCATCGAGATAGAAACCCTAGAAACAATACACTCAGTAACCTTGAAATTCTTTGTCCTAATTGTCATGCAAAGGAGCACTATTTGAAAAATTGAGATTTCTGGTAATATGGTGGTCGTACAACTAAATATACGGAGGGATGGCGGAGTGGTCGAACGCGCTTGTCTTGAAAACAAGAGTCTGGGAAACCGGACCGTGAGTTCGAATCTCACTCCCTCCGCCGGTAAAAAACACCGCCCAAAAGGGTGGTTGTTTTTATAGGCGGGAGGGAGCGAGCAAACTGCTTTGCTCGCGTGTGAAATGCGAAAAGCGGAATGATATCGCAAAGCGACAGATGAGATCGGAGAAGAAGTTCTTAGCGAATAAACGAGCTTAGAAACTTGACCCCGAATTTCCCCTCCTCCGCCAAAATACTACACGAGCTTTATGCTAGACTTATAGTATGAATGACGAAACACAAGCAATTACCTGGGAAGCGCCAGAACACCGACACATTGAAAAGACAAACGATTGGTTCTGGGCGGTGGGCATCATCGCTATTTCAGCTTCAGTGGTCAGCATTATTTTTAATAATGTCCTCTTTGGTGTTGTTATCCTCCTCGGCGCCTCGACCATGATCCTCTTTGGTCACCGACGTCCGAAGACAATACCGTTTGAAGTGAGCACCCGTGGCGTACGGAGTGGCAGTGACTTTTTTCTCTTCCCTTCTCTTGAATCATTTACTATCGACGATGACGGTCCTGAAGGTGATCAGCTTATTCTGAAGTCCAAACACTACTTTATGCCACTCATTATTATTCCCCTCCCTGAGGAATACCTCGATGAAATTGGTATGCTCCTGCGCGCAAAACTTCCTGAAGAACACCTTGAAGAGCCACTCAGTCATCGACTGCTCGAATTCTTTGGCTTTTGAAGTACTGAGAATGCCTCATCTACTTTGTTGTCATCACAAAAATTATTTTCACCGTATGTCCATATACGCTTCAAATAATTTTTGTTAGACGTCGCGTATCTAAGGCATTCACAGTACTTCAATCTGGACTGGGAAATCAGTTTCTTGTGTGCTATTATCCCTCGCAACGCTCTCATAGTTTAATGGATAGAATTTAGGCTTACATAGTCTGTGAGACTATGTGAGAAGGTTGTGAGATACTTTTGGAGCAGAGCGAACAAAAGTGGCCACAACCTGAACAGCGTCTGTAAGACGGGCGGGGCCCGCAAACCGGCCGTATGCGTCATGTGTAATTAAAGGGGAGGAACGAGGCACAATATGCTCTCATAGTTTAATGGATAGAATTTAGGTTTGCGGAACCTAAGATCCAGGTTCGATCCCTGGTG
>JANOXF010000048.1:0-4052 GCA_031418275.1 Candidatus Kaiserbacteria bacterium
CTTTCTTCTGCCTAAAAGGCCTCGGTATTACCATGATGAGCAAATTCAATGGTCAACATCTTGAGGGTTCTGAAAAATACATGGCGGGTCTTTCCCAAACATACAAAAGCGCTTTTTACCAAGGAGTACTTGGATATGCACGTCTTTCAGGAGTTCAGAGGGGGACACTTTCAACGACATGCGATCTTTTTCTAACAGATGGGGACCTCTGCAAGGAAGTACTCGTGACTATAAAATAAGTGTGACTCGGACATCTTGCAAAATAATTAAGTAATAAATTTCAGTCTTCATCACCTCTTTGCTAGAATGCGTGGATGTTCGTCACTCAGGTAATTCCGCTCAAAAGAGGAATCGGGCTCGATTCCCTTTCCTATTTTAGTAGTGAGCGGTACGCGCTTGGTACGCTGCTCCAGATTCCTGTCCGTTCAACAACAATTCTCGGCCTTGTGATTGAAGTGAATGAAGTGAGTAGCGCAAAGACTGCTCTGCGGAGAGCAACCTTCTCACTCCGCAAGCTCCCTGTGCAGAAAAACGTGCAGGCACTCACTCCTGCGTTTATACAGACTGCCGAGGAGCTTGCAGTGTATTACGGCACTCATCTCGGAAATATTTTATACAATCTCCTTCCACCTGAAATACAACGCGGTGACATTCCACTTCCCCACACACTCTCTGTACCCGCGACCGGTGACATACCCCTCCCCGAGTTACTACAAGCAAAAAAAGATGAACGTTATGGGGCGTACCGCTCACTCGTTCGAGAGACCTTTGCACACGCAGGGTCAATACTCATCGTTGCTCCTACCTCAGTTGAGGCCGAGGACCTCCGTGCCTCACTTTCACTCGGTATTGAAGAAAGGGTCATTCTCCTCACGAGCACGATCCCGAAACGTGAGCTCAAGAACGCGTATACAGCGCTTGAGAATTTCAGTCATCAAAAACTCATCATTGCGACACCATCTCATGCCATGATTGAACGTCACGACATCACGCTCACCATCGTCGAGGAAGCTCGCTCGCCACACTTCAAAGAACGTGTCCGTCCCTACCTCGATTACCGCGATGTCCTCCGTATCCATGCACGTATTTCCGGTCGGCGGTTCATTCTGAGTGACATGCTGCCGCGAACCGAAGACGAATATGCGCGGCGTGAAGATGTATTTTTGACTTACGGTGAGACACCACGGCGTATTGAGCTTCGAGGAAAAATTGAAATTGTTGAGCTCCCCGAACGAGTAACAGCTGAAACACCATTCACTGTATTTTCAGAAACAATGATTGAACTGTTGCGAGAAGTGAAGAAAAAGAAAGGTCACCTCTTCATGTTTAGCGCGCGTCGTGGGCTCGCACCTATAGTGACCTGCGGAGACTGTGGGTACGTGTTTCGCTCGCCAGAGAGCGGAGCGCCGTATGCACTCGTGCGTACGACAAAGAACGGTGTCGAGGAACGCTGGTTCATCTGCAACACCTCTGGCGAGCGGGTTCGTGCCGCCGACACCTGCACTGCATGTGGCTCGTGGAAACTCCGTGAACGGGGCATTGGGATTCAGAGTACCCATGATGAACTCCGGAAGATACTCCCCCAGACTCCCATCATTCTCTTTGACCACACAACGGCGACAACCTACAAAAAAGCACGTTTTCTTCAAGAAACATTTTACAACACGAAGGGTGCCATCATGCTCGGGACGCACATGGCAGTTCCCTACCTCACGAAAGAAGTGGACAATGCGCTTGTCGTCAATATGGACGCACTCCTCACCACACCAACATGGCGTCTCGAAGAAGAAAATCTCGCACTCCTCCTCCGACTTCGTGAAGTAACAAAGAGTTCGGTCTTCATTCAAACGCGGTCACGCGAACATGAACTTCTTAATTATGCACGCTATGCAGAAGTTGAGCGTTTCTACACTGATGAACTTGCGCTCCGAAAGACGTTTAACTACCCACCCTTTGCCCGATTTATCCACCTCACCTGGCAAGCCTCTCCTGAGGAAGCGCGGAAGATAGAAGTTGAAGTCCAGAAACTTCTCACCGAGTACGCAGTTTCTATATACCAGAGTCCCCTTGCGCCCAAAGGTACAGTCATCGCGCATGGGCTCATACGTATTCCAGAATCATCATGGCCTCACTCTGAGCTGATTGCGGCCCTTAAGACGTTACCACCCACGGTACGAGTGGTCATGAATCCTGACCGCATCGTCTAAGATTCCCCAATAATACCCCATCTGCTTCGTTGTCATTGTCATTCAAACATTCATCGTACAACTAGTACGTCTCATGTTTTCATTTCTCGACGCCTTGCATCTGAGGCATTATTGAAAAATCTTTCAGGTGTTCATAAAACTCTTGTCTTGGGCTATAGTAGGTGATAACTATGGCAAAACTCGTCCCCGAAGAGCACCCAGCCCTCCACGCAATTGCGGCGGAGGTTTCCGTGGAAGACATCCAATCTTCGCAGATTCAGAAGGTGCTCAAAGACATGCGCACGGCACTCCTCGGCTACAAAGTCGAGGGGTTTAATGGCGTCGCCATCGCAGCTCCGCAGATTGGTATCTCGCTCCGCATCTTTCTCGTCCATGATACAGACAAAGATAAAAAAGATGACGAACACCAACTCCCCGACCTCGTCGCGATAAACCCGACAATTATAAAGCTCTCAAAGCGAAAGCGCATTGTGGGTGAAGGGTGTCTCTCCGTACCTGAACACTATGGTGCAGTGAAGCGCTCTCTGAATGCAACCATTCGCGCGTATGACGCACAGGGTAATCTTTACGAACGAGGCGCTGGTGGACTCCTCGCGCAAATATTTCAGCACGAGGTCGATCACCTCGATGGCACACTTTTCATTGATAGAGCAGAGAAAGTCTGGCACAAGGATCACCTTGAAGCGGTGAAGCTCCATGAAGCAAACGATAACGAATAAATACCATGCCTACTCCCCGCATCGCTTTCTTTGGCACACCTCACATCGCGGTGTCTGTTCTCGACGCGCTCAAAGAGGTGGGTATGCTCCCTGCTGTCATCATCACGAACCCCGATGCGCCACAAGGAAGAAAGATGGTGCTCACTCCCCCGCCGGTCAAAGTGTGGGGCGAGGAACAAAAAGTTCCAGTACTCCAGCCTCTTTCACTGAAGACAGATGATTCGGTTGTACCGTACCTTGAAACACTTGGAGTGAATCTCATCGTCGTCGCAGCGTATGGAAAAATTATTCCAAAATCAATTCTCGACATTCCGAAGCATGGGACATTAAACGTACATCCGTCTTTACTTCCCAAACTCCGTGGTGCAAGCCCTATTCGGTCTGCAATCCTCGAAGACATGCGTGAGACAGGTGTTACCATCATGCTTCTCGATGAGGAGCTCGACCACGGCCCAATCCTTGCGCAAGAAGTGGTGCCGATTGAAAAAGAATCCTGGCCGCTTCGCGGCCAGGCGCTCGACACCCTTCTTGCGTCACGTGGAGGCAAACTTCTTGCACAAGTAATTCCAAAGTGGATTAACGGTGACATTACTCCCATTCCACAAGATCATTCACAGGCAACTTTCTGCACAAAAATCACAAAAGAAATGGGAGAAATTGATCTCACCGCCGACCCCTACCATAACCTCCTCAAAATCCGTGCATTCGATGGTTGGCCGGGGACATTCTTTTTCACCGAACGAAACGGGGCTCGTATACGGGTGAAGATTCTCGATGCAGAACTTGTGAGTGACGGTTCACTCAAAATCACTCGCATTGTCCCTGAAGGAAAAAATGAAATGGCGTACGAAGACTTCATCCGCACATAGTTATACGAAAAAGCCCACGTGAAGCTGAAGGCTTCTCCGTGGGCTGCTGTTACCAGTTCTGGCGATAAGGACGAACGCGTTCCCTGAACTCGTCAAGAACAGATTGCGATTCTTCCGTCAGCGAGTACTTGCCGTTGACCAGACGCCCCTCGGACCGGAGGAACACCCCCCACGTCTCGACCTGAGCCTTGGTCCAGCCGAAATCAAGCAACTTGCCCCGGGCCTCATCGCGGTTCTTGGAGTTGCGAATGACCCGG
>JANOXF010000049.1:0-8093 GCA_031418275.1 Candidatus Kaiserbacteria bacterium
TTTGGTTTACATCCTTCAATTCAAATAGCTGATCAGGGACGTCTTTACCCTCATCGTCGAGTGTACCTGGAGCAGGTCTCCAGCCAGTTATATCGTTATCAAGTAAAACGCGAAGTACTTTGTATGGTGCGAGAAAGCCGTCTGAAATGCCCTGCTTCAGTGAATAGGTGTAAATTGGGTCACCGAAGTAATGCGTGACACTCGCACTCTTTGTTTCTTTCGGTGTAGCGGTGAGACCGAGGTGTGCAGCGTCAGTAAAGTAAGCCAAAATCTCGTGCCATTGACTGTCTTCCTCGAGACTTCCACGGTGACACTCATCAATAATAATGAGATCAAAGAAATCACGTGGTAGCTTTTTATAGAATTTCTCATCCTCGTTTGTCCCGCTCATCGCCTGATAGAGACTGAGGAAAATTTCGTACGACATCAAGGACCCAACGTCGTTGAAACTCTGACGTGTAATTTTTGTTAGTGCATTGCCAAAGTGTTTGAGGTCATTAACTCGTGCCTGGTCTACAAGGATATTGCGGTCAGCGAGGAACAAAACACGTTTGGCCTGCTTTGACTTCCATAGGCGCCACATTATCTGACCAGCTGTGTACGTTTTACCAGTTCCTGTAGCCATGACAAGGAGCATTCTCTTCTCACCTTTTGCATACGCCTCCACTGCACGGTCAACCGCAATACGCTGAAAATACCTAGGTGATTTACGAGGGTCGTCGGTGTAGTATGGCGTATTAATGACCGAAGCTACAGGACTTGATTCTTCTGCAATACCTTTCCATACAAGAAAGCGACGATGTAGTTCCTCTGGTGTCGGGAATTGATCTAACGATATAGGAGTTTCAGTTTGAGCTGATTGACCAGTACGATCATGGAATAAAAAACCTTCTCCGTTTGATGAAAAAACGAATGGTACATCAAGTGCTTCCGCGTAGCCAAGCGCTTGCTGCATACCAGTACCAAGATCATTACCAACAATACTTTTAGCTTCAATTAGTGCTACCGGTTGATTAGGTTTGTATTCAAGTAAAAAATCAACCTTCTTACGGTCACCTCGTTTTGACACTTTTCCGCTGACATGAATGCGACCCAGTGTGTATGGGTATTCTTCACGAATTTGATGATCACTCCACCCAGCACGGGCTATTGATGGGCGGATGTGACGGTTTCGTGTTTCTTGTTCATTCATAACCATTAAACACTACCACCTAACCCTCCTTTCCTCAATTTACTGACAAAAAACCACTTCCTCGGTCGACATCTTGAGCTGTTCAGCAAACCAAGCGCGAGCGGTTTCTTTGTCTCCGAGCGAGTCTATGAGCTTACTCTCGAGCGCGAGAGAGGCTGCCATTGATGAGCCGTCGGCGAGCTTCGCTACATCCTCAAGAGGAATACTTCTGTTTTCTGAAACTAACTGCACGAATGCATCGTGCCACACGGTCAAATCACGCTCGAAGAGCGCACGCTCTTCGGCAGTGAGTGGTTTATCGGGAGCACCTGAGTCCTTGAACTTCCCCGACGCAAGTGAGACAAACGCTAAGCCGCTGTTTGCATTCTGCTCTGTGGCATCGAGGTATGACATCGTGACGCCAATTGAACCAATATCTGAGAAGGGCGAGGCAATGATAGTATCGGCACCCGTCGCAATCATGTACCCCGCTGAGGCTGCTGACTCTCGCACCGTTACTGCAACGGGGAGTGATGAGCGTTTTATTCTGTTTGCAATGGCCATACCCGCAGACCCGGAGCCACCTGTTGAATCAATCTCCGCAAGTACACCGAGGATGTTTTCATCTCCCTCAGCAGCTTGGAGGAAACTCTCGACACCATCGGGATTCACCGTTGGTGGAAGATCGACAGCAGTGGTCATACCATCCTTCTCTGCGCCTGGGTACGAGATGATGTCTCCAAACACGGGGAGGACCGCAATATTGCAATACCCGTCACTCACATACTGACTGGCGTTGAATCCACTCCACTCATCGTTCCACTCACCCCATGATTTCAGTCCAATGGAAAACACCACAAGTGCAGCAACTGGACACAACACGACGATTCCTACGTATTTTAAGATTGTTTTTGACATGTTTTCATTATACATCGTTAAAAGACTGTCTTTAGAACACATCCCGCACAATCTCCTCGAGTTGGCGAGGGTTCGTGCGGAGGTCCACCTCGACGACCGTCTGATTGGGGCCACGTTTGACGAGCGCCTGCCACTCTTCAATGAAGATATCGTTATCAAACCAGATGAAGTCGGAGTTAAGGTCAATCGCCTCTGTTTTCATTCGCTTCCACACGGTCGGCTGGATGCGGTCTATGTCTCCGTGAAAGGCCTCGGGAAGAACCGCTTTCATGATGCGCTGTGCCTGCGATGCATCGCCGTCCGTACAGTGTGTTGTGAGCCAGAAGGTGTCGTGCGGCCGCAGGGCGACGAGGAACGCCTCGAGCCCTGCGGCCGGCTTCCCAAAATTTTCAGACAAATCTTCGTGAATCAATGTGCCATCAATATCAAGATATATTTTCATAAATTATGTTTCTTCATCTATGATGACCTAACTCGGTTTAGCTCCTTCGACAGGCTCATTGACTCCCCACTCTTTGGGTATATCCATATTCTATTAATTAGACACCTATTTAGAGAAATTATCCACCTCATATTCTCGGAACCTTCTCATAACAACCCCCCCTGTACGCAGTACAGGGGGGGTTGTTGTCTCTCGTTATCGCACTCCTGCTTTGAATGCTACGAGCGAAGTGGGGTCTGAGTCTATGCGCCAATTGTGTGATTTACTTTCGTTGAACCACACCCAACCCTTGAGGAGCGGGTATTTCTTCATCTGCACCGTGACCGCATCAGTAATCCACGCTGCCTTCCCTGTTCCTGCTTCTGATGCCATCGACAGAATGTAGATGGGCTTGTTATACACTGCCAATGTGGCAAGGGGAGTTCTAAATGCTTCATCGAACGTTTGCCATGGGTTACCGAAGTTAAAGCCGTCTATACCGACAATGTCGACGTACGCGTCCCCTGGGTAGTATGCGGTGATTGCGTTTGCGGCTGTATTTGGTACCGAACCATTGTTTACGGTCCATGCAAACTGCACATTAGGAACGTTGCCAAACACGGTGCGCACATGTTTCCATGCACTGACAACTTTTGCTGGCGTGTTTTGACCAACGGTTCCATCCCATGGGTCCCAGTTGCCATTCATTTCATGGAACGGTGCGAGGATGATAGGTCCTCCATACGCTCTTGCACCTTCTGCAAACTTTGTAATATAAGCATCACTCTCTCCGGCTATGATACTGTCGAGTGTTACTCCGTACTGTTCCCAGAACAACACGAGCTTTTTCCCGCTTGTCTTAAGACTATCTGTCGACAACAAAGGAAAACCGTCATACCAGTTTGTAAACATGGAACGAAGCTTGACCTGCTTACCTACCATCGTCTCAAATGTGACGAGATTAGCGGCATTATTACCGGGGAATGCTCCCCATTCAAGTGAGGTGACAGGTAGAGGCGTCAGTGCCGGTTGCAGAGGGGTTGTCGTCGGATTAATAATTTTTGTAGAAAGTGCTGGTGTAGTCGTCGGTGCTGTCGAAGTTGCGGTTGTTGGCTTTGTTGAGGTCGGAGCGATGGTTATGGGCTTCGAAGTTGTCGCAATTATCGTTGAAGGTTTTGTGGATGAACTAAAAAGCGGAATACTTGCCGTAATATCACTTTGCTTTAATCCAGAAGCGAGTATCTTCCTACAAATGCTGTTTACTTTCATAAAGCTACGCTCACCCACATATCCTGAGCCCGCACTCAACCCAAGAGGGACGAGTATTTCTGTTCGATGCTTTTCCTGGAATTTAATAACAGCAGTCTTTGTCATAGTCCCAAAGTATTCGGTCTCATTTCCTGGCGACCCTGCACCCGAGAGTGCTACACGAGTGTCAGGAGTAACATTAAGGACCTGCTGTAACTCTTTTACAATAGGTCCCGTTGCTCCAACACTGAGTACGGTACCGGCATAATTAACACACTGTAGTGGATTCGGAATAAGAAGTCCTTGGACAGCAGTAGCGGAATCAATTGTGCTACCTACTGGGTTAATTACTAACAACAACGTCAAAATTGTTTCTTTAATTAAATCTATCATAGCGGACTATTCTACCAAGCTTCGATAAATATAACCCTATCAAGTTGGTGAGATTGATTGTGTACTATTTTTGTTAAAAATAAATTATTTCACGACGTTAGGAGAGGGGTGTAATCCTAAAAAACGGACCATGGGGCGCTTCACCATTTCAGTGACAAACAGGTACACGAGAGTGAGTGAGATGATGAGTGCGTACGCACCTTTGGTCGGTGTCACAAATTCAAAGTAGTGCGCGGTGAGCGGAATTATGGGTAGCACGATGGTGCTCACAAACGCAAAACCCGAGAGCCACATGATAATAGGCGCAGGGAACCCTGCCTTCCCTATCGGCAGCATCGTGCGTATAGAGAAGAGGAGTGCAATCTCAGTGATGACACTCGCAATAAACCAGTTCGTTTGAAGTATGTGGGGACCGGCTTTGTAGAAGAGTCCAAACCACATGAAGTCGAACACCGTGCTCACGAGCCCGAGGGTAATAAAAATAATGTACAGCGAGCGGAAGTCATATTTTTGTGGTTGCACTACCTCTGCTTTACTGACACGGTCAAAGGCAATAGCCATCATGGGAAAGTCTGACAATAAATTAAGGAGCAACAGTTGTTTCGGTAACATCGGGAGGAATGTGATAAAAAGTGAGCCTATCGCCACTGCATAAAAATTGCCAAAGTTTGAGACCAGTGTCGCACGAATATATTTGAGGGTATTCGCATGGGTCTCACGACCGAGTCGAATACCCTGAATGATGACGTGAAGGTCTGACTTGAGGAGTATGATGTCTGCTATCTCGCGCGCGACGTCTGAGGCTGATGGCACAACAAGCGATACACTTGCGGCCTTGAGCGCTGCGGCGTCATTAATGCCCTCACCTAAAAATCCGACGGTGTACTGTGTCTTAAGAAGTGTGATGAGCGAAAGCTTCTGCTCAGGTGTCGTGCGCGCAAAGACACGAATGTCACCGATGCGCGCGTGCTGTTGTACGGGAGGAAGCTCGAAGAATGCCTTTGTCTCAATGACCTGGTCAGGACGCGTGACCAGAGCCACTTCTCGTCCGATTGCCTCAGCGACCGTACGAGAATCACCGGTAATGATGGTGACTGCAATGTTGAGATCGCGCGCTTGTTTGAGCGTTTTCTTTGTCGTTGGTTTAAGGGTGTCTGCAAATGAAACAAAACCACCGAAACGGGGGCCCTTGCCGCTGTCATAGCTTACCCCAAGCACACGATGTCCTTTTCGTTCCTCATCCCCGAGCCACTCCCCCACGACCGTACGGCTCACCAGATTCTGTTCAAAAAAATAATCTGGGCTTCCTCTTCGTATATGAAACACCGTCCCGTCTGAGTGCTGTACTCTCGCACCGTTACTCCGAAGCTCAGGATCAAAGGGTTCCTCTTCAAGGAGTGTGTACTGTGAGACCTCAATTCGCTGTGCTTCGCTGAGTGCTTCGTTTGTTGCACGGTCAAAGGGCTCAGGATGACGTTCATTGAGGTCGTGTGCGGTGAGCTCGGAAAGGACGAGTGGGTGAAATGGACTTTCCCCTATTACATAGTCGTTTTGATAGGCAAGTTTGTTTTCCGTAATGGTACCCGTCTTATCGGTGCAGAGAAGTTCGATGGAACCGAGATCTTGTACCGATGACAGACGTTTCACAATCACATGCTGCTTCGCAAGCTTGAGCGCTCCGTGTGAGAGCGAGAACGTCATCACGAGTGGTAGAGCTTCAGGAATGACCGAGACCGCGAGCGCAATAGCGAAAATGAGGAGGTGCGGTATGTCTGCGTCGGCACCTTCAATCACGACATTCGCAATAACGACAAAGAGGAGCGTAATGAGCGTGGTGCGGAGTATAAATGAACTGATGCGGTCAACACCCTTGGTGAGCTCACTCACGCTCTCAATCGTGGATGCAGTATGTGCAAGCTGCGCAAGGCGTGTGTGTGCTCCCGTTGCACTCACCTCGGCGTACGCAAGACCACGCACTATGACCGTTCCCTGGAGCAGCTTTGAAGCATCGGTTATGTTGTCGTCGAGAGCTGAAACCTTGAACACCGGAATGCTCTCACCCGTAAACGCCGTCTCATCAACCTGTACACCACTCGTAGAGCGAATAAACGCGTCTGCAGGTACTATTTCCCCTGATTCAAGTTTAAGTATGTCTCCCGGTACCAGTTCCGCAACAGGAATCTCTGTGTCAACATCATTGCGTCGAACAGTGATGGTCTTAACGAGGTAGGACTCGAGCTTTTCTGCTGCTGCATTTGATTTATACTCTTGAAAGAGGCTCAAACTAATACCGAGGAAGACAAAGAGGAGCATGAAGCTCGCATCAAACGGTTCCCCGAGCGCAAAGGTCACCGCTGATGCAACAAGCAAAAGGATTATGAAAATACTTTTGAATTGACGGCCGAGCAGACGGAGGAAACGAAACTTAGGTTGTGCTAGATTGTTTCTCCCAAATTGTTTTTGTTTTTCGAGAACTTCCTCTGACGTTAATCCAGTATACATGCGTGAATTATAGCGTGAATGAACTTTGATTTTTGGGGTAATGCACCACAGCACGCAAAAGCCCCGGGTGGGGCTTTTTGTTTTGTGGTAACTTATTTAGTCCGTTTGAAAGTCCTCTACGCTTCCACACGAGAGTGTCTCATCGTTGTTTGATTTTTCGTACTCGACGCAGAATGAGAAAAATATGTCAGTGTTGTTATCAAGTCCTCCAATATTCTTTACAAAACTGTCCGTTCCATCAACATCTCCGTCAATGAGTACCTTCTGAAGAAGGTCTCCATCCTTGTCTACCGCTTCGTACGTATCAAAGTCATCTTCGACATCCCGAATCTGACTCTCATCCTCACCATACACAAAGAATGCAATACCATTCTCGAAGTCATTCATATCAACCTCTCCGCGAAGCTCGGCACTATCGGTATCAATAGCACGCGCAGTTTGTGTGGTAACAATAGGATCATTATCGTCTCCGCTACTATCGTTATCAGTAATGAAGTTGGTTGTGTTGCCATAGTCCTTGTCGCCATTTTCATCGACTACAACAGCGCGGACGTAGTACCGTGTATTATCGGTGAGTCCACTAATACCCTCCTCCTGTGTGTCTCCATCATCAGCAGCATCGAGGCTCTGGCGCGAGGTCTTCAGAGTGAGGCTACCTGAACTTTTTCCGTACTCGAAATAAAGTTCTGCAGTGTCTTCACTGTTCATATCGACTATTGCGCGAATGGTTGCGCTATCCTCATCTACGTTCGTTGCGCTGAGCGTCTGTACGTCTACGTCACTATTGTTTGACGTGCCTCCATTTGAATCATAGCGATTGAGGAGCGCGAGTAGCTGCGCAATGTATGCACGAAGATACACTTGCTGGTTATACTGATTTTGGTTGCCGCTTGGCCATGAATCGTTGTCATCATCCTCATCGTCATCGTCATGATGGTTTTCAAATTTTCCCTTCTTCTCCTTTTTCTCCCATTTGAAGGAGTGTCCGCATTTCCCTCCTGAATGCAGGTAGCCGTTATAGCTACATGCAGCTTCCACTGTTTGCGGTGTAATAACTACCCCATACGAGAGTATGGCAACTATTACTGCGCCTAAAATAAAATTCTTTTTCATACTACATTAACGAATTACCCTTGTTATACCTATTATATACTTCAAAAATTGAGATTCGTAACATGTACAGATGGGTTTTCATGTTACGGAATATAAAACCCCTGAATGGCAACGCCATTCAGGGGGCTCTATGTGTATCATTTATTTACCCTTCTTCTTTGCTACCTTCTTCTTTGGTGCAGCTTTAATCTTTTCAGTTTTGGGCTTTCGCACCTTCTTTGGAGTGTCTACGGTGTGTGTTTCAGCTTTTACAGCATGAGCAGCTTTATCTTCACTTTCCGATTTTTGTGCATTTATAAATGAGAGAATGAAATCCATTTTAGATTC
>JANOXF010000050.1:0-4082 GCA_031418275.1 Candidatus Kaiserbacteria bacterium
CGCATCGGTTTCATGAGGTTTCGTATAGGCACGACGTGCTCATGAGTAGTGAGATTCCGTCCCTGTATGAGCGCATAAATTGAAGCGATACATGCCAAAGAGAGTAAGCTCCCAAGCACCAAACGTGAATCGTATCCCGTAAACACATGAACAATTTCGTATACGAGCATTACTGAAAACATAAGGAAAATGACTCCAAGCCATGAGGCGGATACAAAGTAAAACCAATCTGCAATAACGCTTGTAAACTTTCGAACAGCAACACTTGCGAGAAAGTAGGTGCCCGAAAGTATCCCAATCACTAAGTACCACTGAGGAAATGAAATATCAAAAACCCGCGCTACAGGAATATAAACGATGGAATGAACAAAAAACAAAATGCTCCATATCACCGTCACAAAGAATACAAATGCCATACGGGCTAGCATACCATGTCCTCATTCAGACACTGGCCTCTCGTTTATTTTCCATAGATATTGAGATTCTCAACAAGAATGTCGTTAAAATTCTCAATCCGGCCTCGTGCATCAATACCAATATGTTCTTCTTTGTATCGTTTCAGTCGTTCTTTTCGATGTCGTTCATCAATCCACACACGCCCATCCGCGTACACGATGCGATGGAATGGAATACCCGTCTCCCCTCGTTCGTATGCTTTGCCGAGTATGGTCGTAATACTCTGTGACGCCATGGGCCCGGCGCCTGCAGCGCGTGCAATCGCCCCATACGTCGTCACTTTTCCTTTCGGTATTCTGAGCGCGATACGAACGACCTTTTCACTAAACGTCATCTGCGGCGTGCCAAATTTCTTAGTAACCATGTGGGGATTATACCAATATTTCTGGCTATAAGTCTTCATCATGGCACGCGCACTCGCAAGAGAATAATCTTGAGTAGAAATGATTGTGATAAAATGGCCATATGAAAGCAGCTACGGTACTCATCGTTGAGGATGACAAAGATATTCGAGACTTATACAGCGAGGCATTTCGAATTGCGGGAATCACCGTACTCACCGCAACAAATGGGAGTGAAGGTGTGACCGCTGCACTTAAACATCATCCCGATGCAATTCTCATGGATATTATGATGCCAATCATGGGCGGTCATGAAGCCATGAATAAGATTCGAAGAGATAGCTGGGGTAAGGATGCAAAAGTTGTCTATCTGACCAACATGGACGATGCAGAAAACATCATGCACGCCGTCGAACAAGGGAGCGACGAGTACATCATCAAGGCAAACATGACCCCGAAGGAAGTCGTAAACCAAGTCCGTATGGCGATGCGCGCGTGAGCACACTATCCCTAATCCCAACCACACGAACACACACGAGAAACGAGTGAAACCCGACCCCCCCTGCATCACTGCCATGATTATCCAACATCTCCGTAAAACAAATTCGTTTCTTTTCGTAAATCAAACAACGAATCAAACAATACTTAAGAACCTAACGTGGTTAACAATTGGCAAATTAGGAGGTCGTCTGCTCAGGGTCATTATTGTTATATACGCGGCGCGAATCTTAGGAGCCACAGATTGGGGTATGTTCTCCTATGCAGCAAATCTTATTGCCATCTTTGCAGTAATTACTGACTTTGGTATCAGCCCCGTACTTACGCGGGAGACCTCCGTGGGTCGCGGCGACACAAAATCAAATATTATTTCAAATACTTTCTATGTAAAGATATTCTTTCTTAGTCCTGCAATCATTTTTCTCATTTTTTATGCCTCCCAATTATCTGTACTCGCGGGCATGGCACCGATCTTGGGGCTTTTTGCTCTTATGCTCGTCTTTGACACATTCCGACAACTTGGTTTTTCAATAATAAAAGCTCGTGAGCAAATGGAAATACAAGCCGGATTGCATCTCCTTACAAATGCGTGCATTGTTATATTTGGATTTATATTTCTTATGCAGTCACCATCAATTCCTTCTCTTGCATATGCATACACACTTGGCTCTGCAGTTGGGGTGTTGGCAACATGGACGTATCTACATTCCTATATAAAGAGTCTCTTTTCAAATTTTAATTGGATCGTTGTGAAAGAGATACTATCGTCTGCATGGCCTTTTGCCATTACTGCAGCTCTCGGTAGCATCATGATCAGTACGGATATATTTATCATTGGACTTCTAAAACCAGTTCAAGAGGTTGGTATGTATTCAGTTGCGGACAAGATAATACAACTCTTCTATGCACCAGCTCTCATACTTGTGACAAGCATGTTTCCTACCCTTTCACGTCTTGCTCAGACAGAATCTCAAAGGCTTATCACATTGGTGATGCGTACATTGAAATATATTATGCTTGTAGGTCTCCCCGTAAGTATAGTTGGAATCTTACTAGCTCCCTGGATTGTAAATCTACTCTTTGGACAGCAGTACGCTCTTTCCGTCCTTCCACTACAGATTTTACTGGTGACACTGGTCGCACGTTTTGTTTCCGTCATCTTGGGTCATGTCTTTTTTGCATATAAACGACGTGATGTACTTGTGAAATTCGCATTGTTGGGGATTCTCACTAATACCGTCTTAGACATTTTTTTCATACCGCCGTTTGGTATTGCGGGGGCAGCAATGGCAACCCTGCTGGCTCAAAGTGTAAATACTCTCTATATAGTTTGGGAATTTAGACGAGAAGCATTTCGACTAAAGACTCCGCATGGTATCGACCCGCAGTCTTTATAACAAGAACCGTCTCCGTAGAAGCATTTTCTTGTAAAACTACTGCAAGATCTTTGAAAGATACTTCATCTGTACGCTCAATTTTAGGTACATAGCGCTTAATGAGATTATAGATTTGATGAGGACCAATAAAATAAATCTTATCAAAATGCTTCAATGTGCTACTGAGATTGCGATAATGTATTGTCTTATTCATCCAGAGTGGATGCATTGCAGAAACAACAGCAATATGTTTTTTTGCAGGTAGAGCGAGAGCAAACTCGAGCACATATTTTGAGCACTGCGGAACAGATTTATATGTGTCAGAGACAAGCACTGATCCTCCTGTTAGGGTCTGGTAAGAAAATCGATTTTTTGACGCTTGATACCCCGCAAAGAAATCTTTTGATAAGAGGGGTATCTTTTTCATAATTTCCATACATGCAATTGCACAACCAAATGCCTCGGTGTACGGAGTGAGGGCGGATGATGGAGAACTGAAGTGATACTTAGCGTTCTGACTCTCGTATAAAAACTCCATTTTGCCGGCTGAAACCGTAAAATCTAACGTACAGTACTTGTGTTCAGGCACTCCCATTGTTCGAATTTTTTCAACACTTTCATTTTGCTTACTCCAACAGAGGAATCCGTCCTGAGGAATATGTCTGACGAGTCTCTGCTTATCAGACCAAATGTTTTCCAAGGGTCGTGTCCACTCTTGAATAGACGTATTCGTGATAAAAACACCGTAAGGTTTGAATCTCTTTAGAAACCAAGGTATATCGAGTCTCCAATCAGCACCAAGTTCAATGCACACATATGCATCACTCGGTGGATTCGATTGAATGACTCGTTGTATTCCTTCTAGTGATAAAAGACTCAGTGTCTCAACGCCAAGAGCAGCCAGCACAACACCAAGCTCATTCGTGTATCCATACGGCGGGGAGATTACTCGGAAACCAGCCTTACGCAGAGCATAGGCTGTGGCAGTCCGTGCAAGTGTCTTGCCAGATGTTCCCGTAAAGACAAGAAAACGTACATTACCCGTATTGAGCGTCCGGTAACGGATCAAGTAGATACAATCAGCTATTATGCGGATACAGAAGTTTCGAATAGACATTGTGTATAGGTACGCTCATTATAAGGACGTTTAGTTCTCTTCGGTCCCGCTACTACAGTCTCAGATCCTTTTGCGGTAAGCAAGAGTGTATCATCGGGTGATTTGAGGAGATTTTTAGCAAAAACAATTGCATCTTCGCGTCTTGGTATAACATACACAGGGTGCGACTCAGAAAATCCTATACGTATATCACCAAGGATACGTTCTACAGGTTCATCAAATGAATTCTCTTCTGTAAGAATACTTATGTCTGCATGTTTTTGAGAAATCCCCGCAATAAGTGGTCGTTTGTAC
>JANOXF010000051.1:0-6679 GCA_031418275.1 Candidatus Kaiserbacteria bacterium
AGAAAGAATTTCCCGGTCGTTTGATTCTTTAGCACCGTATTGGTAATTCGTTCTCGAGTCTGGAAATATCCAAATTTTTCACCAGTTAGAGGGTCAAGTGTGTGAAGTCGAGCTGCATTTGTTCCTACAAACAATTTTCCATCAATGACAGTTGGGCTTCCAAATAACCGTGTCCCATCAACCTCTTTTATAAAGAGGCACTCGAACGTATCGAGATCAATGCATCGAATACGTTTATCAAGCGATGTGAAGTAAACTTTTCCTTCAAAGAGATACGGTGTCGCCCAGATAGCAAACTCGCACTTGTAGTGATGAATGAGGTGTCCCGTGCTTCGATTAAGTATGTAGAGGAACCCGTCAGTTGCTCCAAAGACAAGGTAATCTCGTTCCTCATCATACGCAATCGACTGCTTGATTTCTCCCAATCCAAATCCTGAATCTACTCGTTCATCATAATCAGCACCGCCAAATGTTTTGAATTTCCATAGAATCTCCCCGGTACGAGCCGCGTAAAGGCGTACTATGCCCTCATTCGAACCAATGACGACCTGTTCATGGAGCGGAATATAAGCAGGAGAAGCGTGGGTGAACGCGTTATGTGTTTGATTAATCCATACCAGCTTCCCAGTTTTTGCGTCAAGTGCAGAGATACCACCATGTCGTCTAAACAGACCGAACTCAAGACCGATGAAGACTAAGCCGAGTTCGGGAGCAGCTGTCGGAGAGGACCCTATCCAATCCGCCTCAAAAGAAACCCATACTCGTTTGCCGTTCTCTTTGTTGAGGGCATACACATTTCCATCATACGATCCAAAAATAACAAAATCTCCGTAAAACACCGGACTCGAAAAAATTGATTTTCCTTTTGTATGCGGACCAACTTTGAAGCTCCATTTAACAGCCCCGGTTGCTTGATCGAGTGCGAAAAAACGTTCGTTATCAGTACCAAAATAGATTGTATCTTCGTCAATAATTGGTTGCGATTTCGTACAAACATGATTAAGACTTGGATTTTCAGGTCGAAATGTCCACTCTACTTTCAGAGGAAGTCGTTGCACCTGATTCTCCCCACCCTGAAAATTTTTCACACGAGGACCAAGTGTCGTAGTAAAGTCATCAAGGGTAAAAAGCGATTCTACCTGTATGCCACGATCGAGGAACCGTTTGTAATATTCCTTGTCACGATAACGGACAATCGACCACACAGTATGAACAACACACCCCATATCTTCGAGAACTTCCACTTGCCGCCAAAATGAATTACCACTATTCATTATGTCATCAACTAAAATAATCGGGACGCCTTCCTGAACATTGCCTTCTATCATTTTAAGCAAATCTGACTTCTTGCGTGACTTCCGTACAAAAAACGAAGTTACATCACGGTGACCGAGTGCATACAACTTGTTTAAAATTGCAACAACAAGTGGCACTCCCCCAACTTCAAGTGTGCCTAACTGAAACGGGTATTGTTCTTTAAATTGTTCATAAAAAATACTACTCACTAAATCAGAAACTTCCCCTTCCATAAGCACAGATCTGAAGTCGAATATCCAGGCTTCCTGATCAGAAAAATCCCCAATTTGAGGCAGAATATTCGTGACAAAAACTTCCTTTTCAATGACCCGCTTAAGGGCTTCCTTCAAGTGCATCAGCATGATATTCACTGTATCATTCGAAATCTCGCACCACAATCTTCCCAAATCACCGCTTTCATGACAGCATTTTATGCACCATTCTCCATTGCATGAATGGTGTAGAGCTATATAATTCAAATATGCAAAAGATTAATATACTAAAAAAACAATCTCTATATCTTGTAGGTGCATTGTGTGCCCTTGTTGCGTCGTATATTATTGCAAACGACGGATATACAGTGACACTCGGTGAGCCCCAACTACTTCCTCCGAGTGCACAAGCAGACGTACCCGTTGGTGACAGTGGTGCGGGTGGTGGCGACTGTGGCGACAAAGGTGGAGGTGGGGGTTGTAGTAGCTAATTTTATAGAATTTACCAACACATGAATGTAAAAAAAATTACTCTTGGTGTTCTAATATCTGCTATCTTCATCACTGTCGTATTTTTTACATCAATCTTTAAAGTCACTCCAAAGACAAACGCCCCTACGAGTGAACAAACGGAACTACAAAATGACCCTATTCAAAAGCTAAAAGACGCTAATGCTTCCTATAGAACTGGTATTGAACTTTCACGCCAAGGGAAAATGCAAGAAGCAATATCATCCTTCGAGGAAGCCAAGGCTCTTTCAACCTCTAATCACGAAAAATCAACCATTGATTTCAATATTGCATTAACAAAATTTGATCTAACTCGTACCGACGGAATTGATGCGTTTGTTGCTCTTTCAAAGAACGAAACCTACCCAGACCGTACACGTGCTCTTGCTATGACGCGAGCATTTCTCCTTTATTCAAAGTATTCTGATGTTAAATTGCTTCAAAAGCTAGCCTCAAACTATGACATTCCGTGGACAATCCCGGAAGAAGTCACGTACCAATACATGAAAAAGATAAATGATCTTTACCCTTTTCCGATAGCTCGAATTCGCATGATTGACTATGAACTTAACCAAATAACTGACGGTCCTGTCGCCAAGCAACTATACGAGGCGAACCTGAACTCGATTACAGCCGGGATTGAAAATCTAAAGGAGTCATCTGGTGAACAGACGGAATTAACGAGCAGCATGCTCGCACATGCACGACTCCTTGACAGACTAGCTCTTCAATACGGCGTTGTGACTTTCTCTGAAGTCGAAACAGCATATCAAACACTTATCGACTACGACAATGCTCGTGATCTTACAACAAATAAGCAGTACGCACTCCTCTATTATGCAAACTTTCTCAGTGGTGCAGGGGATTTTAAAAAAGCAGTGAGTATGCTGGACCTTATTCTTGGAAATATCGATCCAGCCCTTGCGGAAGCTCTCCCTCGACTAGACGCTGGAGTACGTCTACCTCATTTAGTTTTTATCCTCGAGAACACCGACAAGACTGAGATTTCTAATTTCATAAAGTCCATCGGCAGTAAACTGCAGTAATTTTATGAAACTCGATCCTGGTAACAAAATCACACTTGTAACAGTCAGTGTACTTATGCTGATAGTCGGAGTGAGTCTCGCGCTCTTTACTGAGGCAATTCGCTATACTAAGTATGTTGAACCTGCCCTTAATGGCATGGAACCACGAGACGTATATGCAACCATACGTGCTGAAGATCCAAATACGTACCTCTTCCTTGATGTCCGAACTGAAAATGAATATAACAAAATCCATGCGGAACTTTCAAAAAATCAACCGATTCACACGCTTTTTGATCTGTGGAGAGACCTACCGAGAGATAAAAATACCAAGATTTATCTCATCTGCTCGGGAGGGAGGCTTGCGGGTGTCGCATACGGATTTTTGCAACTTCATGGATTCCAAAATATCGTCCATGTAACAGGAGGCATCCAAAATTGGACTGCCCAAAACCAACCTACGGTTTCCCCTTCTCTTTTCCCAGACCCTTCGTAGCAACTAGCAAGTGTCATTTCGTAGTGACCCAAGAAGTGACAGAGTCCCTAGAAAAAGAAATACCACACCGGTGTAGGAAAGAAAAGTAATATAGTCTAAGAAAACGGACGTCAAACCAAGTGCACTTACGGCGAGCATGAGTGTAACTCCTCCACATACACTACAGCCAACTCCGATGAACACTATGAGTGTACTCAGTCCAGTTGTGAGACCGTTCTTCATGCGAAATCTTCCATTTTTTTTGAAGTACGCGTAGCCAAGAGTTGTGTTTAATCCTCCTAAAAATGAGGCGAGGATGGCAAGTCCTCCCGATTTTAGGTTTGTCAAATTTGATATATCAAAAAATGTAAAGAGTCCAAGCCTAAGACGTTCAATGGCAGAAATCTGCTGAAGACCAAGTATTGAAATAACTCCCTCGCCATTCTGCATTAGAAAAAACAAAATGATAAAAACGATAATTGTACTGAAAAAGATGTGTCGGTTGGTACCCACGATAAATACAGAGGCGAGTGTTCCTACTGAGACAAGGAAGTAGTCGATTGCTCGCGATGCTGTTATTGTTGATGGCTTCATCTTCTTAATGTGTCCATAATCCTAATTGCTATTTGTGCGCTTGTTTTGTCTAAGCGAAGTATTGGCTTTTCATCTTGAAAAACAACGATGGTTGGTGTCCCATACACCTCGTGTGATAACGCATCTATCCTTTCTCTGTCTACTGTTTTAACACCTTCCCCTTTTACACATTCGCCGAGTTTTTCTTGGTTTTTGACAAACTTTGATGCAATAGACTTGACCCAATCATTATTATCCTGACTCTCTGGATATGACTCAAATACAGATCTTATAAAGTTAAACATCTGTGCATCACTTGATTGCTCGCGAACACATTCAGCAATCACTGCCTTCTCTCCTGACAATGGTTGTATGGTCGGGAGTGGTGAATGGCGATATATTAGACTAAATGTGTTCTTGTAGAAAATCTCTCGTTTACTTTCTAATGCAAAGAGTTCTCGACAGTGAGGGCAATCAATACTGAAGTAATTAACGACGGTGATAGGAGAGTCAGTCTTCCACCTATACCGATCATCGGCTCTTGGTGGTGGAACGGTATTGTTATAATACTGCCTCCCTGTGGTGACTTCAGTGTCTGCACTCTTATTTACTACCCTTGCAAGATACGTAACACCCATAAGAAAAACTATTCCTACACAAAGTAACATCAAATTTCGAGCGCGATTCATGTACTCTCAGTATACCTATATATTCTATATTTGTTTACAACTTGGAAAACAGCAAATTATTCGACAACTAAACGACGGGTACTTCTACCCCTCCCAGCCCGTTGGGATGATTTCAATAGTTTTTACTGAAGAGAGTCCACCACAGGTGAGGATGAAGGTAGTACGACCAGCAATGGTGATGTCAGCATATCCTGTTTCACTCGTGAGCGTTCCATTAGCCAAGGTGTCATTGCCACTTAACGTACCCCCCGTAAGGGTACAGCTTGTTTCAGTACCATTATTGGTATCCCAGCTGAGACGTACGGTGCTTCCTGCACGGACGATTGTTGAGGTTGAGGTAAGTTTTGGTAATTCTTGGAGCGTCGTGACATCAATCCACGATACTACTGGGGCTCCGCCTCCGTAGTTACACCCAATCTGGTAGCGGTCGGTGGTATCGGCAGCACTGTTTGCATTAAAGAGACTGCTTCCCAAGGGCGCACCGCTTCCTGTTATGGTAAATCCTGGGCCAGACACTGGAGTACATGTGTCTGCACTCACTGTCCACGAAGCAACAAGGGGTGTCCCCGTTGCGGTTGTGCGACTGCCAAACGCACTAGTGCAATTGTTTGGATCTGACTGGAGACAGATCTTAAATTCTGAGATTGAAGGTGGGGTGCAGGAATTACTACTTGGTAGACCCCATACACCATCGGTACAGGTATAGCTACATGCACCACTGTACCCTGTTGCACAGGTGCCACTCGTCGCGTCGTGTGCAGTATTATTTCCGAGTGTACAGTTTGAAGTTATCGTTCCTGAGCACGTCGCATATGCACTAATTGCTACCCCGCTTGAAACAGAGCAATTTGGGGTTTCAGCTCCTCCTTCGGGAACTTGATTATACGAGTCGACACAGTGTTGTATGTAAAGTGTACCGCTCTGTGCGAGCGGCCCAAACGAAACTGCGTCACTTGAAATAGCGCTCGCCGCAAGACCTGATTTTGCAATGATTCCCCCCGCAACTGGTGTCCACGCGCCCCCCGTGCCATTCCACTGATATGAGAAATCGTCACTGAATCCACCTGTTGCAAGGGTCCCTGCATTTTGTACATCAGCACCGAGCGTGAGTGTCTGCCCAATTTTATTCGTACCTGTCATAGAAATATTCTGACTCACGAGATTTGGTGCAGAACACGTCGCGGGTGCGGTAGCGAGTGCAATATTTGAGTACGCTGATGTTCCTGCCGCATTCTCTGCGGCGACAGTGTAACTGTGGCTTGATCCTGTGCTGAGACCAGTGTGCGCATACGCTGCCCCTCCACCGGTATAAATAGGCGCCCCGCTATCTCGAAGCGTATACGAAGTCGCCCCAGAAACAGAATTCCAGGAAATACTAATTTGCCCCGTACCACAGGATGCAGGGGTTGCGGTAAGCCCTCCAGGAGTTGCGGGAACACAGACATCTGGTGCCGAGCGTGCAGTCGCACCAGATGGTGCTGAACTTCCTCCATTATTCGTTGCAATAACCGTGTAGCTATGTGATGAAGACGCAGTAAGGTTAATGTGTGAGAACGACGCTGTTGCCCCAGTGTATATCGTCGTACCACCATCGAGAAGATTGTAACTGGTAGCCCCACCAACTGCCGCCCACGAAACGTTAATCTGACCTGAACCACAAAGACTTGCTGTGGCGGTGGGTGCGGCAGGAGCTGCTGGTGCACAAATATTCGGAGCTGTTCCCCCCACAGCACCCGATGAGGCTGAGTCCACTCCCCCGTTCGTCGATGCGACCGTGTAACTGTGACCAGAACTTGCCGCGAGACCGGTATGCGAGTACCCCGTACTTGCACCGCTGTAGATAAGTGTCGCTCCATCGTAGAGTTTGTATCCGGTAGCGCCTCCTACACTATTCCACGC
>JANOXF010000052.1:0-13933 GCA_031418275.1 Candidatus Kaiserbacteria bacterium
AGTTCAATTGAGCCAATCCTCCTCATGACCATGGGAATCTTAGTGGGCCTCATTGCGGTCTCGGTCATTTCGCCTATATATGAAGTAACGAAGCACCTCAGCAACACACGCTAACATATGACACATGCTCACCATCGCGGCTTTACCTTCATTGAGCTCATCATTGTCGTTGGACTCATTGGAATAATCCTCACCTTTAGCATGGTGGTGAGTTTCAGTTCAATTTCACGCTCGAGTGTCATACAAGAGCGTGACCTGTTTGTCTCACTACTCCTCACGGGCACGCGTGCAAAAGCAATCGCAAATGTAAGCCAAAAGCCGCATGGCATCCATATCGACAATGTATGCCATAGGTATATACTTTTTGAAGGAAACCCTCCAATTCCAACACTACCAAGCGATGGAGTCTGTACCCCAAAAGATTCACGCGAAATTCCGTTTACGAACACGGCGCTCGGCGTTACGAGTACGGGTGGGAGCACAATCACATTCGCTCAGCTCTCGGGAGACGTTCTTGCAGGAGTGGGTACACTCACTTTTGCCCAAGGAAGTACAACACAAGAAGTTGAAATCAATAGTGCTGGCCGTATCAATTGGTAATATGCGACACACCATCTCACAAAAAGGCTTCTCCACAATTGAAATTCTCATCGCCTTTGCGGTCGGCATCATATTTCTCTCCGCTGCAATGATGGTTGCGTTTAGTGACCCCACATTCACAAAGCAAGTCTCAATCGAAAGTGGTCAAGCAGCAGCGCTCGACACGATGCTCGACAATGGCGGTCTCTACCGTGCCGGAAATACCATTGGTTCCACGACAAAGAAACTCCGTGAAAACTGGAACGCTCTCTTTGCAATCGCCACCAGTTCGGGATACACGAGCACTTCGAGCGTATCTGATATTTCTCCCTGTATGAAACAAGTTGAAAGCGACACGGGCTGGAGCTCTCTAAACAGCCGCAAACATGACATTTCCTTTGGCACGATGCTTGGGAATATAGATATTGCACGAGCACTTGGACCAGGAGGGTGTGACCCGACACCACCTGCGCTCAATGGGTGGGACAATCCTGCCAACGCAGGATGGAATATCACTTCAAGCCAAATGAGTGGAAAAGGGAGTGGAATTGGAGTCACTACAATAAGTGGTACGCCGTATGCGTTCATCACCACATGGGACAATGGTAACCCAAACAAACCTGACTTGTGGCCGATAAATGTTTCAAATCCATCAAGTCCAATGCTTCTCACTGCACTCAACACAGGAAAAGGACTAAACAGCATTGCCATCGGCGGTCAATATGGCTATGTAATACAAAATGATTCGACGAACCAACTCCAAGTCATCGACTTATCAAATGCTACGAACCTTGCAACATCCTCTATAAAAGCAAGCATGACTCTACCGAATATGACGTCTGCAGTCATTCCAACATCGATTTCATATTACAACGGCTATATCTATATCGGTACACCGTATGTCGCATTTGGCACAGCAGTACAAAATCACGAATTCCATGTCTATTGTGTTAATGATCCATCAGTACCCTCTTGTTCTCCTTTGACTCCAAAATGGATGAGGAGCTACAACGTGAACCATAACGTGAATGATATTGCCATCGAACAAAGAGTAGTAAGCGGGGTCATGAAAACCTATGCCTTTCTTGCAACATCTGACTCAACCGGGGGGTACCCAGAACTCACAATCCTCGATGTCACCACACCAACGACGAGTATATTCCTTGCTGGCTCAATAAATCTTCCGGGTGATTTGTACGGAATGAGCGTCTACGTGCTTGGCAACAAAGTCTATCTCGGACGACAGCGTGCTACGGGCGCAAATTATGACCTCTATGTTCTTGATATTTCGGGTGGCGTTTCCTCACCTACAGTGCTCAAGCAAAAGAAACTTGGACTTAATCCAAACACTGCTGTAACCAAAATACTCGTGCATGGAAATATTGGCTTCATACTAACATCGGACAGCAATGCGCCTGTCCAGGTATGGGATGTGGGTTCGAGCCCAACGAGTATCGTGGCAGTAAACCCTCTCTGTACAAATATTGTTAACCTATCTGTTTCGACTGGGCTCGCTTACCGGAATGATCTTGTGTATATCGTGAACAAAAATCAAGCAGCTATGAATACCATTCATGACCAGGCAACTACCTGCAACTAAAATCAGAGGATTCACCCTCATGGAAACCATCATTTACGTGGGGCTTTTTGGCATTATGTTTACCGGTATTTTCATGAGCATTTACCCGTTCTTCACTGGAGCGGAGCGACTCTCGCGTAATATTGCGACCGAAGGAGAAACGGCGTTCATTCTTGCCAAAATTCAGTATGCTCTCGCAAGCGGGATTATTGACTCCTCAAGCAGTGTCACAACTCCAGCCGAGACGGGTGCCACAACAAGCGACAAGCTCATTATCAAAAACTCGTCCGGTGTTCAGGTCTTTAAATTCGAGCAAGGTACGTCAACGCTCTTTTGTCCCCCACCAAGCATCACCTGTGGACGACTCGATTATGCGACAAGTAGCGCGACAACCACATTGAACGCCGAACGTGTCCCCATTGAGCACTTCACGGTCACTCACCACAAACCCGACCCTGTGACCCATGCACCGCGGTACCTCGAAGTCTCGTTTAACGCAAACAATGTTGCTGTTGGACCCGTCACCTACTACCTCCACTTTTAATATGAAAAATGATTCTCGTGGATTCATTGCGCTCATCTCCATCATCATCATATCAGTGATGCTGCTCGCGACGACGCTCTCGCTCGCACAGTTCGGTATCGCAAGTCGCTACTTCATTCTCGACCTTGAGAACAAGCGTGCAAGTGAGAAACTTGCTGAAGCATGTATAGCGGTCGCACGAATCAATGTGTACAACGATTTCTCATATTCAGTCACGAGCCCTGGGATTAAAATTAATGTTGGGGGAAAGGAGTGTGCTATTGCTTCAGTAAGTAGTGGCACGATTGAGGCACAGGCAACAAGCAGCAATTCAATAACGAACCTGAGAGTGAAAGTAAATAGTAATGGTGACTTTGTCGAATGGCGAGAGCGCACGAATCTCTAGACCCTTCGTGTATGCACCTCGTTGAGGCGTGTACACGAAGGTTCAAGAGAGCCTTGCAGAAACAAAATAGGAGGTATACCATTTTGGTATGTCAACGTTCTTTAGATACAAGCAAACAAATATAAATAAAATATAATGAAAAAATCATTACCGAAGGTACAAAATCAAGGCTTTACACTCATCGAAATCCTCATCGTTATCGGCATTATTGCCATTCTCGCAGCTATAGTACTTGTAGCAATCAACCCTGCGCGTCAGTTCCGTCAGGCGAATAATACACAACGGCAGAGCAACGTGAATGCCATCCTTAATGCAATTGGTCAATATGCAGTAGATAACAAAGGTGATCTTTCTGGTCTCGATATTAACTCATCTGCTGACGAAATTAGTAATGCTAATGCCGGAGATGCTGATATTTGTAACAAACTAGTTCCTAAATACATCCCTGCACTTCCGACTGATCCAGACGATACAACAAACAAGGGTGCAAGTACTGATTGTGGCGGAACCTATCACACTAGTTACTTTGTTGAAATCGGCACTGGTTCTTCTACTGGACGCGTTACTGTTTCGGCACCGAATACAGTAGACATTGATCCACCTGCTGCGACTCCAGACATCTCAGTCACGCGTTAAGTCACGCGGCGCTCTGCAAACCACAAAGGTTTGCTCACGAAAAATCACCCCCTGTGGGTGATTTTTCGTGCTGAAACAGTACACTCAGATTTGTGCTAAAATGGGAGTCATGAAAAATCTTATCATCATTGGTGTTGTACTCGTGCTTATTGGTATTGGTGCGTATCTTTTTATTAAAAGTTCATCGAACACGGTTCGTGTCGATAATGAACAAACGGTCAATCAAAAACCAGTCGTCACTCCCCCCGCAAGTACGACAACTTCGGTACCCGTGAATCAGGAAGAAGAAGCCGAAAAAACAAATGAAAAAGAAACCGTTATTGGAACCTCCGTTGAAGAACGTGCGATTACCGCGTACCACTACGGAACCGGTAAGACTGAGTTACTCTTCGTCGGTGGCATACATGGTGGGTACGCGTGGAATACCGTACTTGTCGCGTACGAACTCATGGATTACCTTGAGGCAAACCCGAGCGCTATTCCTGCAAACGTAAAAGTGACAGTGATTCCTGTCCTCAATCCTGATGGACTCGCGAAGGCCGTACAAAGTGATGGTCGCTTCAATGCAACAGACGTTTCGACATCAGATGCGACGCTCGTTGTTGGACGTTTCAACGCGCACACCGTAGACCTCAACCGAAACTTCGATTGTGACTGGCAATCTTCGGGGACATGGCAGAATAAGACCGTGAGTGGTGGAAGTAAAGTATTTTCTGAGCCCGAAAGCCAAGCGCTCCGCGACTACGTCGAAGCGCATGATATTACTGCGGCCGTCGTGTGGTACAGCGCTGCAGGTGGCGTCTATGCCTCAAACTGTCATAACGGCGTTCTCCCCGAGACAACGACACTCACGTACCTCTTTGCAAAGGCATCAGGATACACTGCAAATAACAGTTTTGATTTCTACCAACTCACCGGTGACATGGTCAACTGGCTTGCAAAAAATAACATCCCAGCAATCAGTGTACTCCTCACGAATCATAAGGATGTTGAGTGGGATAAGAACAAAGCTGGTATAGAAGCCATCCTCAAAAACTACGCACAATAATGTCTTTGTTCACCAAAAAGCAAATCGCCATCTTACTCCTTCTCGCGTTCGTGCTCATCGGTGGTGCACTTGCACTCATTATTCTACCCAAGAAAGCATCACCACCTGAAGTAGTGCTTCCTACCCCAACGCCGACGACAACTCCTGTCGTTGCTACCGGACCAACTCAAAAAGTCATTGGAGCCTCAGTCGAAGGCCGTTCTATTGAAGCATTCACATACGGTAACGGAGCAACACACCTCGTCTTTGTGGGCGGAGTGCATGGTGGATACGAATGGAACAGCGTACTCCTTGCGTATACGTTTATGGATTACCTGAGGGACAATCCAAGTGTCATTCCACCCACCCTCTCCATCACCATAATTCCCTCTCTCAATCCCGATGGAGTATTTGCGGTTGTAGGGAAAGAAGGACGTTTTGTACCCGCTGACATCGTCACTGATACGAAGACCGGACTCGGCCGATTTAATGCACACAGCGTTGACCTCAACAGAAACTTTGATTGCAAATGGCAACCGAAGAGTGCGTGGCGGAGTAAGACGGTGAGCGCAGGAACAGCCGCCTTTTCAGAGCCTGAAGCAGCGGCACTCAGAGACTTCCTTGTTCCCCTCAAACCGGCTGGAGTCATCTTTTGGCACAGCCAGTCAAACGCCGTGTACGCGTCTGAGTGCACAAATGGGATTCTTCCCGAAACACGTACGCTCATGACTACCTACGCATCGGCTGCACAGTACCCTGCGGTAGATGTCTTTGACGCATACCCCGTTACAGGAGATGCTGAAGGATGGCTCGCGTCTATCAACATCCCTGCAATTACGGTAGAACTCAAAACGCACGAGACTATCGAATGGGAGCGTAACCTCGCCGGTGTAAAAGCACTCTTTGCACACTACGCACCTGCACTGTAGTTCAGTACTCGTGTGAAAACTACGCCATATGAGCATTAGTGCTGTCTATACTTTGAATGCCAGCACAAGAGCGATATACTTACCCTGTTATTCACTATAGAAAAAATATGATCAGCACTACACATATTTCACAAAAGACATTACTCGTCACATTCGCTCTTGTACTCGGGGTACTCTTTGTACTTGCGGCACCAACGCCATCAGAAGCAGCAACTGGTTCATCTGAATCATCGACAGCTACTTCAACAAAGGGTATGAACAAGAAAGTTAACCTTACCTGCATGGCAACAGCCATTGATACACGTGAGGATGCTGTTATGACCGCATGGAAGAACTTTAGCTCAACAACCATTGCGGCGCTCGGTGTACGCAAAACAGCATTGCACACTGCATGGGGTATGACTGAAATGAAGGCTCGCACTGCAGCAGTGGTTAAAGCATGGAAAGAATGGCGCTCCGCGAGTATGAAGGCTCACAAAGCACTTCGTGGTGAGCGAAAAGCAGCATGGGATGCGTTCAAGAAGACAGCAAAAGACACATGTAAGATGCCAACTCCAAAAGAAGAGTCACAGGATGTCGCGGCAAAGGATACCATTGCCCTCTAGAATATTCTGACACAATAATAAAACCCCGCGGGCAAAGCCCGCGGGGTTTTATTATTGTGTATCTCTACTTAGATTTGGCTGAGTCTATACTTTCTTTGAGATGTGGAATACGAGGGATAATCACACCTGCCAACGTCGCAACAAGTCCAATCATGTAGTACCCAAACCCAAATGACATACCTATTGCCGCAGCAAACCAGAGGCTCGCTGCCGTAGTAAGATTTCGTACCGCGACCCCTTCTTTAATGATGAGTCCGGCACCAAGAAAACCAATACCGGTCACAATTTGAGCAGCGATGCGTGACGGAGAACCAGCATCAACACGGACACTGAGATACGTAAACAACATCGAACCCATGATGACCAAAATATGGGTACTAATCCCGGCATCCTTATGCCGGGATTCACGTTCTACACCCATGAGTAAACCTGAAAGGATAGAGAGTCCGAGAGCAATCAAAAATGCTACCTCGTCTGGTCGTATAAAGTCTGAAATCATACCCACATGATACGACGAAGCTGTGCTCCTTGCCTAGTCACCTTACTGCACAATTTTCTAAAGAAACACACAGTGCTCATCGCACAGAAAAATTGTAGCCAGGGTACGAGTAATCTTATCTGGAGCTATTTGAGTACCTCCCAGATTTTCTGATCCTCTTCGCCATCAATCTTGAAAAGTGATACGCCGAGGAGATTGGATTCTTTCGCGAGGTTAATTTTATCGATAATTGCGCTCGCATCAGAATACCATCCAATATTAAACGTGACGTTCTTCCCTGTCTTGTTTGCGTACGCGAGTGCTTGCGCTGCAATGAGATTTCCTTTTGGTGTATCCTTCGGAACAGACATTTTCTTCACCGCCTTCGCAAGTTTGGCATCCATACTTTTTGGAAGGTAGGTAAAACTCATCTCACCTGCTGCGTTCCGCATCGGCGTCACCTTGTACTCTTTTGCTACGTCGAGCATATCGGGCACATTGAGTGCACCAATCTTACGGTAGTCGCGATACCAGTATGATGCGACGGTAATTGCCCAATGGTGTCCATAGGTCGGAATGCCGAGCACGAGCTTCTCTTTCGGAATGTTGACGAGTGCGAGTTCAACGACTTTTCGCACCCAGTCAACATCAGCAACAGGAATGTATGGCTTTCCATTTCTCGAATCATTTAAGAGTAAGTCAGCACGCTGTTGGTCATATGCCATGATGATGACACGGTCACACACTTTTCCGATTACGTTGTAGTCATTTGCATACCTAAGCTCAGTCGGCATCTCTCTATAGAGTGATTCGGGTGGTGTACGCGCTTCAACAGTGCACGAGAGCACCTTCTTCCCAAGCTCTTTCTTGAGCTCCATAAGGAAAAGTGAGAAGTAGTTGATGGTCTCTGCATTTTTCCCTTCGTAGTCTATATCGACGCCGTCATACTTTCCCTTCTCAATCATGTGCATGATTACGTCAATGTGATGCTTGCGTGATACGTCATTACTCAAGACAGCCTCGGTGCTTGCACCATCACTCCACATGACGGTGGGAATAATCTCAACATCTTTGGCACGCGCTGTTTTTATAAACGATTTCCACTCTTTGTCAGAAAGTCCTCCAAGATCTTTAATCCCCCCATCACTCATTACTGAAAAAACAAATGGGTAGACCGTATTGAGTGCGGTGATGTGTTTCTTTGCATCTTTAATACTTTCACTGTCGCGCCAGTACGGCATCCATCCGGAGACCGTGAGGTCGGTACTTGCCGCCGACGTAGAAAGTGGAAAAAGCGCAATGGTAAGTGCGAAGAAAAACAGTGATTTATTGAATGGTGTATGCATATGGGTAAACTATACTATATTCTTCATGACGTATTACACCCCGCATTATTACGAGAAATATAGACTTTTCTGTGGTGTAGCAGTGTCTCTTTACAAAAACTGAATGTAGTAGCATAATAGTAGCTTCCTCGGCCGAGAGTGAGTGGCACACCCGACTTGAGAGGAAAAAGAAAAGTACCAGGAGAAACCCTTGAAACCGAACGGGAACGAGATGATTTCCGAAGAAGAGCTAAGAATCCGACTACGGGGGTGCCATAAGTGCCCCATGAAAGCGGATTACAGGATAACGAAAGACAACAGAACATCGTTGCAACTACGGGTCACTACTCGGGTGAAGTGTGACATCTTGAACGGGCAATGGGTTCGCCCAATCGCAGGAAATGACCCTACCCAATGCGTCCGTCGCATCCATGTGATGGATAAGAAGATGCGAAAACTCGAAACTGGCGCAAACAGCGCCGGCAAATAACGCCCCACGAGGACACGAAGACAAAGCCGCTACAGCAATCCTGGGCGGCTTTTTTATATCAACACAAAAATTACTGGACGATTAGCGATTGAGCTGGTATAACTTCCCTGTTCCCATTCGTTGGAACATGTTCCCCCTACACAAGGAGTACTAGAGTGCCAAGTGCACACCTACAAAGAAAAGATGCGGGCAGTCGCCCCTTCAGCAGCTTCGGTGCCACTGTCTGTAACAAGGTGGTGGCATGGAGAATAAAGAGGAAGTCTGAGATTTTTTGCACCCCCATGCAACTCAATCGGACCGTCACCCTCGTCTTCTGGAACCGGAAGAAGCTTCAGGTGACCGACATTCAGATGTCGGAAATCAATGAACTCGTGCAGTCGCTCACTTCAGGACTACATGTCCGACTTGTGCGAAAGTTCGAGGTCATCGAAAACGGTTCAGTGAGAAAAGTCGAGGTAGTCCTCGGGCAAGAGTGATTCGTTCACTGGCTCGAAGCCCAGCGTCCTCGTGCGCTGGGTTTTTCATATCTGACAAATACAAACGCTTCGCGTAGTATAAGAATATAATGAAAGAGAAACTACCCCCCTATCTCACCACCGAAAAAGCAGTCGGCGAGACACCGCTTGTAGCACTTGAGCGTTTGCGCACTGAGGCGCACATTTCGAGTGATATTCCTCTCGCCTACGCTGGCCGACTCGATCCCATGGCTTCAGGAAAACTTCTTATTCTTGTTGGTGACATGTGCAAGGTGCAGGAGCAGTACCATAGTCTCGACAAAGAATATGAATTTGAAATACTTCTTGACGTGCATTCAGACACCAGTGACGTGCTGGGCATAATTACCTCAGACAGGAAGATTGAAGTCTTGGACGAAGATACTATCCGAGAGATTGCTCACGCATTGCAAGGGGAAATTACGCTTCCGTATCCCCATTACTCCTCAAAGACTGTTCGAGGGAAACCGCTCCACACCTGGACACTTGAAAAGAGGCTAAGCGAGATTGAAGTGCCGATGAAGAAATCGAAAATCCACAAACTCACCTACCTTGGTAAGACAGTCATCATGGGCGATGCACTTTATAAAAATGTGATGGAAAAAATCGAAAGCATTCCTCCCGTTACCGATGAGCGAAAAGCACTCGGTGCAGACTTTAGACGCGAGGATGTGCGAGCAGCATGGAAGTCACTACACGAAGCAAACTCTCATACCAAATTTCAGATACTCAAGTTCCGCTGTATTGCTTCATCAGGCACGTACATGCGCTCACTCGCGGAGGTCATTGGCGATAGACTCGGAACGAAGGCACTCGCCTACTCTATTCATCGAACAAAGATTGGAAAGTATATGCCACTCATACGGGGATTTGGCTTTTGGATAAAATCCTATTAGCGCACTCCCCTGTATACTTCCCCAAAAAAGTAACTCTCATCTTCGAAAGGTCGGGGGGTAGGTCTGGGTTCAAAAATGAGAGTCACTTTTTTGATAGTCTTCTGATTCCTCAACTGCACAAGTTTTATTTCAATGATCTGTATTTACGGATGTATAAATCCGCTGTAATCACGAATTCTGCATGGCTCCATACGAGCGGAGACGTTGAGAGGTCTGCTCCCGTAAACGGGTGTATTTGCTCAGGAAGGATACCACTTCCATGCGCACGGTCGTGAATCCAGAGGAGGATGTCATACGCTTTCCGCAAGTCAGCCACGGTATGAGCTACCCGGATAAAATACTGTGCCATCCAGAGTGTCGTAATACACCACGCATTTGGCGGAGCTTCAGGCCCAACTTTATAGTACCGATCACCCTCGTACCGCATATACCCTCCGTGTTCGGTCGGTACCTTAAGTTTCTCCTCAACCACCCGTACCATTTCGGTAACACGAGGGTCAAATGCAGGAAGCACACCATAATTAATAATTCCGTGGAGACTACTCATGTCTATTGTGGTGTCCCGAACAATTTTCCCACTTTCGTAACGAACCAGTTTTATGAACGCCTTCGCATTCACGTCATAGAGGTACGTGAGCATCGCTCTTTTAATACCTTCTGCTCGACGACGATACTTTGCTGCGTTATCACGCTTTCCAAGGAGCGCTGAGAGGTGCGCAGCAGCACCGAGTGCTCCATACACGGAAGCAGCGGTGTATGTTGAGATACCAAATTTTTCTTCCCAGAGGTCGTACGAACTTGCAGGAAGTCCTATCTCATGGTCAATAAATCCACATATGAAATCTGCAGCTGGTTCAATGAATGGGTTATACAAAGCCTCAATGAACTCAATATCTTTTGCGCGCTCGTAGTGGTGCGCAAGTAAAAAAATAGTCGTTGCCGTTTCATCTTCCTGTATGGGAAGTTCGAAGACACCATTTCGTATCCATGGGTGCCATGAGCTTCCCAGAACACCATCGACACGATACTTGTGCATGAGATATCCATCTGGCTCTACGAGCTTGGAAACAAAATTGAAAAAACGAGACGAAGTATCGAAGTACCCTGCTTGGTCAAGTGCATGCGCACTCACCGCAGCATCACGAGGCCACACGTAGCTGTACGTGTCGCGACCCTGGTTCAGCATGTCAGAATCTGACGAGGCAATAATGCCACCCCGATTGTCTGCATGCGTACGAATGACGAGGAGTGAACGGTGATACAGGAGTTGCAGAGGTTTCTCGAGAAGTGATAGATCTTGAGATTCTTTCTTAGTCCAGGCATGCCAGTAGTGCTTGGTTGAAGTCACTAACCGCTCGGGTGTTTCTTCGAGAACGTGGCGATGAAGGGCATGTGCTTCTTGAATGGTGCGCCCTGCAGTGATCCAGTAGTCGAGAGGAACGGTGGTCTTCCCTTTAAAATCATGTGAAAGGCCTATGACCGAATCGACCGATCCATGCTCAATAGGATTTTTTGAAAGTAAACCATCTTCAGCATCAGTGTACGTTCCTTCTTTATTCTCAATACCAAAGAGACCCACGCTGTAGTCGGTAAATGACTGCCCATTAAAGAGTGCATGCACCAGGAACGATTGATGGCCTTTGTAGTGTAGTATCGAACCCACACGAGGATCGTAAAACCCCGTATCACCACGTCGTGATTCAGAGATACGAAACTCCTGTCCAAAAAAGACCTTAATGGTCCGGGGTTCATCGTGTTCATTTGCGATAGTAATCTTGCGCAGGAATATATTTTTCTCGTTGTGTACACAGTCTACAATTGTTACCCGAACACCGAGTTCCGCATTTTCTGCTATGAGCGTACATTCAGACCCTGTAGCATCCGTTTGAATAGAAATACTCCACGAATCATGTGAGAGCCATCTGAGCACCCCATCTACCCACACACCCACACGGTGCGTGTACGACCCGCTCGCGCCACTCACGTGATTTGCATGCCCTACGTACGGAAAATAGAAATCACGTACCTGACCACGGTGGTCGATACCGATGAGTAGATTTCCGTTTCCAATAGTGAGCGCGCGTGACATGGATTAAATGTCGTACTTTTTGAGGCGCGCAACAACAAACGTGCGGGCTGATGTTGGCTTCTTTGCACCGCGAACCCTCCCCGCAAGCTCAGCATCTCCGAGCACATACTCAATCCAGTCCGCAAAATCATTCTTATCCCTCGTAACATGGTACTCAAATACTTCAGCTGCCATTGAATTGAGTGCATCTCTCAGTTCCACAAGATTCGCAATAATCTTTCCGTCAGTTGTCCAGAAACACTGTTCGCCTTGGGCACACACTAAGACGCGCTTCGCTTTTCGATGGTCTCTCTGTGCTACTCGCTTCGGTGTTTTTGTCACGCCTGACTTTGTAACTTTCTTACTCACTGCTTTCTTTACGGTTACCATACTTTTTTATCAATGAACTAGTAATGTGGTGCAGTCTTGATGCGCCGATGTTTAAACGACACATATGCGACTAATCGTTTAAACCACAACCACACCCGCCTCCAGAAACTCACTCGTACGAGTGGTAACGCTTCGCGCTTCTTGCGCAAAGCTTCGGTCACTCTCAATTGTAAATCACTCAGTGCATTCATGAAAGCGATATATGCATCATATGGGGATTCGTACGGACTGAAGTATGCATGCACGTCGCCATCGCTAAACCACTTTGTGCACATGTAGTAAAAATGGTCTGACGTTTGGAGCTTGCGCCACGTCTCAATGAGATGTGTGTCTCCTACTTCAATAATATCTGATTCCATCCTATAGGTACTTGCTATCGCATCTTTCTGAATATCATTTCCTGTCCACGCAGTGAGGTCTCTGTCAGTATCTGCCCACGTCAATATATGAGGCACATCAATCTCACCGACTGACGGATACGCAGTAATGGTCTCGGATGGTGTCTTGAATCCCGTATCCCCGTGTCTGAGTAGTGCAGTAGGCAGCGCGCGCATAAAATCAAAGATGCCAGTATCTTCCCACTGATGCTCTCCGAACGTCTCAAAATCCATGAAGAGATTTATGGTGTGTCCATCTCCGTGGTGCGCGTGTATCCACCGTGCGTACATTTCAGCAGAGAGTGGCCAACTCTCCCACGACCGATTTCCAAAACGAAACGCGAGGTCGTCAGAGAGTTTATAATTCTTAAGGAGCAATTTAATTTTCGAACATCCTTTTGGCTGATACACGTAATTAGGGCTGCGCCAGCCGAGTACCGGATCCCACCCCTCAGCCATAATGCCGAGATACCCATTCTCCTCACACCACTTCGCAAGATCATTGGTGTACGAAAGTTCAGTGTTTCGAAACACGCGAGGGTTCTGTCCGAAGAGTTCAAAAATACGTTTATGGTGGAGTGCAACTTGGCGCTCAAACTCAGAGCGTGAGTAGAAAAACGCAAGTGAGTGATAGTAGGTATCCGCAAGTATCTCGACCCTTCCTGTGTGCACTAGTTTTTGGAAGGCGAGGAGCACTTCGGGTGCGTACTGCTCGAATTGGTCGAGCACTGTTCCTGAGAATGAAAGCGCAAACCGGAACTCGGGATGACGCTGAAGGAGTTCACTGAGGAGCGCAGTCATCGGAAGGTACGACTTCCGAGCTACTTTGCGAAGGACTTTTGCATTGTTGAGGTCTGTCTCGTCGCTCGCATTAAAGTACTCATTGTCGCGTCCAATATCAAAGACACGATACCGCTTTATGCGGTGCGGTTGATGGACGTGAAAATAAGGACAAACAGTAAGCATATAATTTATTTTTTGTGCACGAAGAGTGCAATGAGACGCTTGTAGAGTTCAATAACCTTGTGTGCCGCACTCTTCCACGTAAAGCGAAGGAGCTCACGCTGACTCTCAGTAACAAGCTGTCGCTGCATTGGTTCATACCGAAGTGTTGCAACAATTTTATTTGCC
>JANOXF010000053.1:0-5172 GCA_031418275.1 Candidatus Kaiserbacteria bacterium
TGCAACGGTCGCGGTCACCACAAGCAAAGCAGCCCCCATCACCGTGAAGTACGGCCTCACCGCGACCGCACTCACCCAAACCGCTACGACACCGACTGGGGGTACAAACACCACCGTCTCCTTAACCGGACTCAAGGTGAAGTCGAAGTACTTCTACCAAGTGATTGCAACTGGAGCTACCGGAGAGATTGCAACGTCACCCGTGTCGAACTTCAGGACGGGGGTGAGGTAACGCGCACTGAATCGAAACCACACAAAAACAGCCCCGGGCTGTTTTTGTGTATGAATTCTAGACATCCTCGCTCAGAACAAATAATTACTATTCTATGAACATGGCTGTGCATGTTTTCTTCTACTGTCACGGTATACTACACACATGCAGTACCTCACCGATGAAGAAATAATCAAACTTGAAGAAAAGGCGAATGAAATTCGGCAGAGTGTTATTGAAATGCTCGTCGAAGCGGGGAGCGGACACACCGCGGGACCTCTCGATATGGCGGATATCTTTACGCTACTCTATTTTGAGGTGTTGAAGCATAATCCAAAGGACCCGTTCTGGGAAGATCGTGACCGTGTAGTGCTCTCAAATGGGCATATCTGTCCGATTCTCTACGCAACGATGGCGCACGCTGGGTATTTCCCCGTTGAAGAGCTTCTCACACTCCGCAAGTTTGGCTCACGCCTTCAAGGACACCCTCACCGCGAGATGCTCCCCGGGATTGAGACGAGCTCAGGCCCACTCGGGTCAGGGCTTTCACAAGCAATTGGTATGGCGCTTGCGGAACGTATGAACAATCCTTACACCTCAAAGTACGTGTACTGTCTCCTTGGGGACGGTGAGCTCAATGAGGGGCAGATTTGGGAAGCGATGATGCTTGGTGGAAAGGAACGGCTCCACAATCTTATCGCAATAGTTGACCGCAACGGTATTCAGATTGACGGATACACTGAAGATGTCATGCCACTTGAACCACTTCGTGAAAAGTTTGAATCCTTTAATTGGGACGTTCAGGAAGTCGATGGGCACAATATACGTGCCGTGAATGATGCCATTGGAAAAGCGCAGGCGGTGTACAGTCAGCCATCAATTATCATTGCTCACACCATTCCTTCAAAGGGCGTCGACGTGTTCGAGCGCGACTTTAGATGGCATGGCAATCCCCCCGGGCTCGGTCCTGAGGATAGGGTGAAGCGTGGTGAGCAGGCGCGAGTCGCGCTCGAGAAACTGCGGACGCTTGCGGGGCATGTGCGTAATACTGATTTTGACTAATATGGAAATATCACAACACCTCAATCCGAATCTTTTTAATTCCGATGTCGAAGCAGTGCCTAATCGTAACGGTTTTGGTGAAGGGCTTAAAGAAGCGGGAGAGTCTGATGCGCGTATCGTCGCGCTTGCTGCAGACCTTACCGCTTCGACCAAGGTTGATATATTCGCAAAAGCATTTCCTGAGCGTTTTGTGCAGGTTGGTATCGCCGAGCAGTCAATGGCGTCAGTCGCAGCGGGGATGTCTGCAATGGGTAAGATTCCCTTTATTGCGTCATACGCGATGTTTTCTCCGGGGAGAAATTGGGAGCAAATACGCACCACAATTGCGTACAATGGCTCTAATGTAAAAGTCATTGGTGCCCACTCAGGCATATCGGTTGGTCCTGATGGCGCAACACATCAGGCAATTGAGGATATGGGTATCATGCGCATAATACCCCGTATGGTGGTTATTGCCCCTTGTGATACGAATGAGGCGAAACGTGCAACGATGGCCGCGGCAAAGTACGTTGGCCCTGTGTACATACGCCTTGCACGTGAGAATACGCCGGTGATTACGACCACCGGTTCACCCTTTGAAATTGGAAAAGCCGAAGTGTATCTCAAACGAAATACCGAACACACAAAGAAGGTCGGTATTATCGCATCAGGCACAATTCTCTATCATGCACTCGTCGCGGGAAAGATGCTGAACGAACAGGGGATTGGTGCATCCGTCATGAATCTTGCGACGATAAAACCTCTCGACACTGATGCGGTGCGTGCTTTTGCAGAAGAGCATGATGTACTCGTAACGGTAGAGGAACACCAGATAATGGGAGGCGTTGGTTCTGCGGTTGCTGAGTACCTTACGGGTATCCGCCCAACCCGTATGCTTCGACTTGGTATTCATGATCAGTTTGGTCAGTCGGGAACTCCAGAACAGCTCCTTGCTCACTATGGTATTGATCATGCTGGAATCATCCGGGAGACAAAGAAATTCCTAGGGTAGCTTGCGATAGGTAGAATAGTTAACAACAAAACCCCACAGCCGTGGGGTTTTGTTGTACAGAATCAACATGTTTTCTGTTAACAGAAGACATGTCTCCACCCCTCCGTGGCATGGCATAATAGACTCAGACTAGTACTATGAACTTATTATAAATACCTTCCCGGTGATATTACACATTGGGGATGTTTTACGATTTCATGCACACCACCCCTATGTTTAAAAAAATAGTCCTCACCCTCGCTATCGTTGCGTTACCACTTTCTGCTTCGGCAGCAACAACCGATGTTTCACTACTGACACAGATAGTGCAGTCACTCCAAGCGATGGTGAAGAACCTTACGAAGACGGCGAGCGCGGTACCGAACAAGGCGCAGGTGAGTGGGACCTCAGCACTGGCGACACTCGCTGCGAGTATGGCATCTGGGACATGGGCGCAGCTTACAACAACTGACATTCTCCCCGCACTCACTAGTGCAGATTGGGGAGGGGGAGCATCTAATCAGATCATGTATTACTCCGATGACGCTGTTTGGGACCCGGTCTCACGTCAAACGTTCTTTATTGGAGGAGATCATAACTGGGGCATCCCAACTACTGGAAAATTTGTAAAATATGTGGCAAGCAGTAATTCTTGGGCAGAGATTGGTACGCCTCCTTGGGCAAGTGGTGTTATTCATGGCTATGACCACAGTGCTATTGATCCGGCAAGAAGAGTAATTTACCATCGCCGATCGAATACTATACACCGATACAATATCGACACTAATGTATGGGATACATTACCAACAAACCTGTTGAATGCTTCTGAGTGGGACAATTGTTGTGATGCACTAGAATATTTTCCAGAGCTGGATGGTTTAGTTTGGGCGAGTGGCAATGGCAACGTCTATTTGTATAAGGATAGCACCAACCAGTGGACAAGACTTGCGACAGGTCTCGCGGTGAGCGGAACGTGGACTCTTGGAGAATATAACCCAGTCCATAAAGTAATGATATTTACTACTTCCTCAGCGGGAACAATGTACAAGGTTGATAGTTCTGGTATTGTGACTAAATTAAAGAATCCTCCCGTCTCGCTTTACAATGGCTCGAACGGCTTACTGACGGTCGACCCCGTTAGTGGAGATTATATTGCGCTCACAGGAGCTGGACTAGTACCATACAAATACAGCGTGCTTACTGACACATGGCAGATACTTTCTAGCACCAATCAACCAAACTTCAGTGGTGACGCTGTAGTGGCTACCCCGATTAATGCCTATGGGGTAATATTTTTTGCTTCCTGTGAGGGCGGTGGTGCGAGCAGTTGTCAGGTTTACCTCTACAAACATGCCGCTTCAGTCACAAACCCCAATCCCAATCCCACCCCAACCCCCACCGTCACCCTCTCATCTTCACCAACCACTATCACTTCAGGATCATCTGCAACCCTCACTTGGTCATCAACAAACAGCACGAGCTGTACTGCAAGTAACGGCTGGACTGGTACCAAAGCAACGAGTGGCACACAATCAGTATCACCAACGACAAACACCACGTACACACTCTCATGTATCGGAGCGGGTGGTACCGCAAATCAGAGTACGACGGTGAGCGTGAGTGTAGTCACACCACCTGCAGGAAGTGCTGACTTCACTACTCGTTGCAGTGCAGCAGGAGTGGTTAAGTGTGTCGGATTTGATACTGCTGCTGACTTCAACATAGGAGCAGGAGGAACAAGTGGTGCATACGGACAAAACAATGGGATCATGCCTCCGTATGGCACCTCTGACTACACTCGTTCAGGACAAGATACTGGAATTAAAGCTTCAGGAAACAGTTCACTCAAATTTACCATTCCTGCAAATGCACCTGCAGATTCATCAGGTTCATGGTTCACAAACTTCTCAACTGACCTTGGAACACAGTTTGGTGCTGGAGAAGAATTCTTCGTCCAGTGGCGTCAGCGCTTCAGTCCTGAATTTCTCACGACGAAATATGTAGGTGGAGGAGGCTGGAAGCAGGCCATTATTGGTACGGGAGATAAACTTGGGAAGTGGTACGCATCATGTACGGCAACCGATGTGGTAGTACAGAACACGTATCACCGTGGATTCCCTATTATGTACAACTCCTGTACTGGCTCAGCATCACATGGTCCATATAATCCCTTTGAAGAAGCGTTCACGAGTTCTAATGGAGCTGACTTCAAACTCCAAAATGCTCGCCCATCTCCATTCTGCCTCTACTCACAGAGCGTCACTGGGTACTTCCCACCAAATGGTAACTGTTTCGGCTACTTCGCAAACGAATGGATGACATTCCAGATGCAAGTCACTCTCGGACAACGAATCGGCGATGAATTTAAAAACAGTTACGTAAAACTCTGGGGAGCACGTGAAGGACAACCATCCGAGTTACTCTTCAACTGGGGACCATACAACATCACTGCAGGACCGGTTGGTGATACTGAAGAATTCGGAAAGATATGGCTTCTTCCATACAACACTGGTAAAAGCGCAGCAGCCACCAACCCCACCGCATACACCTGGTACGACGACCTCATCATCAGTACTCAAAAGATCGCAGACTCCACTACGGGCACAACACCACCTTCACCCACGACTCCTACCGTCACCCTCACATCCTCACCAACCTCAATAACCTCAGGTCAATCAAGTAATCTCACCTGGTCTTCAACAAACGGCACCTCATGTACTGCAAGTAACGGCTGGACAGGAACGAAAGCAACAAGTGGCACTCAATCAGTCTCACCGACGTCAAACACCACATATACACTTTTGTGTACGGGAAGTGGAGGTACTGTGTCTGCGAATACGACGGTGAGTGTGACGACCCCACCCCCACCAACCCCCACCGTCAGTATCGGGGCCACCCCAACCACCATCGCCTATGGCGCTACCTCCGT
>JANOXF010000054.1:0-8527 GCA_031418275.1 Candidatus Kaiserbacteria bacterium
GGTGAATACGTAAGTACCCAAAGGTCGAATAAAGAAAACAAGTTGGTTTTTCATCTGATTTAGCAACGACACAGGTGGAAAGTGGGTCGTTCGTCTCCCACCCAAGTGATGTTGTTCCAACATACTCTGTATTACCCCAGAATTGCTCCATTCGTACACCCTCAAAGCATCGATACATATCAGTATCATTGGTTACCAATCTACAACCATCGATTGATTGCTGTGGGTCACGTTCATTTGCAAGCATGAACACATGTCCAACACCATGGAAACAACTATCCCGCGCATCAGCTTCGACTGAGGCACAGATGATGTCAGGCTGTGTAAGGAAAGCAGATTGATGTAACGAGAGTTGTTCAATAATGCCATGCATGTATCCGCCAGCGCAGATGTATTGAACGAGTGGGTGTTTAACGTGGTGTGGATTATTGAACGTCATTGCTTCAGAAAAACCGTAGAGGTCATAGGCCTGATGACCAACATCGTGCGCGATATCGTGACAGTCGCTTGCTAACTCTGGGTCTTTTTGCAAAGCATCAACGACTTCAAAAATCGAATTTGGGTCGTTTGGTTTTAGCATCGCAAGGAACTTATCTCGGAGCTGTGTGAGACCCACTGGCGTCTTGCTGAGAGGGAGATCCTCAGAATTATCGACGCTTATTACATGAACAAATCCGTGTTGCAGATGTGCAATATGATTGTGATAACTGAAAGTTCCTGTGTTGGGAAACGTGAACGTATATGATTCGCCTGGATTAAGACTTCTTTCACTATCAAAGCCAACAATATCGGTGTGTAGCGGATGTGGGTCTGATGCAACCCACAACTCTGTAGAGGTAGAAATATTTACAAAAGTGACAGCCATATTTTTGTAGGGTATGACCGTTATCGGTGTGAACACCTGCCCATCGTACGTAACTCGATACACTGTATCGTTAGGTATTACCGTCTCATTAGTAACAGAGAGTGTAGGCTCAGTGTCAGTGAGACTGGTTTCTTCCGCGAGAGGGGGCTTGAAATGAGTGTTAAAGACGTATCCAGAAGACAGGATAACAACTATGAGGACGAGAAAGATAGATCTGGGGCGCAAACGCATATAACAGTGACTTTAATCGTACACCATCCTCTTGCACTGCACACGGATCCTTTCCCCATAGCGAGAGTCGAAGGAAATATTCTTTGTTGGCGTCATAGAAGAGTGCTAGAACTCCTCGTGGTATTCGATATTCGCCCCAAGCGCCGCAAGTCGCTCGACGAGATTCTCATACCCACGGTTGATGCTGTAGATGTTGCGGAGAATTGACGTACCTTTCGCTCCAAGCATAGCGATGAGAAGAATCGTCGCAGGACGAAGGGCAGGGGGGCAAATGAGCTCGTTTGCGCGGAGTGGTGTTGGGCCGGTGATGTAAATACGGTGCGGGTCTGCGAGTACTGTTTCTGCACCGAGTTTATCGAGTTCAGTGAAGTACAGTGCGCGCTTTTCGTACATCCAGTCGTGTATCAAAGTCTGACCCTTCGCTTGCGTCGCAATAACGGCGAAGAAGGGAAGGTTGTCGGCGTTCAATCCTGGGTAGGGGCGTGAGTGTACTTTGTCCTCAGGAGCAGTGAGTACAGAGGGATACGTAGTGATATCAACGAGTCGTGTGTGTCCATTGTGCGAGAGGTATTCCTTTGACTTTTTAAACGTGAATCCCATTTTCTCAAGTACGAGCAGTTCAAGCTCGAGGAAATCAATAGGGCAGCGCGTGAGCGTAATCTTTGAATTGGTGAGAATCGCAGCAGCAAGGAAGAACATCGTATCCGTCGGATCCTCGGAGAGTGTGTACTCGATGTCGGTCTTGATAGCGTCGATACCGTGAACCGTAAGTGTCGTGGTCCCCACACCTTCAATGTGAACGCCACATACTTCAAGGAAATTACAGAGTTCCTGCACCATGTAGTTTGCAGATGCGTACTTAATGACGGTTGCCCCCGGGGTGAGCGCTGCTGCCATGAGTGCGTTTTCGGTCACGGTGTCACCCGATTCATAGAGGATGATTTCGCTCGGCGATTTAGGAACGACCGAGATGTTAAATGCATCATGCGAAGTGTCTATCTGGACGCCAAAATGCTCAAGTGCGTAAAAGTGCGGGCGCACTGTGCGACTCCCGAGCTTACACCCACCTGACTGGGGGAGTGAGAATGAGCTGAGTACGTGCATTAAGGGCCCAATGAACATGATGATGCTCCGCGTCTTTCGAGCTGCTGCAACATCAATCTTCTTCAGATTATATTTCTTCGGTGGTGTAATGGTGACGTCGCTCCCATTCCACTCCACGCGGACATCGATACTTTCAAGTACCTCAATGAGTCGATGTACTTCTTCAATACGTGGCATGCGTCGTAGCGTCGTCTTTCCACGATTAAGAAGCGATGCACAGAGAAGCCCCACTGCACCATTTTTTGAAGTACTCGTGACGACCGTCCCTCCGAGTTTCTTCCCGCCCACTATCCTAAGGTTCATTGTGCCGGGAGTGAGGGTGACAAGGTTTTTCTTGAGAGCACTGCCTATTTTACGAATCATGTCACTGCTCACATTCTGTTTTCCCCTCTCAATGCGTGCCACGGCACTCTGAGTCGTCCTAAGGGCTTTAGCGAGCGTTGCTTGTGTCATTCCTTGAGCTTCGCGCATGTCGGCAATCCGAGCGCCAATGTTTTCATTCATATACATATCACTATAGCATAGACGCTATAGAGATCTACTGTCTTGTTGGGAGAAAATCTCAAACTCTTTTTCGCCACTACTTTCGATAGACACGCATAAAAATCTAGTGATTTTTTGCTATGCTCGTCTCCGGCCTCCGCAATGCCTCTCAAAAGTAGCGGCTTCAACGAGTTTTATCGTTTTGAATAAAAAGTGTGTTGATTTTTGGCTCGCTCTAGCAAATTCGTGAAAACTCTATAGGATAGAGGGCACTATGGTAGGAAACCTCACCCCAAAAGTCGGCATTGATCTGGGTACGACAAGTGTACTCGTATATGTGTATGGAAAGGGCATTGTGCTGAACGAACCATCGGTGGTCGCTGTCGGAGAGGGAAACGAAATTCTCGCGATTGGAGTCGAGGCGAAGCGCATGATTGGCCGTACCCCCGACACCATCAGAGCGTACCGGCCTATGAAAGACGGAGTCATAGCCGATTATCGCGTGACCGAAGCAATGCTCCGCTATTTTCTCAAGAAGGCACTCGGGTTCACTATCTTCAAACCTGACGTCATCATCTCCGTCCCTGCGGGAGTGAGTTCGACCGAAAAACGTGCGGTTGTAGAAGCGGCACTGAACGCCGGCGCCAGAAACGCGTACGTCGTGAAAGAACCTATTCTCGCCGCGATTGGTGCAGGGCTCGCAATTTACGAACCGCAGGGACACATGATTGTTGACATTGGTGGCGGGACGATTGACGTCGCCGTCATTGCACTTGGAGGTATTGTCGCCTCAAACTCAGTAAAGTGTGCGGGAAACAAGATTGACCTTGCGATTATTGATTATGTGAAGAAAAATCACAATCTCTCAATTGGTGAGAAGACTGCTGAAGATGTAAAGATACAGGTAGGATCAGCACTTCCGCTTGAAGAAGAGCTCACCATGACGATAAAAGGCCGAGATATATTGACGGGACTACCGCGCACCGCAGAAATAAAGACCAATGAAATAGTTCGTGCAATTTCGCGTGAGCTCCGCGACATGGTGAAGGCGGTAAAGGACGTGTTTCAAAATACTCCACCCGAGCTCGCGTCAGACATCATCGACCATGGCATCATCATGACGGGTGGTACGTCGCAGCTCCGCAATTTTCCTGAGCTTGTGAAGCGTCGCACCGGGGTAAAGGCAGCGCTCGCTGACCAGGCACTCTTCTGTGTGGCGAAGGGGACGGGGATTGCGCTGGAACATCTTGATACCTATAAGCGCACCATGAGTGCCAAAAGATAGCGCAAAACGACACCATCTACTTTGTCGCACTACGAAAAAAGACCCTCATCGTATATTGAATACGCCTCGGGTCTTTTTTCTTGTGCTTCGCGTATCTGACACCGTTTTGCGCTATCTCAAAAACACGAACTCCATTCAATTTTGTAGATTACCAAAGTTGCATAAATATATAGTGTGTGTTATAATTAAATCATTGTATAATACGTTCTTCAAAACTTCTGGAGATGCGTATGAAACGCAAAGTCACCTTCCGCCGCTACGAGAAACTCAACTCGGACATCCCCGAGAACATCGATCCTGAAACAAATCGTCCGTACCGTGCTGGATTCATTGCCTCGTTTCGCGTGGCGATTGAGGGTAATACCCTCCTAGAAATCAGTGATAAGGCAGACGCGTTTGCAGCTGAAGAGTCGTTACGATACGACGAAGATGTAAAGGTCTGGGAGATTCCGATGTTTTCAGTAGAGTAGGCCCGCACGATGAACCACAAAGGTTTGCTCCCGCGGGCCTTTGTTTTGCAAGATGAATTTATACTAAAGGTCCGACCTTCATTATTTAAAGCATTGCTCAAATTTTAAGATTGTTGACACCTCAGATTTTCGTATATAGAGTTCCTATTAGCTTTGCGATTTCCGCGAAGAGTTCGAGGAGGCCGTCATGGCACAGGAAATTGAACGCAAGTGGCGTCTGTCGAATCTGCCTGATTTTCTCAGTCGGTGGAAGCATCGTAGAACCCGTATCGAGCAGTGGTACCTCGTCGCCGCTGATCATGGCGAGGCGCGGCTCCGAAAGGAGGGTGGCCGTTTCACGCTCACCTTCAAGGGAAGCGGAGCGATATCACGCGCTGAAGAGAACTATGAACTTGAAAGCTCGCTCGGGTATGAGCTGCTCGAGAGCAGGAAGGTAGGTGACACTATCGTCAAGGATCGATACTCAATTCCGCTCATGGCGCTTTGTGCTCATGCATCAGACTTGACTCTCGAAATTGACCTGTACCTCGGGGCCTTGGCTCGACTCATGATCTTTGAAATCGAGTTTCCTGATCTCGCGAGCGCCGAGGCATTCTTGTTGCCGGATTTAGGGACGGTTGCAACCGAAGTCACTCAAGACAAGCGGTACAAGAACAAAAATCTTGCGCTTTACCAAGAGCAAATGGTGCAAGAGCTTGGTCTCTAAGTCCGCACGACGAACCTTGACAAAGGTGCGCTCCGGCGGGCTTTTGTTTTGGCTGATAAATATGAAAACCCCCGCGCCGTGTGAACGGGCGGGGGGTGTCACATGATGTGACTAGCTTGGACGAAGAGCAAACAGCATGGGTTGGTGAGGAGTGATGATCAAATTCCTTACCGGTCGTGCATCGAGCACCCGCTTGCCGTCTTTGCAGCCGAGCTTGAACCCTAATTCGATATTCCTTCGGCACCCGAGGTATGCGAGCGGCTGCATCGCGACAAAGAGAGATGGCTGGATTTCTCGATATGCAGCCGTTGCACAGATGATTGGGCCTGCAAGCATCGTACAGAGTTGAAGCTGGTGATGTGCCATGATCCACGAGATCAGCTGGTGGTAGTACTCAGCCTGCCGAACTCCAAGTTGATATGGAGTACACAGAGTGTACTCCATTCGCCCTGTACTTCGGGGAAGTGCGCGTGCTAAGTCAAAGAGTCTTTGTCCAAATCCAGTGATTTCGAAGCGCTCCGTATCTTCCAGTGATTTCAGGACCCTTTCCCATCCGAGGTCGTCCTCGTCAGCAACTTGCCACTTTGCCTCGAACTCTACCTGTTGAGGCCTGCTCTGGAGTACTGGCTGCCGGCCGAGCGCTTGAATGAGTCTCACTTGGAGCGAATGGCTGTTGTTCGTAGACCATCTTGCTACCTGTGTTGCTCCAATGTGCGGAGCGATAAGTGTGGCTGCTTTTGCAACCTCACCCACGAAATTGGCCAATTGGCCATCGGTCAAGGGAGTTCCAGGCTGTGCCATGGTGGTTCCTTGTAAAAGAACGCTCGACGTTTACCTGTCGAGTAAAGGTATGTGTATAGAAACATAATTCTTTCGGGGATACAAACAGAGAAGCAAATACAGGAGGCGTGTATATATGTATGCATTTTGCGTGTGCGGGCAGGGTATCATAGTGAGATGGAGATTCTTCCCAAAAAACAATTTGCGTCGCCTGAAGAGGAGATTGCTTTTTTGCGTGCTGAGATAGCAAAGCGTGAACAGGGTATGCTTGGGCGGAATAAGGAAATTGATGCCGCTGACATTGAGACTCTGGGAAAGGAGGTGATACACGACTACGCGGAACACGAGCCAAGCACGGTACTTGCGAAGAAACACCAAATGCAGGAGCATGAGCTTCGGAGTAGTACCGAGCTCGTGAGTACCACGCAACATAAATTTGCTGAGTTGATGGATATCATGCACACTCGTGGAGTGCGTAATATGCTCTCGGTGCTTGAGAAAATTCAGAACCCTTTTCTTGAAGACGAGATTCATCGTGAACTTATTTTGTTGTTACGAAAGGGAAGTTCTATTGCTGATATGAAAGAGGGAATGCCTCTGTGGAATGTGCTTCACATGACACTCTTTGAGGTTGCGCTCCCCCGGCACCCCGACCAGGAACATACGACAGACATCAAAACCATTTTTGCCGCAATGGAACAATTCTATGCAGGTATGCAGACGATTACAGGAGGAAAGACAGCACAGCACTACGCACTTGAGATTGCTGTATCGGATAAACGTGACGATATTATTTTCTACGTTGCAGTACCGAATGAGTTCGTAAACCTCTTTGAGAAACAAGCCCTCTCACTCTTTCCAAATGCCGTTCTCTATGAACAACAAAATGACTACAATATTTTTGTTGAGGGTGGGGTAAGTCTCATCGCAACCGCGACCGAAGCACGACACCCTATTTACCCCCTCAAGATGCATGACCATTTTGAGCGGGACCCACTCTCGGTACTTCTCAATGCATTCTCTAAAATTGAACGTGAAGGTGGTGGTGCTGCGGTACAGGTGCTCGTGAGCGGAGGTGCAAAAGGGTACCAGCACACGTACGAAGAGATTATACGGCGCATGGAAAAAGGAGAAAAAAAAGATGTTGCCATCAGAAAGAGTACTTTAGGAGGGGAAGTATTTGAGGGTTTTAAGAGTATGATTTCTTCATCGAGCACATCTAGTGATAAAGAAAAGCCAAAAGAAGTAGACTCTGCACTCATCGAACTTTTCAATGAGAAAATCAAGACTCCGGTTGTGGGTACGAACATTCGCCTCGCTGTTTCGGCGCGCACTGAAGCGCGCGCCGCGCAGATCCTCACCGAAATAGAGTCGAGCTTTCACCAGTTTCAAAATACAAAAGGGAATCAACTTTCATTTACTCGTACCAAAGGCTCAAAACGTGAGCAAGAAATACACGCCTTTACGTTTCGCGAATTTGATACGAAGAGCACCATCCCACTCTCGCTCCAAGAACTATCGACGGTCATACATTTCCCTGCTGAGGGAATAGAATCGTCACCACAGTTTAAACAATCACGAGCAAAGCATGCGCCTGCGCCCATGGACATGCCCCAGCATGGACTTCTCCTTGGTGAAAATGATTTCAGAAATATAAAGACGAAAGTGTACCTCACTCCTGAAGATAGATTGCGACACCTTTATGTGGTGGGCCAGACGGGTACGGGTAAATCCACCTTCCTTCAAAATCTGGTTGTTCAGGATATTTTGGATGGGGCAGGGGTATGCATGATTGATCCTCACGGGAAGGATGTTGTTGAGGTACTCTCTGCGGTACCGCCAGAGCGTATGGACGACCTCATTTACTTTGACCCCTCGAACATGGATAGGACCATTGGACTCAACATGCTTGAGTTTGATCCGCAGCTCCCTGAGCAGAAGACGTTCGTAGTGAATGAGCTTTTCTCAATCTTCCAGAAACTGTATGGTGCAAATCCTGAGTCAATGGGGCCAATGTTCGAGCAGTATTTCCGAAACGCAACATTACTCGTGCTCGAAGACCCGCTTTCGGGAAGTACACTCCTCGACATCTCACGGGTTATGGTTGACCCCGTGTTTCGCCGCATGAAACTAGCAAAGGCAACGAACCCCGTCGTCGTTCAGTTTTGGACTCAGATCGCGACAAAGGCAGGTGGTGAAGCCTCGCTTGAGAACATTGTGCCCTACATCGTCTCAAAGTTTGACGTATTTACGGCAAACGACTACATGCGTCCAATCATTGGACAACAAAAATCTTCATTCAATTTTAGGGAAATAATGGATACGAAGAAGATTTTGCTTGTGAATCTCTCCAAGGGAAAGCTCGGTGAAATTAACTCCAATCTCATCGGTATGATGATTGTGGGGAAGCTACTCATGGCAGCACTCTCACGCGCCGATGCTCTCGGACAAAACCTGCCACCGTTCTACCTCTACATAGATGAGTTCCAAAATATCACGACGAACTCAATCGCCTCAATTCTCTCAGAAGCGCGTAAGTACAAGCTTAGTCTCACCGTCGCGCATCAGTTCATTGCGCAGCTCGATGAGAAAATTCGTGATGC
>JANOXF010000055.1:0-2317 GCA_031418275.1 Candidatus Kaiserbacteria bacterium
GAAAGATGTCATTATTGTGAACTATGCAGAACGAAACGCGGGTGAAGATTTCACAGTACCCCCATCACTCGGGAAAACGCTCTGGCTTAAGCTCGATCCCGAGACGATGCAGTTTGGAGAAGTAGCACAAAATTTTGAGGGCGAAGCTGACACAAATCGAATGTCACTCACGATGAAGACCTGGACATGGGTAGAGACGTTCGTGGGTGATACCAAAGAAATTAAGCCTCAGAAACCAAATGCCTTTACGCTAACCTTTAATCAAGATAAAACCTTCTCTGCGACAACCGATTGCAATAGTGTTGGGGGCGAGTACAAAAGTGAAGGGAACACCATTGTCTTTAGTAAGATGATGTCAACGCTCATGTACTGCGATGGGGCACAAGAAGTGCTCTTCACCGAGATGCTGAGCAATGCAGAGAGTTATAGTTTCACTCCTAAGGGAGAGCTTATTCTCGATTTGAAATCGAATCCAGGTTCAATGGTATTTCGGTAATCCCTTACCGTGAGATTATTACGTTCTCATCCTTTCACAGTCTTCCGCGGAGCCTCTATCAAAAGCGCATTAACAAGAAGAAATACATACACAAGAGCAATTTTTGGTAGGGTATACTTTCAACATGTTCTCAAAAAATAAACGTTTTCTTGGCACGTTGTTTGTCCTCACCCTTGTGTGGAGTGGATTTGTGCCCACTACATACGCCAGAGAGAATGCCACGACGACAGCATTAAAGACTGTAAAAAAGTACGATATTGCGAATCCAGTTTTGTTTGGTATGACACCCACTGATATAATCCCGAATTTTGGTGAACCGCGTGGCGGAGGAACGCGAACACACGAGGGACTTGACCTCATGGCCCCAGAAGGGACTCCAATCGTGTCTCCAGTCAAGGCGACAGTCGTGAGTTATGGAACAGCGCCAACTCCAGGAAAGTATGTCTATACGAAGGGATCAGACGGACATCTCTACTGGTATATACATCTTGATGAGATTGCAAAACTGAAAAAAGGTCAGAAACTCAAAGTTGGTGATCTTATTGGAACTGTCGGTGAAACAGGAAATGCACAGGGAACTACACCTCACCTCCATTTTGAAATACGAAAGAAAAAACCAATTGACCCTTACACTCGAATCACAAAAGAGTTTACGCTCAAAGAAAAAATATCATTCCTCAATGAAGCAGTGTCCGATGTAAAGAATAAGAAAAAATTTATTGAGTACGTCATTACGGAGTATGGTGGCGTCCTCATTCGCGCAGAGACAGAAGGGTACACGCTCAACAAAGAAATAGTGAATGCACTCATCCTTTGGAAGAAGTCGGCATCAATCGCTAGTACCACGCCAAGTTTTGGTATTGGAGTGTCAGGAAAAGATGTTCGCCTCCTCCAGGCAAAACTCGTTGCTCTCAACATTGGTGCAAAAGGGAGGGCACTTGGTGAGAATGGTGTGACTGGGTATTTTGGACCACTCACTGTTTCTGCACTTCTCGAGTACCAAGAAGCTCGAAAAATTCCCCGGACAGGAATATTTGACTCAATAACCTATGCAGATATGTTAGGCTTATAGGTATGAATGAATCATATTCGTGGTACGCAACGCTTATGAAACCGACGTGGGCACCTCCAAGTTGGCTTTTTGGTCCTGTGTGGTCAGTACTTTACATTGGTATTGCAATCTCGTTTGGAAGTGTATTTTATAAAATCTATACGAAGGAGATACCATGGGCAGTCGGCATTCCGTTTACATTAAATATTTTATTTAATGTAATCTTTACACCACTCCAATTTGGACTTAAAAGTAATCTTCTTGCGTCCATCGACATTCTCCTCATCCTTGGTACTCTCGTGTGGGCAATTGTTGCTATATTTCCCCATGTGAAATGGATCGCGTATGCGCAGGGTCCTTACTTCCTCTGGGTTCTATTTGCGACAGTACTGCAACTCACTATTACCTACCTCAACCTACCCTAGTGCTGACATTTCACTGATATTCTGTCCTCTCGTTGCAGGCTGAATTTGAGTTATCTACCTACACAGATTACCCCCAGCTCGTATTGAATGTATACTTATCATAACGAAAGCGTGATTATATTTCATTAAATAGAACTACATATGGGTAATGCAGCACGTAGAAATAATAAAGAGTTGTTTTCAAAGAAAGAATCAACCATGCTCATGTGGGGCATTTTCGTTGCGTGTTCAGTAGTATCAGCGAATGTGGTTGTCGCTAAGATAGATGCTGTTGCTCAAGAAAATGAATCTTTCTACCAAATAAGCACTGTACACGCAGAGACAGTGCTTATTTGGTAGAAAATG
>JANOXF010000056.1:0-1551 GCA_031418275.1 Candidatus Kaiserbacteria bacterium
TGCTGCTGCATCTCGACGAACGCGGGGCATGTTGGGGTTTTTGGTGTATGCCATATGACGCTAGTATAGTGCGTCCAAGCTATTGAACCATTACGATATAGTTGACTTTTCTATAAATTTATTTAATAATCCACTCCTGGTAATCCTGCCAGACACAACGATTTGAGGAGTTCTTTATGACGAAAATGATCTGCACCCGCCTCGATGATGGACACGTCGAGTTGAAGGTCCAGTTGGCACTCAAAAACCTGGGTGCGGGGACACTGGGAAGCATCTGCGAAATGCTGAAGGATATTCGCCCCTTTCCCATGGCCTACGGGTGTGAGCGTGTCGGCAACACCGACACCACGGACTGTGTCGTTGTCCTTCACAGCCACACGAGCGACCCTGGCATTTTCGAGGCGATTACGTCGTTCTCGCGGATCATGTCATCGGTAGCACCGATCGACACCATCGATGCCTGCGGTCTCATGAAGAAATAGCGAGATCTAACGACGTCACAAGGCGCCCTCACCGGCGCCTTTTGTTTTATATCATTCGAGTGTTTCTGCATCTTTGATATCGAACTCCCCTATCTTGGTGCGACGGAGGTTCTGTAGTGTTGCGGGATAGCCAAGGCGCGTACCAAGTTCTTCAGCGAGTGAACGAATGTAGGTACCACTTCCCACAAAAAATCTCACCGTGAGTACTACACGATTGGGTTTATTTTCAATCTTTAAAAGTTCAACTTCTTTCACTTCCATATCGCGCATCGGGAGTTCGGTAATTGCTTCTCCTGTCTTCTCTGCCTTCCGCGCTCGCTTGTACATAGGGACTCCATCTTTCTTAATTGCGGAGTATGCGGAAACGGGGAGCATGAGTGTGCCCTTAAGTGATGCAACCGCATTTCTCATTTCTTCTTCATCAAGGTCTGCGACTGCTTTTTCTTCGAGTATCTCTCCTTCCATATCTCCTGTACTTCGTCGCTCACCGATGAGTACTTCGGCAATATATTCTTTGTCGAGCTTAAGGTAATTTGCAAGAAGTTTCGTACCTTCATTCTGTGCAATAATCATGAGCCCTGACGCAAGCGGGTCGAGCGTACCACCATGGCCAAATTTCTTGATACCAAGTTTTTTGCGAAGCCGACGAATAACATCAAACGACGTGATTCCACGCGGTTTATCAATAAGCAGAATGTTTTCAGGTAACTGCATGTATCGTATATTTGGTCACACTATACGGAGAACTGGGCATTTGGGAAGCCTTCATGTATGTAGCCGTTATTTCTCGAAGCGTCTGTTTTCGTGTTGCATAATCTGGCAGCGCTCGAGCAACATGTGCCCAAAATTGCGGCCCATGATTAAATTCAATGAGGTGGCAGAGTTCATGCACGATTATGTAGTCAGCAAGTTCAATCGGGAGAAATGCAATACGATAATTAAAATTCAAATTACGCTTTGTCGAACAGCTTCCCCATCGTGTCGATTGATTGCGGATTGCGACGCGTCCGTAGGTTAGATTAAAAAACTGATTCCAGTACGAGAGGCGGTCAGTGACGAGCGCCCGCGC
>JANOXF010000057.1:0-5021 GCA_031418275.1 Candidatus Kaiserbacteria bacterium
TTGGCGCACTACGAAAAAAGACCCTCGTCGTACACCGAGTACGCCTTGGGTCTTTTCTCTTGTGCTTCGCGTCTATAAGAGATTTTTAAATATGCTCTAACGTAAGTGTATAAAAAGTAAAATCCCTCATTCTGCCGAAGCTGAATGAGAGAGTCGCGACATGAGGCTGTCGGTGCCGTGACCGGAGAGGTCACAATGCAGTTACGTTCGCGACATTGCATCGCGAAAAAAGAACAAGATAGAAAACAAAGGAACAACTTAACCACCTACTTCAAGGAACGCTCAACTCGCATTGCACGAGGAGGACTGAGCCTCGAATACTACCTAACTCAAATCAACAAAAATGTGTGCGAAAAACTAATCTCGGTTCCGAATCGCGCTAGAGCGGTTCGACCGACAATCCGATGCCGTTCATGTCCTTGGTCGTGTAGACGAACCAGGGACGCTTTGCGGAATCAGGGGAGGTACCAGTAACCATGAACGCGTGCGTCTCCCGGAGCCAAGGCTTCGTGAGGTACAGGTTCACAATGATGAACTCACGGTCAGACGTCGTCCTCTTGACGACCAACTCGAGTTCGCACTTCACGGACTTGCCGTTCTGCGCCAAGTGCAGGATGAGCTCGCGCTCACCGTACACGTGGACGTTGACCGGGTTTGCCTTCGGGTGGATACGGAAACCGTAGTGCCCGTACTCCTTGCCGATATTCTCGGCGATCACCCACTTGAAGTTGTGTTCGTCCAAACGCGGGAGCGAGAGGGAAATCACAACGGGCTTCTGGTTCTTGCGGTTCTCGGGGTTGAAACCGAGAATCGACAAGTAAGAAGCCTTCTTCATCTGGTCCATTTGGACCTCCTTTTTCAAGTTGCTCCTTCGAGCGACGTGCTCTCAGGTACAGATATCATAGCACCTTTATATGCTGATGTCAATAGCAAGAAGAGCCTTATTCTTAGGGTTGCGATGGAGGGTTCCTTGATTTTGACCGAATTCAACACCTTGCATAGCGCTTTTGCAACAATTAATTATCTTGTCCACATTCTATCCCCATGTTGTTGTATCGTGCGTTGAGCTATAAAATGTGAAGGGAGAGTTGAGTTGTTTACAAAAGAATAAAATATATTTATGCACATACACGCACGCACGTTTGACTCATTGACCCGAAGCAGTATTGCTCTCGGCTTTTTTATTATTGCTCTGTTTTTTGCCACCATATTGTCTGCATCTGCATCGACGACAGCAACGCTCATGCCAACGAGCGATGGGACGTACACGCAGTGGACGCCAAATGCTGGCGCAACTCACTACACTCAGGTTGATGAGACAACATGTAACGGACTAACGGATTATGTTTCAGAAACTACGGTCGGTGAGCGTGATTCATATGGAGTCAGCTTGAGCTCAGTCCCAAACGGTTCGATAATTATGAATATCCAAATTACTCCGTGTGCATCTCGCAATTCAAACGGTGGAGGAACAGCAACCATGGATGTGTTCTATCGGTATAATAGTACAAACAGTGCTGATGCAGGGGCGTATGCAATTACTGGCACTACGCCTGCGGCACTTTCTGCAACAAATTTTTCAAGTCTCACTCTTCTAAAGAGTGCAACAAGTACGCTTGAGATCGGAAGTGTATGCAGTGCAGGAACAAAAGGTGCGCGTCTCAGTCGCCTCGCTACAGTAATTACATACACCCCTCCAGTACCTACACTAACGACAAATACAGCGACAGCAATAGGACTCAGCTCGGCAACACTCAACGGTTCGGCTAATCCAAATGGGACAACTGCAACTGGTTGGTTTAGGTATTCAACAACAAGCCCAGGAATCTGCAGTGACAGTTTCGGTGTACGTACTCCTGTTTCAGGAGGTTCATCACTTGGTTCAGGAACAAGTAGTGTCAATTACGCTCAGGGAGTCAGTGGTCTCTCAGTAAATACGACGTACTATTACTGTGCGATAGCATCAAACCTTGGCGGAACGTCAACGGGCGCTGTGCAGAGTTTCACTACACAAAATTATACTGCTCCGAGTGTTACAACAAATGTCGCTTCAGCAATAACACAAACAACCGCGACACTTAATGGTTCCGCTAATCCAAATGGAAATAGTGCGACAGGATGGTATCGCTATTCAACGACCAACCCAGGCACATGTACCGATGCATTTGGTACACGCGCGCCGGTATCGAGTGGTGATGCTCTTGGTGCTGGTACATCGAGTGTTGCATACAACGAAGGGATAACGGGTCTTACTGCAAATACGGCGTACTACGTATGTGCGATTGCTTCAAATGCAGGAGGCACAGGCGTTGGCAATGTTCAGAGTTTTACAACGCTCCCAAATGTTCCAAGCGCTCCAACGGGTGCCTCGGCATCAAATGTCTCAGGAACTGAAAACAGCGTTTCTTGGACTGACGCCTCTTCAGATGAGGCTGGGTTTAAAGTTGAACGAAGCACAAACAATGCCGCATATGTTCACATTGCAACGACGTCTGCAAATGCTACTTCGTACAGCGACACTGGTGCATCTGTTGACAATACCTACTCATATCGCGTTCGTGCGTTTAATGTAACGGGTAATTCAGGGTATAGCACAACTGGGTATGTTGTAACTGCTACTGTTGTACCAAATACACCGAGTGACCTCTCATACTTTGTGAGTACGAGCACACCACCTGATGTGTGGCTCTACATTACACAAAGCGGAACAAATGAAGATGGTTTCAAGGTGGAGCGAAGTGCTGACAATGTTAATTTCACTGAAATCGGCACTGCACCACGGACATTCTCAAGTTTCTTGAACTACTTTGATGTTGGTCCAGGGGCAGGTACCTACTACTATCGTGTGTATGCACACAACGCAGTAGGGAACTCAGGAAATTCTAATACGGTTACTGTTGTAGTTCCGTAGTTTTAGACTAATGAATACACAAAAACAGCCGCCCAAAGGTCGGCTGTTTTTGTGTACTCATTACCTAGGCTCTATTTTGTCTTAGCGAGTACTCGTGCAAATGCCTCAGGTCGTGTAGCTGCCATTTCTGAGAGCATTTTTCGGTTGAGGAGTATCTCCTTATCCTTCATGGTCTTGATGAATGTATTGTACTTGAGTCCTGCAAGCTTGAGCGCTGCGCTGAGGCGTACAGTCCAAAGTCGTCGGAAGTCATTCTTCTTATCTTTTCGGTGAGCGAATGAGTGGAGCTGTGCGTGGTGGATTGCTTCGATTGCTTGCTTCTTCTTTGTGCCGCGTCCGAGACGATAGCCTTTTGTTTGTTCGAGGATGCTTTTGCGGCGCTTCATTGCCGTAACTCCTCCTTTTACACGTGACATATGATTAAATTATTAGAAAATACGAGTAGTTAGTAGAGGATTACACCGCACCACTTCCGGGGAGAAACTGTCGGGTAATACGCTTCGAGAGGGTGAGTGACTGAGTTCTGCGCTTCTTAAGGCGCTGTTGGCCAGTCTGTCGTGCATTGAAATGGTTCTGCCCGATTTTTCGTGCAACCAATTTGCCATTCTTAGTGACTTTTATTCTTTTTGTATATGACTTGTTTGTTTTCATACTGAATTCGTTACTATTCCGCTTTTGTTGCTTTGGTGCTCACGCGCTCGAGTGTTGTCGTGAAGCCCTTAGGGCTTCGCTTGACCTCTTCTGCAATTTTGTAATCGAGGGGGATAATCTTAAGGAATCTATCGAGTCGTTCCTTGAGGAATCCTTCCTCCATGTACTTATAACGTCCCCAGAGGAAGAGGTCAACTTTGACCCGGTGCCCCTCAGTGAGCCATTCTGCAGCGCGTTTTGCCTTCAGTGTAAGGTCGTGTTCACCGGTACCAATTTTCACCTGTACTGCCTTTGTCTCGGTAACGTGCGATTTCGATTTCACATCCTTTGCCTTCTTCTTGAGTTCGTACTGGTACTTTCCATAGTCCATGATTTTACCAACAGGAGGTACCGCTGTTGGTGAAATCTCAATAAGGTCAAGATTCTCTGCTTCAGCGGCTTTGAGGGCGTCAATGATGGATAATACACCAAGATTCTCACCCTGTGCGCCGATGACGCGGAGTTCTTTTGCCTTAATGGCTTGATTTATACGTACTCGTTCTTCTTTCAAGGTTGTGTGATGCTATGAAAAAGAGAGCTCGTGCTCTCCCTGAATGCAGGGTAAATCTACCACAACGTGCCAAAACTGGCAACTATAACGGCCTTAGCGCAAGAGTGTGTTCAACATGATGAGCCCAACGAGAAAGAGGAGAGCTATGACGATACCTTTCATGTAAGAATTCTAACACATTCGTGTTTTGCATAAAGAGCATTGTGGTATACTTGTCGTAAATATATCCATATGCCACGTAAGAGTGCTGTCACAAAAAAGTCTGAAGGAGGTGAAAAGAATAGTCGCACCGTAGTTCTTGCCGCCGCGTTACTTCTCTGTGTTGCGGTGAGTGCAGGAGCAATTATGTGGGGGCGCTCAGATGCTGGTCAAATAGACGTTTCAGCGACTATTCAAAATTCCCAAAATACAGCAGTTCGCGATGAAAATACCCCTCCGCTACCTCCCGTAATCTCAAATGAACTCTCAGAAATGCAAAATGGCGGTCTTGAACCGCAAACGGGAGATTCCGTACTTGCTCCGACACCAGCACCAGTTCCTGATAGTGTGGCTACTGGTACCGCATCAACTACCGAGGGAAGTGCCAGCGGAAGTGACGAAGGTGCCGGAGCGCAAGAAATGGGAAGTGATAAAGGTGAGACAGTAATATAGTACATAATGTCAGAACAAAAGATTGAAACTCTGCGCTCAGAAGTCATTGATTTCTTAAATTCACACCGCAAAGCGGTGTTTGCGATTCTTGACAAGAATGGGCTTCCGACAACATCACTCATGCTGTATGCGATAGATGATGATCTCAATGTGTATTTCGGTACTCGGCGTTCATTTGGAAAGTATGCTGACATCACGCATCAGCCAGTTATTGCGCTTTCAGTGATTCAAGAAGCGCTTGATCCACTCAAAGTTGTC
>JANOXF010000058.1:0-10281 GCA_031418275.1 Candidatus Kaiserbacteria bacterium
AAGAGTAGCTGTGTACCCAAGCTTGGAGATTTCATCAATAATGGCTTGCGGGGTCACCTTTGCTGCATCAATTTCCCATGTCCCCTTCTTTGCATCAAGATCAACAAATACTGAGCTTACACCATCCATTTGTTCCGTTACCATCTGAATGCCTGTTGCGCACCCCCCGCAGTGCATACCGACTATGTTCATTTCTATTTTTTCCATGTTCTCATTACTTTTTAATTTCTAAGGTCGGAGCTTTCTTCTTGAGTGCTTCAACTCTGCGTGATTCTTTTTCGGCAGGTGGTACGTACGAACGGAGTGTCATCGAGTTTGCAACTACCGACACTGAGCTAAACGCCATTGCAAATCCAGCGATTTCAGGACGCAGCGTCGCCTGTGAGATATTATAGAATATTTGGCCGATTGCGCCATAATTTTGTTGAATAGCGATTATCCATGGCGCAGCAATACCGAATGAAACTTGTGTGATGAGGAGGTGTGCTCCTGCAGCAACAGGAATTGCAGCAACGTTGTAGAAGAAGGCCCAGAAGAGATTCTGCCACACTTTTACAATGGTCTTTCGTGAAAGTTGCATTGCAATGGCGACATCACGGAGGTCGTCCTTCACGAGAATGATTTCACCGGTTTCGATAGCAACGTCAGAGCCAGAACCAATCGCGATACCAAGGTTGGCTTGAGCAAGTGCCGGAGAGTCGTTGATACCATCTCCCACCATGGCGACGTTTCTCCCTTCAGATTGTAGTTTCTTAACCGTTGCCGCTTTGTCCTGTGGGAGCACCTCTGCAAGAATATCATCGATACCTACTTCCCGCGCAATAGCGCGAGCAGTTTTTTCGTTGTCACCAGTAATCATAATTACTTTTTTGCCCATCTTTTTGAGCTCTGCAATTGCTTCCTTTGCGTATGGCTTTAATGTGTCGGCCATTGCAATGAGTGCAATGGGTTTGTTATTAACGAGGAGGAACACAACGGTCTTTGCCTGTTCCTGGAGCGTCTCAAGTTTCTTAATATAGATTTGTGCATCTATCTTGAGTTGCTTCATGTACATCATGTTTCCAATCACAACATTGTACGATTTTTTGTTGTACGCAATATCAGCGCGAATACCCATTCCTTGAATTCCCTCAAACTTCTTTATTTCTCCTACACCGCCAAACTTTTTACCATGTTCGATAACCGCACGCGCAAGAGGGTGTTCAGAACCCATCTCAGCTGAGGCAGCAAGTATTGCCATGTCCTCTTCTCGTACACTCTCATCGAGCAAGACGAAGTCAGTGACAATTGGTTTACCAATGGTGAGCGTCCCTGTCTTATCGAGCGCAACAGTATTCACTTTGTATGCTTTTTCAAGTGCCTCTCCACCCTTCAAAATAATCCCAAACTTAGCGGCACGCCCAATACCGACAACGAGTGCGGTTGGGGTCGCAAGTCCCATGGCGCACGGACATGAGATGACGAGAACAGCAATCATGCGAAGCATACCTGCTTTAACTGGTAGGTCAGCAATAAATACCCAACCCACGAACGTAAGTACCGAAAGGATGACAACAACCGGCACGAAGTACTCACTTACCTTATCGACGAGATCCTGTACGGGTGCACGCTTTGCTTGCGCCTCTTCCACCATACGCACAATTTGATTGAGGAGGGTGTCCTTCCCCACTTTTGTCGCTTTAAACTTGAAACGTCCTTCAAGGTTTACCGTAGCGCCAATGACCTCGTCGCCACTCTTTCGCTTTACCGGGAACGATTCACCGGTGACTACTTTTTCGTCTATGTGGGTCTCACCTTCTATAATAGTCCCATCGACGGGGACTTTTTCTCCGGGTTTTACAATGACGATGTCACCTTCGATGAGTTCCTCAAGGAGAATGGTGACTTCTTTCCCATCACGTTCGACGTGCGCATCTTTCGCTTCAAGTTTGAGAAGTTCTTTAATCGCACTTGATGCGCGTCCTTTCGCAACAACCTCGACGTATCGGCCGAGGAGAATAAATGAGATGAGCGCAGCAGAACTCTCCCAGAATGGGTGGTCAATGTTGAAAAAGAGGAACCCGAGCATACTGTAAAGGTACGCAGCAGTGGTACCTAAGACCACAAGGACGTCCATGTTTGCAGCACCAATGCGAATGGCCGAGTAAGCGTTACGGTAAAACGGCCACGCTATGACAAACTGAATTGGTGTCGAGAGAATCCAGTAGATATAGTTGAGGTCAATTCCCCAAATTTGGTGCACGTGCGGTAAGTTGAACATGTGGACGCCCATGTAGTACGCAATGATTGGCGACGCAATGGCGAACGCTGCGACAACTCTTCGTTTTGCAAGCCTCAGTTCATTTTCTTCTGCCGCCTCCTCTTCCTCTATGCTATTCGATGCCTCGTCGGGGCGTATAACGTCGTACCCAAGCTTGTTCACAAAGGCATCAATTTGCTCGAGAGAAATTTTTGCTTCATCAAATTCAAGGGCAACTTTTTGTGCTCCGTAACTTGTACTCACCGCAATAACTCCAGCTTGTTTTATGAGCAGTTTGTCGATGAGGATTGCGCATGAGGCGCAGTGCATTCCTTTGACCTTAAGAACAAGCTTAGTCATATATGTTAATTAGTAGTTCCGTTTACAAGCGTCACAATAAATTTCCCTATCTGCTCAAAGTGCCCCCGTACAGTACCCGCATAGGTACCCGTTTCTACTTTCCCATTTTTGAGTCCAAAGCTTGGATTTTCACTCGTACTGCAGGAAACAGAACAATAAAATGGAAATTCACCTTCCTTTGAGGCAACAAAATCAATATTAATGGTGCCATTTGCAGGAAGACGCTGCGAAATACCGAATGCATCGATAGCGACACCGTGGTCGAAGTTGTCCTCATTGATGACGGTGAGACTTACCCGATCGCACTTCTTCACCGAGATTGACTCAGGTTCAAACTTCCACTCAAGTTTCTTTGAGTATACGGTGAAGGCGACATCTTTACCGTTGTCTGCAGAGCAGTTATCAGTATCCGTCGACTGTTTGTAAATGAAACCTCCAGTAAGGATGGCGACAAGTACGATACCTATGATTGCAAATTTATTCATATATTATTTCTTAACGGTAATGTATTTGTTCACTCCGTAAATGAGTGGCACCATGAGCACGAGTGAAATGAGAAGTAAAATCCACCACTTCATGCTTGGACTCCAACCGTAACTGTCTATAGACCACGTCGACTTCACTACATTTACCGTTATGGCAGCGAGCCGCGGTTTCGCGTCACCCTCTACCTGATACTGAACAAAGCCCCGATATTCTCCTGTTGTGGGGAATTGTACGGGAACGCTGTATGAACGAAGGTTCATGTGTCCATCGTTAACCCCGTTATGCGCTAACGCTGTTTCAATAAAGTTAAATGTATGTTCGTGAGGCATACTCTCATCGAATCCTGGTGTTCCTGGCATATTATGCTGAGGGACAGCAGGTGCTGCTGGTGATGACGGTGCAGGGAATACAGTATTTCCAGGGTATGTGACAAAGCGAATACTATTATCCTTATTTACAAATGTAACCGCGAGTGGGTACTTCATTGTAGAGTTGAGCATGATAGGGTTCCCTGCCGTATCGGTGAAGTTCAATGTGACGAGTGACGCTACACCTGCTTTTACCACTGTATTTTCTACCGCTACCGTGTCAGTGTTCGAAATAGCATCAGTGAAAAGATTCGAAAGTGCGGTAGGTGTACTATCCCCCATTGCAGGCATCATAGGTTTACCCTGTGCACTGCTGTTCCCGAGCGTCTTTCGGAACTCGTCGCCTGTTGCATACCCGTTTGCATCTTCGACTCTAAACGGCATCATCATGCCGGCATGGAGGTGCTCAGAAATATGGCAGTGAAGCATCCAGTTGCCGAGGTTACTCATATCGACAAGTATGTCGATGAATCCTCCAGGGAGCACGAGTGAGGTATCTTTCCACACCATGTTTTCGTTCCGTACGCCGTTCTCACTGAGTACCACGAATCGCTGACCGTGAAGGTGAATCGGATGCTGCATGACGTGCTGTGCCATCATGTCGTTCGTTACACGAATCTTCACGAGTGAACCTTGCTTGAATGTCCAATCACGGAGTGGAATCTCCATATTCTTTTTTCCGGTAGCTTCATCTTGAAGTATCCACTCAACGTTTTTCGATGTATTAACCGCATCAGAATTTGTGGGGTCGCTCCACTGAATTGAATCAATAGACGAATGGTGTTGCGCCATCATGGTCGTCATGTCAGCTCCACCCATGCCTGAATGATCCATGCCACCCATAGCTGCAGGTGCACCTGCTGTTTCTCCGTGGCTGTGCGGCATAGACTCATCGACTACTGGCTGCGGGGCCGCGGCTGCCCCACCATGCGCGTGTACACTATGATCAACAACTCCCGTGAGTGCGACCGTGACCTTGAGTTTTTTGTCCGGAGCGCGATCAAAGTAGGTGCGAAGTCCATCGAATTGCTGAGAGAGCGCTAGATTTTTTCGCGCAGCTAAGAACGTATCTTTGTGGGAAGTAGTTACTTCTGTGTTGTTTCCAATGAAGCGAACTAACTCTTCGGTCGCAGTGTTTGTTCTGTTTACAAGTTTGTAGGTACCTTCTGCAGGGAACATGACTTCAAACACCATTCGCTCCGATGGAGAAATGATGAGTTCATTCTCAAATGTTTCCATTTCGTACTTACCTTGATCGCCAGCAACACGCTTCATAAGTGCTCCGGGAATACTGAGGCGGTATGTACGTGCGTTTGAAACGTTGGTCATGAGGAAGCGAATCACCTCTCCCTTTTGCACATTGAGCGTGTAATCGAGTTCACCGTTCACGAGGTACTGGTTTCCAAATCTGCCAATGAGGGCATGGTCTGTGTATTCTTTAAAGAACGGAGCGATGTTGTCATTCTGAATAAGAATGTCATCGAGCACGAGGGGGAGTTCGCGATTAACGGGATTATTGTACCCCTCTTCAGTTGAGTCTATGAAGTAGTTACCGTAGAGCCCCATTTCCTGACCGTAGTCATCACGTGTGTGTGGGTGATACCACGCTATACCAGCATCGGGAAAATCAAGTACGTACGTGTATGTTTCTCCAGGGCGCACCGCATGTTGGGTGACATCAGGAACTCCATCATAGTTGTTGTTCACCCGTACGCCATGAGAGTGAATAGTTTGGTCAATGTCAGTGTTGTTCACAAACACGATGTTCACCTTTGAATTTTCCTTTACACGAATGAATGGCCCGGGAATCGAGCCGTTATAGGCGAGCATGCGCAGCGTACGGTTGCCAATGGTCTTTTTCACATACCCTGCGGTAAGTGTATAGGTGTCAGCATTATTGAGTGATACGAACTCTGAAGCATGTGCTTCAGGAAGATTCGCGATGCTGGTATCGAAAGCAATCGCTGTTGTTGTGGGAGTCATCACTACAGAAGTAGCTGCGTGCCCGTGACCTGACATTGAAGCATTACTCTTGAGCGCAAAAGTTGTCGGTAAATAGTAAATAAAGATAACGGCAAGGAAAAACGAAATAGCGAGTAAGTAATTTCGCTGCATGCCGAGTATCTTTTCTTCATAAGCACGCGCAACGGGTTCTTTAAACTGACCTGTTTCTCCGTACTGCACCTTCACTTCCTCTTCACGTCGCTTTGCTTCAAGTGTATCAATTTCTTCCCGTGCATGTTTAAGGTCGTAGGTGAGTTCGAGCTCATCAACGTTGAGCATAGACTCAATTTGGCGTCGATTTTGTTCGAGCTTATCAATCTGCGACTCGAGCTCTCTTATTTTGTACGCCGGACTACTGTGCATCTGCTTGCGACGTTTTGCGTACCACCACCAGATAGGAATGAGCCAGAGCGCGACAAGTACCCAGCTTCCGAGCTCAAGGGGGAGGCCAAAGAGGCCTGAACCTGTTTCAAGACCGTGCACATGCTGTACATCAGTGCCAAAGTTTTTGTTGAGGAGTACGTTAAATGCGTGTTCTTGCGTAATTGTTTCGAGCCCACTGTGAAGCCCTGAGTTCACCCACCATTTGTGTGAAAAGAGACCGAGGGTAAGGATGAACCCTGCAACAAACACCATGGCCCAACCTGTCGCCCGTTCAACAGCGTCCTTGCGGGCCATGAGCCAATTAAGCCCGTTTACGCCAAGAATCGCAAGGAACGCAAGGAGGAGAAGCGGGAGGACGCGGCCGACCGCGTGGATGAGGAACATGGTCCACCCGTAGAGTACGTCACCACTCGTTGCAATTTCTATGAGGATGAGCGGAGTTGCGGGGTGTGGGCAGCCGACGCCGACATTGCCGAGAAATGCACCGAGGAAGAATGCTTTGAGAATTTCCTGTCGTTTTTGGATAAAAGCTGGTGCGGCGCCCGAGTACGTGGGCATGTGGAAGTTCATGAGGCCAATCTCTGAAAGCGCAAAGATGAGCGCAAAAATACCCGCAAAGAAGTAGACCCAATTCTTTAATGATTCAATGTCGGCACCGAGCGCACCGAGCGCGAGGCCGCCGAGGAGTGCTGCTGCGACTCCATAAAGGCTGAGCGTAAACGCAACACCGAGCCCAAAGGCGAGCGCCATGGAAATTCCCTTGAGCATCCCCTTCCCCATTGAAAGGGGGACGATAACGAAGGCGAGCGGTAACGTACACGGCATCACAATCATCGTGAGCCCTGTCGCAAACGAAAAGAGATACCAACCGATACTACCGTTTGGCACTGAAGGAGCTATTACAAAAAGATAGAGGAGTCCGAAGATGATGGCTGCAGTTACCGCAAGTAATCCGCCAATGAGCCAATTACGAACTGATGAGCTTGGACCTTGTGCACCTACTCCATTCGATACAGTTGGTTCTGACATACAGTTATTCTTTAGAGAGTTCCTCTAATTTTTTAATAAAGTCTTCACGGTTTACCCCACCCGTAGAAAACAGCTCGTTATTGATGACAATACCGGGTGAGGCAAATATTTGATATTTCTGCACCATCTCCTGACCTGCAGGTTCAATAATACTGAGTTCTGTAAAGTTGACATTCGGCCAATTCCCCTTTATTTCTTCCCAGAAAGTTTTGAACGCAGCGCAATTGTGACACCCTGGGGACGACAGCTCTTGAAGTTGTATTTCACGCATAAAGAACACTGCTAGTAATTATGTACCTATTGTACTAGAGCTTTTATTAAAAATTATCAGTTGTACCCAGTTGTTCTTGCCTACGAGAGCTCTTTGAATCGAAAGCAATCAACGGTATGATCGTTCACCACACCTATTGCCTGCATAAATGAATACCATACGGTCGGTCCAATAAATTTAAAACCTCGTTTCTTCAAATCTTTTGACATATCAAGCGCAAGCTTAGTCATTACCGGGATGTCTGTGTGTGATTTACGCATTGTCTGTACGGGTGTGTTCTGCACCCATTGCCACAGGTATTTAGAAAATGTGCCAAATTCATCCTGGATTTTCAGAAATTGCTGTGCATTCGTGATTGCGGCAAGGATTTTTGCACGATTGCGTATAATTTTAGGATTGAGCATTAAGACACTCACCTCTGCTTCGGTGAGTACTGCAATTTTCTTAGGATCAAAGTCCATAAACACCTCACGGTACCCCTCTCGCTTATTGAGCACAGTTTCCCACGACAAACCTGCTTGAGCACTTTCAAGCATCATGAATTCAAAAAGTATTCTGTCATCAAAGACAGGTACACCCCACTCTTTATCGTGGTAGCGGACAAGAGCGCTGTTTTTTGATTGTGCCCATTTGCAGCGGAGTTTTTCCATAAGATAAGTATAACGCGGTTGACCTCACCGACATTAATGCGTATTATATGCCAGTTCGTATGAAACTAAGCCGTTTGATTTAGGTATTTATTGCTTAAATTCAACAGCACGAACAAACGTCAGTACTTATTTGGGCCCTGTAAGCGAAAGCTTTCCGGCCCTGCATTCGGACAAAATGAAAGTAAACTTTCACTTTGCTCCTCATTTGGGCCCGTAGCTCAGTTGGCTAGAGCGCGTGTTTTGCACTCACGAGGTCGCAGGTTCAATTCCTGTCGGGTCCACATCAACAAACAAACAAAAAACCCATTCACATTAAGTTGAATGGGTTTTTTGTTTGTTTAAGAAGCAATCTGTATTGCTTCCGCGTCGATGTGGAAGCCGCAGCGATGTATCCCCTTCTTCACAGAAAGGGATACCGCGAGGCGGGGTCGAGAGTGCTTAGCAGAATCAGAGCGTAGCGAGTGATTCTACTTAGCAACTCGTGACCACACAAAAAAATTCCCGAGCTGCGCCAATTCCACAGAATTGCTTGCGTCAGAAATTGAAGACTGGAGCCGGTACACAAGATGAGCGAATGCGAATGCTTGTCGGCGAGGTGGGGTCGAGAGCACTTATGAGCGAAGCGAATTAGAGACTCGTGACCAATTCCTGTCGGATCTGAGCTTAAGTAATAGAGCGTAGCGATGACTCTACTTAGCAACTCGTGACCACACTCACAATACTGTTAGATTCAAGTCTGTCGGGAACCCCCTAACTACCACCCGTAATAAAATACACAACAGCACCAAGGTTACCCCACCAGCCAACAAATGAAATAGGGAAGCTTATCGTAATCTTGAGTTGTAGTGATTGAGGCAGTAATTCACTCGCTCTTCCTTCATTATTTCTTCATTCTCTTCAAAAATTTAAGGTACGTGTCTCTATCTATACCGAGTGTACGTAGATTATTAAGTACAATCATTTGCGGAAGTTGCGCATCACGAGGTACCACAATCGGTCTATTCATTCCTACTTTCCAATAAATACGATGATCACCCTTTTCTCTTTTAAATTCACAACCCTGGCTCAAAAGGAATTTCTCAAATTCCTTCCAATGTATCGAGCCGATTTTTGGCATGTCAGAATGTTAGGCAAATGCAGGGACTTTCACGTTGAACGCTTTTGTCTCTACAGCAGGAGGTGTCCATTGTTTCCGCACTTTTTTCCAACCAAGCTCAGTAAGCACTTCATTTGTTGTGCCTGCAGCATGGATTTCCTCAAAAAAGATATTTACAAGCTCACTAAAGCGAGTTCGAACTTCCTTATCTGATTTTCCAGATGTCATAATATCAAGGGCCGGAGCATACGCGAGATAGCGTTTACCTTGTTTAGAGACGTTTACTGTAAGTTGTAGGAAATTAGGAATCATATAGTAATAGGTTACACCACATGAAAAATCCGGTCAATTATATTTCATGATACAGATTAAACCCGTCGATATATACATTTACACGATACATCAAATTATTATACCAAACGAAAGCCGCACCCCTTGCGGAGTGCGGCCTATCTACCGGGACGAACCCGATAGGTGGATATATACATAGTACCTGATACCTTCATTACGTCAAGATTCCAACCTGAATATATGTTCTAAGCCAGACACTTATGGCTTAGACTAGTGCGAAATTCAAGGCCGGACCTTGACCCAAACTTTAGGGTTGATCACTCCTTCTTGCGGCGTTCTCCCTCACGCTGTCTGACTGCTGCTTCGCCGAGGCCAAAGTGGTGCCCTACTTCATGCCAGACCGTTTCGGCAACTTCTTGCCGTATTCGTTCGGCGTCATTGCCCGCTTTCGCGAGAATGGGGTTTTTAAAAATAGTGATTTTATCAGGAAGGACCATATAGTAGTTCTCGCCTCTCCTCGATTGCGGAATCCCTTCATAGAGTCCAAGGAGCGTGTGGTGCACATCAATGTGCATTTTTTTGCGCTGGGATTTGCTCGGTTCATCAGCAATGACAAAAGCAACGTTTTCGATTTTTTCACGAAACGGTTTGGGAATCTCACCGATTCCCTCAAGTACCAATTTTTCAAATGTTTCGTCGTCCATAGAGTCTCAGTATAGTACCGCTTTACGATAGGTATCGCCAAGGCGAAGCTCATTCTGCAATTGAAAGGATCACTTGCTTGTGTGGTGTGCGGTGTTTGCTCTGCGGATTGCCTGCTCGTAAGCCCGTAGCCCCTTGAGTTGCAGCTTGATGTGCGGCGACTTGGTTTTCATATAGTACTGCTGTAATTGTGCTTTCTTTTTCACCAGATCTTTGGGTAGCATCAGTTTATTTCGATTAATTGCCACGCCTAGGTGCTCAATACCATCGATGAAGTTGTATACATTTGTCTTTTCTTTGTTCAATCGTACTTTCCCTCCTGAGTCCTTGTCTAAGACCGCATCAATTTCATCTGCCAATGCGCGTAGGACCTTTTCCGGAACTCGACTCGCTGTGATGCC
>JANOXF010000059.1:0-15365 GCA_031418275.1 Candidatus Kaiserbacteria bacterium
ACCCTTTACTGGGGGAAGATCAACCGGCGAAGGAAGGTAATCAACAACGGCATCGAGAATGCGCTGTACCCCCACGTTCTTAAGCGATGAACCAGTCATGACGGGGAAGATTTCGTTTGCAATGACCGCCTTGCGGAGCACACGCTGAAGTTCTTCATAGCTTGGAATCGTACCCTCGAGGTATGCACTCATCATCGCATCATCGTGTTCAACGATACGTTCAATCAGTTCTGCATGGTATTTCTCGGCATCAGCCATGTACTCAGGCGGAATATCAACTTCTTTCACATTCATACCCATCTCGCCTTCAAAGACATACGCTTTCATTCTAAGGAGGTCAATGACACCCTTGAGTTGGTCCTCACTTCCCCATGGAAGTTGGTAGCGAACTGCTTTCGGCGAAAGACGTGCAAGAATCGATGCATACGAGCGTTCGAAATCTGCACCCGTACGATCCATCTTGTTTATATAGCAGATTCGAGGAACCTTTGCTTCATCAGCGTAGCGCCAGTTCGTTTCTGACTGTGGCTCAACACCAGCAACGCCATCGAAAACAACAATCGCTCCGTCGAGTACACGCATTGAACGTTTCACCTCTGCAGTGAAGTCGATGTGCCCTGGTGTGTCGATGATATTGAAACTGAATTTAAGGTCAGGATTCACTCGGTCGGTAATGAGTGACGGTGTCCAGTTACACGAGATTGCAGCAGCGGTAATCGTGATACCACGCTCACGTTCCTGCTCCATCCAGTCGGTCACCGTGTTGCCATCGTGCACTTCACCAATCTTGTGGCTCATGCCCGTATAGAAAAGCACACGCTCAGACGTCGTCGTCTTTCCTGCGTCGACGTGTGCAACAATGCCGAAGTTGCGGACCTTGTGGAGTGGATATTCTCGTGCCATATGAATAAATTAATTACAAATACAAATGAATAAATGCTGATTTCTGCCTTTCGTAATCTATCGCAAGGACAGACCCCTGAAAATAAAAGGCCTCCTCGGCCTATTTGGGCACTACTATACGGTATTTATGAAACTTAGGCAATCAGAAATCTATGCAGGTAGGGTGAATACCGATTCAATAAACCGATATATACTGTAGATGGTTTGAGGGGTGCCATTTCACCTTTCAAAAATGGGAGAGACGTATGAACTGGGGACGATTGGTAGGATTGGGGATCGCTTCAGTCATCTTGATTGTCGCGACAAAGCTGAATCCCGTATGGGCAGGTGAGGAACAACGAGTGCCGAAGGCTATCCAGAAACCTATCGAGCTCGCTGACGTACCCGAAGGTGGGTGGGAACCAATTGCTGAACGACAATGGGCACGTGTGCTCAATGTTCGAGGAAACAGAGCTATCGTGAGCATCCTGCTCACACGAAGCGCAGAAGTGTTCTTCAAAGTAATCCAGCCGTGTGAGGTTGGCTCCGAAACGAACATCCTCATGTGGAAGGCAGGAAATTCCACCGGCTACACGCTCGACTGCGCCAACAAGGGGGCAGAATCACTGAGTCCTCCGTTCATTGAGAAAGTCATTGGCGACCTCCCGCAAGAGGTTTCCTACTCGCTCCGATGGATTCGGACGCACCCGAGGCAGGGTAACGCAAACATGCTCTGAGAATGAGCAGCCGAGAAAAAGCCCTGAGTTCGCTCGGGGCCTTTTTACAACTCACGGGTGCGTACTCCCTCACCCTGAGGTACCTGGTTACAAATCACTCTACACCGTAGGTAAAGGTATATACTATGTATGGTACATAGGTGCCGTTTCACCTACTTTGCGGGAGAACGTGATGAACGGTCGTAAGTTCTTTTTGAATCTTGCTCTCGGGGCTCTCTTCTTCTTGTTGATAGCGAGCGTACCCACCAGCGGGCAAACCTTCAGTGACACCGAGTGGAAGTACGTGAGCGACACCGATATTTGGATACGCCACCTCCGCGGACAAGGGGGAGCCGCGACACTCACGCTCGAAAAGCACGGTACGGCACTCCGGTTCGGTGTCACACTCTCCTGTCCAGAGACGAAACAGAAACTCATCCTCACGTGGGAACAAGGTGAGACCTACGGTAAATCGTCCGCGGGGTGCAACGGCAAATCACTGAAGGTTGTCGCAGAGGACTGGGAAGAGGTTTTCGAACCACTTCCGCAAGAACTCATTGGTCCGCCCTCTGCCGAGATTTTCATCAACCCGGAGAATCCCCAGATCATCGCATGATGAACTCTGCCGGACTCAGAGTGAAAGCGCCCGACACTGTTGGGCGTTTTCTTATCGACCCCGCCGCACAAAGAGCGGCGGGAGGCGTGCTTGATTTTTCTGCGTGTACAAGTACATACTGTGTGTTGTATTTGATCTTTGGTTTTAGGATGCCACTTCATCCTCTCTACATTTAAGCAGGAGACTCGTGTGAATAGACTTATCGCACTTGCTACCCTCGTCGTAATCGGTCTGGTGCTCTTTGGAGTACCGAGGTGCGCGGGGGGCGCAGAGCAGGATCTCGAGCCAACAGCACATGGATGGAGAAAGACACCCGAACGTCCAAGTCAGTGGTTCAAGGAACTTGGAGAATCCCCCGGTGATATTCGGCTTACCGCCGAACGTAACCGCGGGAAGGTGATATTCATCCTCATGAAACGATGCGAGAAAGACAAGCAGTTCATTTCGCTCTCGTGGTACAAAGGCGAACGCTCTGCAAACGGGAGAGGTTGTAATGAGCGTTACCTCTACTCGACCGATACGCTGTTCTGGGAAAAGCGGGGAGGTGAACTTCCCGAAGCGCTCCGTGAGGAGCTGAAGAACCCAAACCCGCAGAAGCGAACGAAGAAGTCGTAGACCACAATCCCCCAGCGACCGAAGGTCGCTGGGGGATTTGCTCATTACCACGCTAGATTTTAAAACCCCAACTGCCGCATCGCCTCAAACACGCGCACGAAGCCGCCGATGTTTGCACCTTTTACATAATCAACACGTTCTCCATCAGCTCCATAGCGCACACAGGTCTCGTGAATGTGTTTCATGATTGCGTGGAGTTCACCGTCTACCGTAGCGCGTGGCCACTGCGCATGACTCGCATTTTGGCGCATCTCGAGTCCCGAGACTGCTACCCCGCCCGCATTCACCGCCTTTGCAGGCCCAAAAAGCATGTCCGCTTTCTGAAACACATTGACCGCACCGAGTGTCGAGGGCATGTTCGCACCCTCAGCGACAAGTATCGCCCCGTGCGCAACAATACGTTCTGCGTCCGCGGTATCAATTTCGTTTTGCGTTGCAGAAGGAATCGCGAGCTCAGCGTCAGTGACGCCCCACACCGTTCCCTTCGCGTACGTAACACCTTCGGGGAGGGTGAGCTCGTGGAGCGCTCCATGCTTTTCTTTAAGCACTTTTACCGCATCAATGACTTCCTGTGACAAACCTGTCTTCGAGAGAATGTACCCTTCACGGTCTGAGAGTGTGAGCGGAAGCGCTCCCACTTGAATGAGTTTCTCAGCAACGTGTGTCGCGACGTTTCCTGAACCCGAAATCACCGCACGCATTCCCTGAATTCCCTTCCCCACATGAGCGAGCATTGCCTCAATGAAGTAGACCGCCCCGTAGCCTGTCGCTTCAGTACGAATGTGCGAACCACCGTAGCCAACACCCTTTCCCGTAAGTGCGCCATCCGAACGGTTAGTGATTTTTTTATATGCGCCGTAGAGGTATCCAATCTCACGCCCTCCGACACCAATGTCCCCCGCAGGCACATCGGTCGTTGGGCCAATATGTCGCGAAAGTTCAGTCATGAAGGCTGTGCAGAATCGCTGTATTTCTGCATCACTCTTGTCTTTCGGATTAAAGTCACTTCCTCCTTTTCCTCCTCCGAGCGGTAGACCGGTGAGTGCATTTTTGAAAATCTGCTCAAACCCAAGAAAGCTGAGCACATCAGGTGTTACTGAGGAGTCGAAGCGGAGGCCACCCTTATAGGGGCCGAGTGCTGAACTGTACTGCACACGGTATCCCATATTGTGCACGAGCTCATGCATGTCGTTTTCCCACGTCACCCGAAAGATAATGGTGCGTTCGGGGATGAGGAGCCGCTCGAGCCGAGCATAATCTGCTGCGGTGGCATTCTGTGATTCGAGGTATGGAACAATATTGTGGAGAAACTCAGTAATTGCTGCAGCGAGAAGCGGTTGTCCGGCATAGCGTTCGAGTATGGTTGCGGTGAGTTTTTCGTTCATATATACATGATTACAGCAGTAAGTCTCTCGATTTTACCATAAGGTATGTCTACTTAAAGATTTCGTTCCAAAGAAGTTCTGCAACGTTAATCTGTTTTCCGCTCACCACACGGTGATGCACATCAATAAATGGCATCGAATTACACTCAATAAACCCCGCATCAGGCTGCTCCTTCCACGAACGTTTCATGTCGGTAATCATAAAGTCGACCCCCACAATAGGGTCAGTGAGCAACACGCCGAGGCGTCTAAACAACTCGAGGTTGTCAGGATGCACGGTGTCAGTGACATCCTCGGTGAGTGTTCCGTGGAGACGACTATTTTTGTCGTTGAGGATGACCATCCTGCCTGCCTCTGGTATCGAGATGCGTGTCAGCCCCTGCTTCTTGAGCGATGGTTCGACACGGTGGTGTGGGTCAATTTTTCTAAAATGTACGCCGTTGCGATACGGTGCTTTATTTTCAATGACGATGAGCTCGTCGATCGTGTGCACACCGTCCCCAATGACATGTGGGTACTCACGGCGCGCAATAGCGACCGGTTCACCACCGACGAGCGTCACTCGGTGTACCGTTCCTTTGAGATACGCTTCGACGACGACGCGCACCTCGAGTTGTTGGGCAATGGTAAAGCCTTTCTTAAGTTCTTCTTCGTCACGAATGTCCAACGTCGTATGTCGTCCTCGACTTCCCGTGTGTGGCTTTGTGATAACGGGACGTCCAATAGTCTTAAAAAGTGCGTATGCTTCATCGAGTGTTGCGGCAACACCTCCGTCTGCACAAGGAAGCTTTGCCGCAATAAGTCTTTGCTTGAGAATGCCCTTATCATCCATCCACGGAAGTGACGGGGAGATAAAGTCCCTCGGTCGCGGAATAATATCGAAGAGTACTCTTTCGAGTTTTCCCCCTACCTCCTTCTCTCCCACAAAGCAGAGCGTTACACCGAGGAGTCTCACGGCATAAAGCGTCACCCCTGCAGGGAGGGCCCCTTCATACAGTGCGAGCGTACGGGTGTTGTCGCTCGCATCTGGTTCTGTCGTGTACCTGACCACCTTTAGTTGGGCAAAAAATTTTGCGGTAGCATGCACACGCTCTGGGGTGAGGATTCGTTCAGCGATTCTCTCGAGCCTCCGCGTTGTCTTCTCAAAAGAGTCCAGGAATGTTTTGCCAGAATCATCACGTCGGAAGAATTCAAATGACCCAGTAATGCGGTGCGGAACACGCACTTCTCCACATTCCTCACAGTACGGCAATTTTAAAAAAGACATCGGCCAATTTTACCACATTAGCCAGGGTTGTATTTCCGAACATTCACCCTCGCCCATAGAGGGCGTATACTATAGGGTATGCGAATCTTTCTCTGTTTCCTCATCCTTTCCTCTCTCATATCGCCCTCACTCGTATTTGGCGCACCTCTCAATGCAGGGTTCGTGGAGGGATTGTGGTATAGCGGTGAACCAGTTATTGCGGGCGAGCCGACGCGCATGTATGTCGCGCTCCGCAACAACACTGATCACGACCTCACCGGTACCGTGCGTTTTAGTGACAACGGGACACGTATCGGAACTTCGAATATAAGTGCGCTCCCTGGAAGACTTGTCGAAGCCTGGATTGACTGGACACCTCAATACGGTGAGCACAAAATCACCGCGACACTCTCTGATGTACGTGTACACATACTTGGTGAAAGTCCTGAGTCGGGAGCTATCGAAGATACCATCGCCGAAGACGTTCTTTTTGCTGATTATGATACGGACAAAGATGATATCCCAAACAAGACGGATACTAACGATGACGGCGACACGGTTTCAGACACAGATGAGATTGCAAATGGAACTGACCCACTCAAAGCTGAAGCAATAAAGAAAGACGAGTCGACAGCAACTGCTCCTCAAAGAGAAGTGTCAACGACTCGTTCTGATGAAAAACCTGAGCCAAAGACAACCTCAACTCCACTCCCCAGCTCAGGTCTTGAGAAGTACGTTCCAGACGGCACCGCACGTGCGCTCGTCACCACCGTTACCGATACCATTATTGAGACGAAGTCATCCCTCGATACCTACCGAGATACTCGAAGTGATACAATTAAGGAATACCTCTCGCAAGGTCAACTTGCCTCCGAGGAAGGAGTGGGTACAGAAACACCCGGAAGTACTACAACGATTACACGCACAAAAATTGAATCCGACGAAGGAGGTTTCTTTAAGGCGACCCTCGATGCGGGTAAAGCGCTCGTCCGTGGGTTCTACTCGCTTATACTCTGGCTCGCATCCGTAACGCTCAGTCACCCTGCAATTCTTGAACTTGTGCTCCTCATTTTCATTGTGTCACTCGTCTATCGTACGGCGCGCAGACTGGGAAGACGAAGGATTGGAAACTAGCCAGTCACTGAAAATCCTGCCTTTCGTGCACCTTTTGCAATAATACTTTTTGTCTCTTCGACATTGGTTGTGTAAATACGTAATTCTTGTTGAGAAATATTGTCGCGTACGGTGAGGAGGAGACTCCCGTTATCCGTCATAATCTTAATCCGCTTCAAACCTTTCGCGGGTGGAAGTCCCCCTTTTATAAAACCAAGTGAAATCTTGGTAACGAGTGAAGAATTGTCAGCAATGTCTGCAATGACCGCCGCACCCGGAACGACCGTCGTATGACTGCCGGTGTATTTCCCACCACTCCGTGCTCCTTTTTTAGTTGCCATTATATTTTCACCGGTACATGAGCGCACGAAGATACATCATCCGAGATTCTGTACCTTCTTGAGTGCAACAACGTACATGCTCTCTGCCCAGCCAAGGGGAGTGTTTTCATTTGGGCGCTCGGTGTGTGAGTAGTAGAGCTCGGGAATCTTTCCTGCTTCGGTAATGGTCGCATGCGCGCGCTCGAGGTAGTGGAGTGCTTTCTCTTTGTCATTCCGCTCTGCGTAGATGATAGAGAGCCATGCGAGTCCCATACACCACTCAGCCTCCTCGCTGTGTCCGTCGTACTTATTCTCATTGTAGTAGCGGTCGCTCTTGTAGCGAATGACGCCCTTGTCGCGCGTGAGGTGGTATTCAACATTGCGGAGAATCGAGGGCGTTTCTTCCTCGGTTGCTTCGTGGAACGGGTAGAGAATGGTAAGGAGTGCGAGGTCTGCAAACTTCCCTACCGATTCACGTGGGAGAAGTGCACGGAGTGCCGCCTCACCGTGTGCCACCGCTCCTTCGGGCACAATAAGCCACGACACCTGTGCTGCTTTTTTCAAACCTGAAACAACTGCCGCAATTGATGAGGCGTGAACCTCCATCCCCTCTTCCCAGATACCGTTGTCCTCGTCGTGCCAGTACTCGATGCGTACGAGGTAATCTACAATTTTCTGTACCAGATCTCGTTCCTCATCAGTTTCCGCGACACCTGCGCCACGGAGCTCAAGGAGTGTGATGATGTCAAGCACTTCTCCTACCGCATCATTTTGACGATTCCCCCACTCTTCCCAGTATTCCTCGAATGTCTCGGGGTGAAACCGTGCATGGATGTATTGCCACGTCTCAAATGGCTTATGCTCAATCGCCCAATCGATTTTATCCTTGTGTTTGAGAAAGAGTGCGAGGAGGGCCTTCGCCGTCGTGCGCACGGTCTCAATATCTCCTGTTTCGAGGAACCCGAGGAGCATGAAGTAGTTGTCGCGAAGCCACGCTTTGTCGTAGCCAGTACCCACCGTGTGCGCTGAGGCAGTAAAAACTCCCGATGGCTTCGCGAGTTTTCGGACTTCGTTCAAATGCGCGTCTATCTCTTTATCAAAATCAATGGACATACTATGCGGCGATACCAAGGCGCGCGAGACTATCTTCGTGTCGTTTCATTTCTTGTATGACGGCAATCCTGTGCCCAATTCGTTCTGCAATGAAGCGATTATCATTATTATGAGAAAGTTCTTCAATGAGTGTCTGGAGAGCTCCTACCTGTTCATACGGAGACAACATATCAAACTCAGGAATCTCAGAAATAAGTGCATATGCCTTTGCAGATGCTTCAGCTTTACGCTCTCGCCAGTCTGAACCCTTCTCTGCATTCTCAAATGATTGTCCTTCCATAGTAAACAATTAGACTCATATGCATGAATTTTAACATAGCTCATCGTCCCGCACTGGTGACAGAAACAAAAAGGTCTGTCGTGGCAACACTACTGGCTGACTCCTATACTTTCTTCATCACCTCATTTTTGAACCAATCGGTTTCTATAATACTGTTCGTCCAGGCGAGCACATGAGGGTATGGGGCGAAATCAAACTCCCCTTCTCGTGTACGCATAATCTGACGTATGAATGGGATGATGGCGATGTCGGTGAGTGTGAGGCGCTCCTCAATCAGGTATTTCTTCCCTTGGAGCACATCTTCAAGAACCTGCATGAGTTTCTGCAACTCCACGGTATGGAAAACATGTGCTTCCACATTAAACTTCAAATTCGCACCGTACTTATACAAATCAATCATCGGTTTGAGCTCGTCTGCACACCATTTCCACCACTTGAGCATCTCTTCATACGCAGAACTATCAGGGGTAGGTGTGAACTCTGGTTTCTCATCAACAGAATCAATGAATAGATTCATCTCGTTTGATTCGGGCATCACTTTTTGAACACTTTCATCAAGCACATATCGAAGCACCGGCACGCGAGAACGTTCGTTGTTTTGAAACGACCATTCCTTCATCCATGGTGTCCACTCACGAAGTGGCTCTTCCACAATTTCGTAGGGAATCTTTTTCAAATGGAGCAAGATGCGAGTACGTATGCAGAATGGACACCGTCTATAGTTATGAAGAATGAGTTTCATGCAATGTCGTCATATAAGATTCTAAAATTTATTTATTTCTTCGATATATCGTTTAACAAAATACTTTCCCTTTTCTGTGAGAACCGCTCGTCGATTATCTTCAAAGTCCATCAATCCTATTGCCTGTGCATAGACTACGTGAGACCGCTCGTTCCCATCAATAAAAGGTGAGATGAGGATTTTTCTTAAGTAATCCAGATTCATATATTCTTCTTTGTTTTCATTCTTTAACTCTTGAAACTCAGATTCCCAAGTATCTTCTTTTGAAAAAGTTTTTTCAGTTTCCTTTTGGCTCTTTTTTGCTTTCGCTATTTTCTCAGTCGTCTCCTGCTGAGCCACAACTGCCCTTTCTCTTTCCTTGAGCAATCCAACTCTTTCCTTTTCATATTTATTTGCTTGTAGATCAAACTCTAGTTTTCTTTTGAAATGAAAGAGTAGGTTCTTACTGTGTGCAATATTATATATTTTAGGTAATTGGAATACTGCAAGATAGGCGATGATCGCTGGGATAAATGAATGGTACAAGAAATTTATAATCGGCGTCAGAAGAACATTTAGCCATTCAAAAAAGATTGTTACTAGTATCCCGTCAAGGAGCTGCCCAGCATACTCAATACGAGTTACACCTGAAGGAAGGTGATCTTCAAAGAAAAGTGTAAAGAAATACTTCCAATGTGTGCCTATTAGGGCCAGTGTAAACACGAAATAAAGGGGAGAACTTGTCTTCTCTTTAAACCATTCAACTGCGCCATTAAATACTTCATTCATACGGCACAATTATGCTCTTCTTACTTAGGAACACAAGCACTGGGGTAATCTCCATTTTGAAATGAAATACGAGGCGAGTAGCAAAAAAGCCGCAAGGCGTACTTCAATGTACGACGAGCGGCTTTTTTGTGTACTCAACGAAGTAGTTCGTTCAAAATGAAGATTACCAGGCGAAGTGGGCAAAGGCTCGGTTCGCCTCCGCCATTCGGTGCGTATCCTCCTTCTTCTTCACTGCTGCTCCCTGTTCCTTCGCAGCGAGCATGAGTTCCTCGGCGAGCGCTTTGAACATTGGCTTTGCCTTCTGTCCACGCGCGGCAGTAATCATCCAGCGGAGTGCGAGTGCAAGACGTCGTTCAGGACGTACCTCACGCGGTACTTGGTAGTTTGCACCACCAACACGTCGTGAACGTACTTCCATCTGTGGTCCTGCATTCCGAATAGCTGCTTCAAAGACCTCTACGGGGTCTCCGCCGTTTTCCTTTGCATTCTTAATTTCTTCGAATGCTGCATACACGATGGCGCGAGCCGTCTCCTTTTGCCCACGAATCATGATGTAGTTGATAAGACGAGTGACATTCACTGAATCGTATCGTGCGTCTCCTTGGTGAGGAGCGCGCTTTTTTAATGGTCTTCGCATGTTCTAGAGGTTATTCGTCGCATACGGGGCATTCTGTTTAGAGAATCCACTCAGTATCTTTAGCGACTATAGACTTAATAATACCTGGCATCGTTGGGACATCGTAGTTGCGGAAAGTTCGAGGCGAAACAAATATTTTTTACTGAGCCGTACTTTCGTACGGTGAAGAAAAAATATGCTGTTTCAACAAAGAAATTTCCCGACTACGGTGTCCCTTACCTAACTACTTCGTTTTAGGCTTCTTTGCACCGTATCGTGAGCGCGAAACTCGTCGTTTGTCGACACCAGTTGCGTCATACTTTCCACGAACGATCGTGTAGTTGACACCGATATCTTTCACACGGCCTCCACGTACCAAGACCACTGAGTGCTCTTGGAGTGTGTGACCTTCTCCGGGAATGTATGCAGTGATTTCCTGACGATTCGTGAGACGAACGCGGGCAATCTTTCGGATTGCTGAGTTCGGCTTACGAGGAGTCTTGGTGGTCACGCGCGTACACACACCACGCTTAAATGGTGAGTTGTACTCATTCGGGTGATTGGTAATCGAGTTAAAACCAGACTGAAGTGCGCCTGTTTTTGTTCTCGATCCGCGGCTTCGTCGCGACTTACGGGTTAATTGATTGATTGTTGCCATAAAATGGTGTGAGTACTCTACTATACCAGCCGAAATATGCAATAGGCATCTACGCATTTGGGCAATTTCTTTGTTGAAACAGCATATTTTTTCTTCACCGTACGAAAGTACGGCTCAGTAAAAAATATTTGTTTCGCCTCGAACTTTCTCCAACTGCGTAGATCCTAGAGCCTTACCATAAGAAAAGCTGGCAGAGGTCGCATTCGACGTGCCAGCTTTCAGGGTTGAAGGAGGGATGGACGACAGGCCGGTCCTTGGGGACATCCCTCCTTTGGGCGGGGTGCCCCAAGGACAGGTACAGTGCTGCTTTGAGCGTATCAAGTATTCATCATTCGTCAAGACAACTAAAAAGAGAAACCGAGGAGGAACGTGGTCACAACACCAATAAGTGCCGCAAAAGGCTTCCAGAGAATGGTCATGAATACAAAGATGAGTGCAATCGAGGCGATGACGCCCAAGCGATCAATCTTCATACTGAGTTCACGGTACTGCATGCGGAGACGAAGCGGAAGAAACGCCTCAATCACTTTTGAACCATCGAGCGGAGGAAATGGAATGAGATTAAAAAGACCAAGAAGTACGTTTATGTGTACAACGTACACTGCAAGGTCGACGAACGACGGAGAAAGACTGAGGGGAATTGCGAGCCGTACGAGCACGGCAAAGATAATTGCAAGGAGGAAATTGGTAGCAGGCCCCGCAAACGCAACAAATGATTCTCCCCATCGTTGATTCCGGAGATTGTACGGATTGTAGGGAACGGGCTTTGCCCATCCCATGAGGAATCCTGAGCCCGAAAGGAAAAGCATCGCAGGGACCACAATCGAGCCAATCGGGTCGATGTGCGGGAGGGGGTTTGCGGTGAGTCGTCCCGCAAGGCGTGCGGTCGGGTCACCAAGCCAATTTGCGGCATACCCGTGCGCTACCTCGTGAAGCACGATTGAGAGTATGAGGACAACAATTATCGCGATTTCAGCGAAACCCATATTATAAGATGATTACCCCTAAAAGTATCCCAACGAGACAGAGTGACGCAAGTGCGAGCGCAATCATGAGTTGGGCAGCCAGGTAGTGGCCGAGGACTGCGAACGCACGCTTGTAAAAAAGGTCCGAAACAAGCCATCCACGATAGGAATAGGTGTCTACTGGTTTTTGAACAACAATCGAAGCTGGACTCGTTGGTGTGTTATTCGAATCAACTGGTGCGCTTTGTATAGAATCATTCATACGGCCTCATTATATCTAAATAAACCCGAAATTCCAAAGCCTTTAGATACCTACATGGAACGAACAGGGTTGCATATTATGTCTGACATGCTAGTATTGCCCGCACATATGGCTAAAGTCTGTGAAATAACCGGAAAGAAGTCCCAAGTAGGGGGACGCTACAGTAACCGCACTCGTGCGACGCAATTTAATCCATGCGGGAAAGTTCGCCGACAGCCAAATCTCCAGAAGAAGCGCATTTTTGTTCCTGAGATTGGAAAGACCGTCCTCGTGAATGTTTCAGCAAAAGCACTCCGCACGATTGCAAAGAATGGCGCATACCAAACTCTCAAGAAGGCCAGTCTGATTTAGATTTAGACTTCTACTTAAACCAAATCTGTTTCCCATCGGTTTCCGAAAAAATACTGCCGACATCGGCGGTATTTTTTGTTGCCACATTGTGTGCGCGAAGAGTGTCCATCACTTCTTTGTGGGGGTGTCCGTAGTCATTATCTTTTCCTGCAGAGATAATAGCGTAGGCAGGGCTGACGGCTGCAATGAACGCCTCTGCGCTCGAGGTACGCGACCCGTGATGTCCCACCTTGAGTACTTCTGTTTGTAATACCGAATCAGGAAGCGAGACGAGGTACGTTTCGATTGCCTGCGGTGAATCTCCCATGAAAAGGAAATCGGCGTCGCCATACGAGAGTCTCAAAATGATTGATGAGGTGTTACTCTCCACATCGCGCATATCACGATCAGGGAAGAGTACCGCGAGCGTGGTACTTCCCGCACTTCCCCGTCCCATATCGTAGACTTGCCCGCGCCTTGCGTCGAGCATTGTCGCTCCTTCTGCTTTCACTGCACGAATAAATGCATCATAGACGGGAGTATCGTTCACATTGTCGGTCATGAGTATCGCCCGCACATCGTACCGTTCGAGGACATGAATGAGACCGCCTATATGGTCGGCATCAGGATGCGTTGCGACCACGACGTCAATCGTACGGTCAAAGTACCCCATGACTTTGGGAAGTTGTGTAAGCACCTTCGTATCACGCCCCCCGTCAATGAGTACCTGCATGCCCGTTGGTGACTCGATAAATGTTCCGTCGCCCTGTCCTACATCAAGATATGAGATGTGGAGCAGTCCGTCGGGTTTCGTAAGTAGACCCACATGGATACTGTTCGCTCCCAGAACTAAAATGTATCCAAGGAATGCGACACATCCTAGAAAAAATGCGTACAGTGCGTAGGTGCGGGGCATAGAACTATTGTACTCGCTCTCGGCGAGGTGGTAAAAGACGAATACATACTAAGAGCGCTGCTCCACCGATGAGGTACCCTGCAAGAACGTCACTTAAGTAGTGCACCCCTAGGTACAGTCGACTCAACCCGATGAGTGCGATGAGAAGCCCGAGAGTAAGTATGACGAGTCTTCGCACCCACACCCTTTGTATGAAACGGCTACTCACATACATGAGAAACCCATAGAGCGCTACAGCAACCATTGAATGACCACTTGGGAATGAGAAGTCGTTTTCAATAACGAGAGCATCGAGTGCTCGGGGTCGGGCAACAAGTATTTTGATTACATACGTTACAATCTCTGCGCTTACGAGTGTACTCACAAACGCTACGACGAGACGACGTTGCTCAGTGCGATACAAAAATATACAAACGAATACCGCAAGTGGAATTACAAACCACCAATTGCCGAATACGGTTACGAAGCTGAAAAAAGTGGTGAGGGAATCCGTATGCACACTATTAAACCAAGTGTGCACAGTGAGATCGATAAAGAGGAGAGGAGTGAGAAACATACAGAATACAGTGGCGATTTCTCCATTGTATTGCATCGGAGACCCCGAGCAAAACCGAAAATGGTATACTGTCCAACATCAATTCTTAATTCATACAACTATGCACACGTATGCCCCACGAACATTCAATCTCCCTGAGCTCCCTGGACTTTCGGAGAAACAAATCAAAGCACACCTCGGACTCTACGAAGGGTATGTAAAACACATCAACGTGCTCCGCGAACAGATTGCTGAACTCACCGCGCTCGACAAAGAGAAGTACGCGTACGCAATTATGGAGACGCGCCGCCGTCTCGGATTTGAGTTCAACGGTATGCGTATGCACGAGTACTATTTCACACAGCTCGAAGGCGGCGCGTCTCCACTCGCTTCTGATTCAAAGCTTGTAGCTGCGGTCAGTGAGAAGTACGGTTCCGTCGAAGACTTCATGACGCACTTCAAAGCTGTCGGCATGAGTCGCGGTATCGGCTGGTCTGTCCTCTACGCCGACCCCGTAGCAAACCTGCCTGCCGGACAGGCAGGCACCATGCACATTGCGTGGGTGAGTGACCACGAACTCGGCCAGCTCGGTGGACTCCCTGTTATTCTCGCGATGGACATGTGGGAACATGCGTTCATGGTGGACTATCTCCCTGCAGAAAAGAAAAACTACGTCGAAGCATTCATGAACAATGTAAATTGGAATGTCGTTGCAGAGCGATTCGAGAAGGTCGGATAATCACGAATATGGCACCTCTCATCAGGCCGCGAAAAATAGGTACTGGGATGATCCTTTACAACGAGAAGTACGCTTCTATCCTTGTGATGCTTCGCGATGATAAACCATCGATCCGTTTTCCCAATCAGTACGACCTCTTTGGAGGAGGTGCAGAGAAGGATGAAACTGCTGAACAAGCAATAATCCGTGAGGTTGCAGAGGAGCTGTTTGATAAACGAAACAATTGCCCACTTCGTATACCCCATCCTGAGTTATTCTCAGTGTACATAGATTCTCGACTAACCCAGCAACATATCTACGCATCTCGTATCGATCACGAAATTGATGAACTCAAACTTTGTGAGGGTCAATCATTGCGATGGCTTTCTCTGGAAGACCTTGAAACTATCACCGTCGCTTTTGATTTCAATCCAATTATCAAGAGTTTCTTTGCGCATCTCAAAGAACAAAAGAATTATGTGGAGCGTTTATGAGCAACGTGAATTGGAACGTGGTTGTAGAGCGATTCGAAATGCTGAAATAGAAACAGGCCCACGCGCGCGTGGGCC
>JANOXF010000060.1:0-2793 GCA_031418275.1 Candidatus Kaiserbacteria bacterium
CTTCCTCACTCGATTCCGCCTTCGGAGAACACCAAAAAACATAAAACTATTTGAGTGTATAGAAAATCCGCCCAAGTCTGATGACGTCGTAATCATACCGTTCACCAAGTGCTTCAAACACGGGTTTCAGCTTCTCAGTTCCCTGTTCTTCAAACGCGATAACCATCTCACCGTACACATCACTCCACGAGAGCGTACTTGGAATGAGCGGATGGAGATGCTCTCGTGAAAGCTCACCATCATCAGCGAGCTTTTCGATATGTGACCAGATGGTTGAGAGTGCCATCTTACGTTCTCGGGCAATAGTCCTCGCGTCAAGACGTTTCATGAGGAGCTCCTTCGTTGCATTGTACGTACTTTCTTTCTTCATTCTCTCGGTCTGTGATTTCTCACTCACGGCAAACTCGCCTTCTCTCCATGTACCCCCCGCTGCACGCACGAAATTTTTGTGCATCAGAGTTATCTCCTCGTCACTCATTTCCTCAAATGCGGCGCGTCCTTCGTCTGACTCACTGCGGAAGTGTTCGTCACGATGTACTACACGCGGATCAACGAGAAGCGCTTGCGGGTTGAGGCCGAGCACTTTCATACCCCGGAGTGAACGGACGCGTGAAAGTGCAACGTACCCCTGTCCATACGTAAACGCATTCCGGAGGTCAATTTCTGCAGCATCGAGGGACATTCCTTGACTCTTGTGAACGGTAATTGCCCACGCGAGACGGAGCGGAACCTGTGTAATTTCTGCAAGTGGTTTCTTCCCATTTTCGTCTGAAACAGACCATGACGTTGATTCAATCTTGATTCGGCGACCATCGCTTGTTTCAATAATGGGGAAACGATCGTGTGGGTCAAATTCGACGACACGACCGAGTGTACCGTTCACGTATCCTGCTTCAAAATTATTCTTAGTGCACATCACCATTGCTTCAAGACGAAGCTCAAGGATTTCTGGCGAAAGGCAGTTCTTTTTCAACCCTTCAAGGAGGTGTCTTGCCCCTCTCCCCTCCATCGTGTACTTTGTGCGCTCGGTGTCGAGCATTGCGAGGCGTTCGGTATTCAATCTATCCACGTCGCTATTGTGAGTAAAAAGACGTGTTGGCTCAATGTCGGGAAAATCAATCTCAGTCTGTTCTCCGAGGAGCGTGTAGTGAGATTCATCAACGTCATTCTTTCGTATTGCAGCGAGGAGCCCAAGGAGGAGTTCATCTTCTTGGCGATGCTGCTCAGTAATGTAACAGGTAAGAAATTTTGAGCGTTCCCATGCAGATGACTCAAACGCAAAACGCGACATCTCTCCCCTTCCCGCGATTGGTGGTAACTGGAAAAAGTCACCGACGAGAATAATCTGGAGTCCCCCAAACGCCTCTCCGTTTCCTCGCCCAACACGAGCAATTTGTTCTACCATATCGAGTACACGCCCATCGAGCATTGAGATTTCATCAATCACAAGTACCCGAGCCTTTCGTAACCGTTTCGACGTCTTCTCGGTACTTACGATGTGGTCAAGGTCATACTGTGTGAGCACATCGCGCGCACCCACACCACTCCATGAATGAATCGTCATGCCACCAATGTGCGTCGCTGCAATACCGGTTGACGCGGTGACAGCAACGGGAATCTGCTGTGCCTCAAGCCATGCAATGTACTGGTTAAGCACATACGTCTTTCCCGCTCCCGGTTCACCGGTGAGAAATACGTTACCTCCCGTTTTCAAAATATTGAGTGTCTCATCCTGTGTCATGTTCCCTATTATACAGGATGGCGAAGCGAGGTCTTTATATTCATCATTGAATCTGGTATAACTATGCCGATTTGCGGCATAGTTATAGAGTGCGCAACTCATACAAGGCCCCATCGCCTGCCTGCCGGCAGGCAGGTCTAACGGCTAAGAGCTGAACAAACATACGGCCCCATCGTCTAACGGCTAGGACAGCTGGTTCTCATCCAGCAAATCGGAGTTCGATTCTCCGTGGGGTCACAATCTAGGAAGCCATATTTATTGACGTTTTTCAGTGCACCATAATGGGTGTCCCGAACTTTGGTATAATCAAACTATGAGTCTTGAAAATCAATCCGAGAATGTACCTTTCCCAAGTATTGCATTAGAAATCAAGAAAATGATTGACGCAGACCAAGAAATGCGTGAACGCTCCCTTGCTGAGGAAGATTATTGGGACGAAGAGATTGACGCAAAACATACGGAACGGATGAAATAGATAGTTGCAGAAATCGGATGGCCTACCGTGTCTAAAGTTGGAGAAAAAGGTGCACATAACGCGTGGCTACTTGTCCAACACGCTGACCACAATGTCGTTTTTCAAGAGTATTGTTTACAGATGATGAAAGACACTCCTGCTGGTGAGGTTGATAAAACGGATATCGCTTATCTAACTGACAGAGTATGTGTTAACCGTGGCAGAGGCCAGCTTTACGGCACTCAATTTACGCAGGAGGATAGTAAGCATATTCCACGGACTATTGAGGACGAAGCGAATGTAGATGTTAGAAGGTCTGAAATTGGAATGGGTCCGCTCTCAGAACAGATACAACATATGTACAAAAAATACCCATTTTCTGAAAAGGAGTAATCGGTAGTTTAACAACCACACCCCTACTCCCTAATCCTAATCGAGAAATCTTTGTCGTCAGCAAATTGGAGCGCCTTTTCGTTAATTTGGTACTTTTCTCGTATCCTCTCGTATGGGAGTGCCGTATCGAGGAGTCCTAAATCGTAGGCTAACTTGTCTGAATATCCAGGCAAAAGGACTCGGTAGCTGAATGGTACTTTTGTTT
>JANOXF010000061.1:0-9013 GCA_031418275.1 Candidatus Kaiserbacteria bacterium
CACTCATAAACGAAAACGCCAACGTGAAAATCGCCACCGCACCAAAAACTGGCCGCACTAGCGTGAATGTATGTCGAATAAGACTCATACTATGTTTATTATTGAAGTTAATTCCTCCTACTAAGTTTTAAAATTGCCTCAGTATATTTGGACAGTACCAAACATACGTGTTCGGAGCAGAAAGCCCCATAACTCATAGTAACTCTACTACTTGTTACATAAGACAACAATACCTTTCCCTTCGTACAAACTGGGAGGAGCATACAACAGATATCTATATTTGACAATACCCCACAAAAATAGCGCCAGCGTGACATGGAGTCGGGTATACTAGAGCCTATGTTCAATGCACTTGAAGTATTCGTCTTTAATCTTATCAATACGCTCCCCCTTGAGGTTTTTGTGGTGGTTGGCTCTTTTATTGAGGAAGTCATTCCACCCATTCCCTCTCCCGGAGTCATGATACTAGCCGGTTCATTTGCAGTTATCCAAGACTACTCGTTCGGCGGACTCGCGTTTCTTGTACTTCTTGCGAGTGTTGGTAAAACATTTGGTGCGCTCGTCCTGTATTCAGGTACAAAATACGCACAAGACTATCTCGTGGGGACATTCGGACATGTGTTCAATGTAACCCAGGGTGATATTGAACGATTTGGAAAACGCTTCACCGGAGGATTCAGCGACTACGCAAGTCTCGCCATTCTTCGGAGTATCCCCATTATTCCGAGCGTCATACTTTCCTTTGGTTCTGGGGTAATTAAACTCCCTGTACGTGTGTTTCTTGTCGGCACGTTTATCGGGACAATCATCCGGGACACGTTTTACCTCTTTGTAGGCGTCAGTGGTACAGCAACGCTTGTAGCATTCGTACACAATACGGCCACGATAGAAACGTACCTCACCTTAGGTGCACTTATTTTCTGCGCTGGACTGTTTGTGTACTTCATATATACGCGCCTTAAGAAATGAACAGGTTGTGAGTCATACGCTCGGTCACTGAAGACACCTTGGATACGTGTCTACGCAAAAAGCGTCACCATTCCTATGGTGACGCTTACCGCAAACTGCTGAGGTACTGAATGCCCGCATTCGTGAGCCCGTATTGAATCACAGGAATCGTGTGGGGCTCGTCGGTAAACGACATGATGTGTTTTTCAACATATCCATATGGTTCAGATTCCAACAATCTGATCGGCTCCTCAATGTCTTGTTGAGTTGTCTTTAGTCCGATGAGCTTACCCACACGACTTGGCGGATATTTCTCATTATATTTTTGAACGATTTCTTCGAGTGTTCTTCGACGAAAGTCGCGGAGGCACTCGAGCACCCGCCGCACTTTTTGATCAGTGAGTTGCAGTGCCATGGTGTACTCCGTACTAGTCCAAAGCTACTCTACCGGAATGCGCCTTCCTGTGCAAAAAAAAACACAAGAGCTACGTGAGCGCACCTGGGTGCTTCGTACTCCACGCCGAAAGCACAACAGCTGCTGCAGCAGAGGCGTTCAATGATTCAGTGCGCGCGTGCATAGGGATGCAAAGCGGAATATCACAATGTTCAAGAGTCTTCTTCCGGATACCGGTAGCCTCATTACCGAGAATGAACGCACTCGGTTTTTCAAAGCCTTCACTGTATATGGTTTGTGTTGCTTCTCCGTCGAGACCGTAAATCCAAAAGCCCTTCTCTTTAAGTGTATGCACGGCCTGATTCACGTTTCCAATTGATACAAGCGGGACGCGGAAGGCCATACCTGCCGAAACTTTAATGACCGTACCCGTAATCGGCGCCTGACGATGCTCAGGAATGAGGATTCCGGCGACTCCAAATGCAGCGGCAGAGCGTATGACTGCACCAACGTTATGTGGATCTTGTACCTCACCAAGTATAACGAGCGCTGTGTCGGGACTAATATCGAGCGTCCCAATGAATGAGTCAAAATCAACCACAAGGTCATGAACGGCTATTGAAGCAACAACACCCTGGTGCACCGCATCAAGAGGGACCCCTTTCGGTGGTTTCTGTCCATCAAATGAAGCGCGTGCAACCTTGGTCTGCTTTATAAGCTCCATAAACTCATTATCGTCAAAGTCCTTCGAGGTAAAAATCGTACGCACGACGAGAGGCATCGCGGTGAGCGCTTCTCGAACGGCGTGTTTACCATATATGAGTGTAGTTTCTTCTGTCATAGTGGGAGTGTACCCCAAATGTAAGGAATTTGCTACTCGTGTCATCCTGTGGTCTACTAATCGTGCATGAAAAAGAAGCCCCCGTTAAAAAAACGTACCCGAAAGCACGGGCAGGCTTTCTGGGAGGCTGAGTACAAGGATGGCGGTTACCTTGCACTTTCGGTGAACCCAAGCGAAGACCTCGAAAAGTTCACGCGCTGGCTCACGAGGGAATACGGCAACAGCATACTCAACATCACTGCTTCTGTACTCGATCTCGGGTGTGGAAACGGACGCAACCTTGTATGGCTCGGGGAAACGTTTGGTGTTCACGGGGTGGGATATGACATTTCTTCTGAAGCAATAAAACAGGCTGAACGTCGTACGAAGGAACTTGAACTTTCCTTTTCCTATGAAGCTCGCTCAATCGCTGGAGTGCTCCCTATTCCCGACGAATCACAAACAATCGTGCTCGACATGATGACTTCACATTTTCTCAAAGCAGCCGACCGAACATTGCTCATTGAAGAAATACATCGAGTACTCAAACCAGGTGGTTTCCTCTTCTTCAAAACATTTCTCCTCGATGAAGACCGTCACGCGAAGCGCATGCTCAAAGAGAACCCGGGTGAAGAAGAGCATACGTACATTCACCCTGAGATTGGTGTTGCTGAGCATGTCTCAACCGAGGCTGAAATTGAAGAAACGTATGGAAAATACTTCACTATCCACAAGGTATACAAATCGCACCGTCACACCGGTAAGTTTGCGAAGCGTCGGAGCGTATCGCTCTATATGGAAAAACTCGGGTACTAGCATGCATCTGATTTTTGAGATTTATCAACTCAAATCCGCCCCCACCCACATTTTAGAAAATCCTTGCAATGCAAGGGTTTTTCGTAGGGGCCGGAGTGGAGTTCGAACCTGATATACTTTTCGTATGCATTCACCATTCGAAGGACCATTCTCCTCAACTTCACAGGAAGAACTTGAGACTAAACATTGGGAACGATATGGATTTAACTTTGGTAGTTGGGACGAAAAGAAAATTTGGAATATTGAATTACCAACTTCAGAAATGAAAATAAGTGACTTTGACTGGCATCTCGATGTTCCCTATTGGGACTCTACAACTGGGGAGAAATTTGTAATAAGTCCCCGTGATGTACTTAGTAAAAACCCAGGTAGCGAAAAAGAACAGGAACGAATGGTTGCAATTGATATGAGCTACCCTATTGATGTCCTTTTTCACGAAGGAAAATGGTTTATTCTTGATGGAGTTCATCGATGGATTAAAGCACTTGCGGAAGGAGACGAAAAAATTAATGTACGAGTCTTCCCTAACAAAAGACTCGAAGAAATTAGGTAGAAAGAAAACCTTTCAGCAGTAACAAGCTGGTAATCTTAGAATTAAAATTACTATTATTATTCCTATCAAGGAGAAGAGCGTCCATACCGACAGCAAGAGCACCGTTAACATCATTTTCTAATGAATCTCCGATCATTAGCGCCTGGGATGACTCGACGTTGACCCGCTCCAACAATTCTATGAATATTTCCTTCTCGGGTTTTCGCAGACCCAACTCATATGAGAAAACTGCTACTTCAACATAATGAGCGATGCCCAGATCAGCAAGTTGATCGTCATTTGTAGGTGGTGAATTGGATATGATTCCCACACGGTAACCCTGAACCTTGAGATATTCTAAAATCTCAACAGTATCTTCAAAAAGGTACGAGTTTGACCAAGAAAGCCATTTCCTTGTGAGTGCTTCTTGCTCTTCAGTGAGATGAGCGGATGTTTTAAATTTCTCCATCGCTTCATCGACAGTTTTTTTCTTGTCGATATTACCTCCATCGATGAACGAGTCGACAGTATCCTGTCCAACGGCTTGAACCAGTTCTGTCTCAACATCAGATAACCCTTTGCAGTATGCCAGGGTATCAATAAGGTCAAAAACTATTAGTTCGTACTTCCTCATAATTTAATTATACAGATTATACAGTAGGCAGGGGGTCCGAACCGCCTCCAGTTCTGCCGCACACATACAAAAAACGTCTCTTCGGACGTTTTTTGTTTACGACTTGTGCTCATGGCAGCCACCACCTACATTAGCATTGCTTTCTGCTTTAGAAGCTCAATTACCTGGAGCAATAACTGAACAATACTCTGCAACTTTGAAATTTCTGCTGAATTCCCAGATTGTGTTGGTTGTGCCATCTTCACCAACTCAATCCGTTCACCACCTTCAATATCTGTCTCAAGTGCGAATCCTTTTACCTGTGGGCAAAAATATTTGTACTCGTCTGTACTTCTCGGTTCAAGTGGATTTTGATCAAGTGTTTGAAGACAGTCGGTAAACTTCCCTGCTGGGACACTGACTGTTTTCGACACTGAAATTACTTTTCCTGTATCTTCTGCTTCCCCTTTGTAATATTCTTGACGATACTCATCTCCAACTTTTGGATTTGCCTCCATCCAAATTCCTGGAAGTGCACCATCAACACCGGCAAGCCAAGAACCATGGTTGTCTTTGAACTTTCCATTTTCGTAGTTTTTAACATCCTCGCCAAAGTACCAGACATTCCCCTCTTTATCCTGTGCAAGGTAGTCCTTTGTATCTTCAACAAGCTCACCGTCAAGCCAGACTCTGTCTCTATACACGAGTGTGGTTACTCCCATGAGCATCTTCGTGTCTCCGGGCACGGTGATTTCTATCGTTTCGGTGCCATCTTCGGTCTCTCCTTTCGACTCAGCCTTCAATCCCACAGGTAGACTAAAGTACTTGTTCGTAATTGAAGTACTAAAGTCTGATGGATTAATGACTGGTTTATAATCCTTTGCTGGTCCGAGTGCAGCATGTGCATCCTGTACACTCAAGAAAAAGCTAAAAAGCATAATTCCGAGGAATACATAGATACTCTGTGTGACTCGGTCATTTTGTATGCTATTCATAATAATTATAATTATGGTTATAAGATTGTTACTATTTCTCTACTTCTGTAACAAGACATTTCCTTCACTTCCTTGCTACTCTTGATTCTTCTTACTCCTATTCCTATATAGAATCATACACATAGACTCTGAAGAGAGCCTGAAGTACACAAAAAATATCATCGTGACATTTTTTGTGTACTTACTGGTTTTTATTCATTCGATTGCTGGCGCAAGAGAACAATCAGTTGATTCAAGAGATTGATGAGTGTCTGCATTCTTGTAGTATCTTCCTTGTCTGCGTCACCTTCATCATCATTCATATCGTCATCTTGTGGTTCATCTTTATCACTCTGAATAGTGACGACTGCACCTGTCTTCGCGTTTACCTTCACATCAACTTCATTACCATCCTTTTCGGTATATTCTACTGCATAGACAAGAACTCCCTTCTCCATTTCAAGTTCAATATCAGTAAATACCCCTGTCCCCGTGTAGGCTTTCTCTGCAACACTGAGCGCCTTTGACTCACTAATACGTGCAGTCCCTACGATTGCCTCACCATCTTCATTACCTTCCGCGAAGGCAAAACTAAATGAAGCTCCAAGAATCATGAGTGCGAATGCTATACCTTGTACGATACTTGTCTTGTGTATTACTTTATTTTTCATATGGGTTCACAATTAGTTACATAATCGAGACGATGATCGGTCGTCTTCTCAATAATCATACTGAGAGTACCTGAAGTGAGCCTGAAGATTAGTTCTATATAAATTGAATTGTAATTTTCGTACCTTTCCCGAGTGTACTCGTAGCAGTAATTTTTGCATTATATTTCTCGCAGATTTCTCTCACGAGTGCTAATCCGAGACCATTACCTTCTTTAGAACGTGACGAATCAGCTTTATAGAATCGGTCAAAAATATGCGCTATATGTTCGTTCGCAATGCCGATTCCTGTATCAGATACCGTAAGTGTATGATCCTTCCACAGAATGGTAACGGCCCCATCTTTCAGACTAAATTTGAATGCATTGTGGAGAAGGTTATAGAAGATTGTCTCTAAGTCGAGAGCATCAATTAAGAGCGGTTCGGAGTCAATATCGGTGTGCAGTGTAATTTGTTTTTCGCTTCGCTCTCCATAAAGACGTTTCAATACCGAGTCTATGAAAGGTGCGACAGCCTGTGGTGCAATCTGTTTCGATTTTTCTTCATTTCTTTCTAATGCAAGAAGACTTTCACTCATCACGATTAAATGCTTTGTTTCAGCAAGTAAATCTTGGAGCACATCAGTTTCTATACTTACGGTACTGGTTCGTGACACTGATTCAATGCGTGCATGAAGTGCGGCGAGTGGGTTACGAAGTTCATGTGCGGTGTCTGAAACGAATTGCTTTTGCTTACGTATGCTCTCTACAATGGGACGGAGTGTCCTTTGTGCCACATACAGTGAGAGCAGAGATGACAGCATAAATACGAACAACGCAATGCTTACAATTCTCTCTTCAAAATCATCGGTGAGTGATTCCACAATTCCCACATTTGAAGAAGGCGTATGGACATCTCCAGTCAGGAGGTTTACCTTTACTTCACGTTCGTCGGTAAAAACTGTAGTGAAGTATAATGAGCCTTTTTCTATCTCGTACTCACTACTTTCTACAATGCCATCAGGAGTCATACGCTCTGCAATTTCTTTTGCCTGACGTGCAGTCACCTGTGCATCTTCACTTGTTGCTACTGATGGATCAGAAAAAGAATCGTTTGCTTGGTATATGACGAGTAACGTAAAAAGGATGATGACACTACCAATAATACATAGGTACAGGACAGAGAGGTTACGACGCGCTTTTTTGAAATCATTTGTCATACTCGAGACGATAACCAGCATTACGTACCGTTACAATGGGTAATTCAAAACTCTTTGTACGAAGTTTCTTTCGCAGATTTTTTATATGCACCTCAATGGTGTTACTTAATTGTACTTCAGCAAAGTCAAAAACATGATCATATAACTCCTGTTGTGTGAGAATTCTGTTGGGATTATGAAGAAAATATGCAAGCACTCCAAATTCTTTTGCAGTGAGGTGTACCTCTTTCCCTTCCTTAAAGACTTTATGAGAAAGAAGATCAATAGTGAGGTACGGGTTCAAGTCCACATGTGCATCGACAACGTTTGGTTGTCTACGCGTGAGTGAACGTATCCGCGCGAGCAACTCATCAAACACAAAGGGTTTTTTAAGGTAATCGTCTGCACCACAATCGAGACCCTCAACGACATCATGAAGCTCATTCTTTGAAGTAAGTATAAGGATTGGAACAGCTATATTCTTTTTACGAAGTTCTCTACAAATCTCAAAACCCTGCATTCCAGGGAGAAGCACATCAAGTATTGCCATATCATACGCAGATGCATTATTAACGAGCCAAAGATGTGCTTCTCCACCGTCCTCAAACAGAGTCGTCGAATAGCCTTCCTGCCGTAAAACAGAATCTATCGATCTCGCGAGAACCTTATTATCTTCAACAAGCACAATATGCATACACTCCTAGTATAGACATTTCCGTCCTGAAGACCAGCTGAAGAAGGGCAATGACGCCCCGCCAAAAGACTTTCTATTTTGTTTTTCGTAGTATTCTCCTCCTTTCTCTGACTGCTTCTGTGCTTCAGTGGTGAGTATTCTGTTCGTGATTTCGCGAACTTCATCCTCGAGTCGCGCGGTCTTGCTCCGCTCAGTTATCCTCCCGGCTAAATCAGCCCCGCAACCCGCACGAAACACCAGCCTTCACGGCCATGTTTCCGCGGGCTGCTTTTGTTTTATGCTAAGCAAAAAGTTCGAACCGACTCCAGTTCGGCGCACCGAAATCCCTAGGGCTCCCCTGGGGATTTCCTGTTGGCGTGTCTGTGGGCACGCCGTCTTTAATTTTACTAAATTCTATACATCGTGAGGCACATCTTCAAAATCTTCAGATATGCGAATCACAAGAAAAGAGACACGAGACGTATTCAATATACGATGAGGGTCTATTTTCGTAGTACGACAAAGTAGATGAGGATTTTGAAATGCGCTTCAAAGGAAGAAGAAGCCGATAATTGCCGCCCCCATCCACCCAATTCCCGAAAGAACACCCGAGACAATGAGTGTCTTTTGTTCATCAGGGGACAGAGTGAGAAATGGTCGCTCTGTCGCAAGATAACGAAGGTTTCCTATTGCGTACGAATTCATGACGAGTACGAGCACAAACACCATTTTTACATAGAACGTCGGTTCTTGGAGTCGGTATTCCCACTGCGGAAGTATGAGTCCAATACCACTCAGTATCATGAGTATGAGTCCGGTCCACACAAGTCGATGTGACCAGATCACAAATGCTTTTGATAGCAGTGCCGTCTTTCCCCGAAAATACTGAAGTCCTTCATGATCTGTATAGAGAATAACGAGTGCGGTGAGGGAGAGTGAGATAAGGTGTATTGTCTTGTAATCCATACAAAGAATCTATGGCGTAAGGGGCCCGAGGAGCAATGATACAAGAATATTCTCAGGCCGCGCGTCTCCTCCATGCTGACTCATGAAAGCCTCTGTGCCATCGGTGCCACAAATCTTGAGAATATTTCGTTCGCCACCCGGATGACGACTCACGAATGACGTAAGGTCATACACATTTCCATTGATAATCGTCCAACAACTTTCTGCATCATTATGGGTAGCAACCTTTGCTTCTGTGTACTCTACTGGTTTTGGTACAGGGGCTGGAGCCGGAGTTGATTTTGATGGGGTAGTAACAATTGGTTTCATTGGTTTAGCGACTACAGGTGGCGTTACAACGATGTCTTCGTTCTCAGACTCAGCCTCTTTACTTAGATCATTCTCACTCTCTAAATCTTCAACTTCAATTTCTGTAGTCGAAGAGGGATTTTG
>JANOXF010000062.1:0-10071 GCA_031418275.1 Candidatus Kaiserbacteria bacterium
CTGCGCGCGAGCTGCTCTCGCAGGTGTTTTCACTCTTTCTCGTTGTGTATAGTGCCCTCTCAGTATTCGTGATGCTCTTTGCACCAGCGCTTGTACCATTCCTGTTCCCTGGGTTCAAAGGGGATGCCTCGTCTCTTGTGACACTCGTCCGTATCCTTATGCTGCAACCACTCCTTCTCGGTCTATCGAGTCTCCTTGGTGTTATCACCCAATTTGGACACCGTTTTGCGCTCTATGCGGTGAGCCCGCTCATCTATAATCTTGGTATCATCTTTGGAGTGCTCGTTCTCTATCCCTACTTTGGCATGAGTGGGCTCGCGTTGGGTGTGGTGCTCGGTGCTCTCGGGCATCTTGCTATACAACTTCCCTTTATTCGCGGACATGAGCTCGCACCCCAATTTCGAACAAATTTTAATTGGAGAGATATCAGGGAGGTGCTTCGTGTTTCTGTCCCACGTGCTATTACGCTCTCCCTTCACCAATTTGTACTGCTTGGTCTTGTTGGCTTTGCAAGCATTATGTCAGTCGGGTCAGTTTCGGTATTTCAATTTGCATTCAACCTGCAGTCAGTACCTCTCGCAATCATTGGGGTGAGTTATTCAGTCGCAGCATTTCCACTTTTGGCGCAATTGTATGCTGAACAAAAGTATTCTGAATTTAGCCGCTCTATAATGAATGCGCTCCGACATATACTCTTTTGGTCACTCCCCGTCGTCGCCCTCATTGTGGTAATTCGTGCTCAGTTTGTACGCGTCATTCTTGGTTCAGGAGCATTTGACTGGAGCGATACACGACTCACTGCCGCAATTCTTGCAGTCTTTGCACTCTCACTCGCTGCACAGTCAATGCATCTCCTTCTTGTTCGCGGTCTTTACGCTGCGCAGAATACTCGACTTCCTTTTTTTGTGACACTCTTTTCGTCAGTATTAGCACTTGTCTCAGCGTTTGGGTTTCACTTCCTCATCACGAGTGTTTCAGCGTTCCGTGAACTGCTCGAGCTCCTTATGCGACTTCAGGGTGTGTCAGGTATTGAGGTCCTCGCGCTTCCACTTGGGTACTCGAGCGCACTCATTATTCAAGTTGTCGTCCTTATACTCGTGAGTCGAGCAAAACTCTTTGTAAGTGCGCGCATTCTCTTTGTTACACTGCTCCGTGGACTCGCTGCAGCAGGTGTCGCTGGTTTTTCTGCATACACCATACTGAATTTTTATGCGACTGGTATAGAGGCGGATACGCTGCTCACCGTATTTCTTCAGGGATTCTTTGCAGGTGTGGTGGGTCTCATAGGTGCGTGTGCAACGTATTATGTGCTTCGCAGTCCAGAGCTCAAAGAAGCGTATACGGCAGTACATAAACGAATCTTTAAGACGGCGGTGGTTGGGCCGCAGGACGAAGACCAACTCTCCCTTTAAAACCATTTTAAAGCCCCATCTACTGCGTTGTTTTTGTCATTCAGACACTCACCGTACAGAAAAGTACGACTCGTGTCTTCATTCCTCAACGCCTTGTATCTAAGGCATTAAAATGGTTTTAAACAAGAAGCAATTTTTACGTATTGTGGTACAGTGAGCACATTCTATGAAGGAAATACGGAACTTCTCAATAATTGCTCACATTGATCACGGGAAATCGACTTTGGCCGACCGTATGCTCGAGGTTACAAAGACTATCGAACCGCGGCGTATGAAGGAACAAGTCCTTGATTCCATGGATCTTGAGCGTGAACGAGGTATCACCATTAAGATGCAGCCAGTCCGCATGGAGCATACGAGCAATGGCAAAACCTACGAGGTGAATCTCATTGACACTCCTGGTCATATCGATTTCTCATATGAAGTCTCGCGTGCGCTCAAAGCCGTCGAGGGTGTACTCCTTCTTGTCGATTCAACGCAAGGCGTCCAAGCGCAGACGCTCTCAGTCCTCAGTATGGCGCGCGAACAAAAGCTCACTATCATTCCAGTCCTCACAAAAATTGATGTGCCACATGCACGGAGAGAGGAGGTGTGTGATGAGGTTGTCGCGCTCCTTAAGTGCAAAAGAGAAGAAGTACAATATGTTTCAGGCAAAACGGGTGAAGGAGTAAAGGAACTCCTCGATCTCATTTGCGAACGTATTCCCGCACCGCACCCATCAGGTTTGGAAGTGTATCGTGGTCTCGTCTTCGATTTCAAGTATTCAAATCATCGCGGCATCATCGTCTACATGCGCGTTATTGATGGCGTAGTGAAGAAGGGTGACAAACTTACGTTCATGGGTGCGGACAGGGCATTTGAGGCACTCGAAGTGGGTATTCTTGCACCCGAGGAAAAACCCATCGATGAGATACGAGCGGGAGAGATTGGATACATTGTGACCGGTATCAAAGAACCGGGTGTTGTTGCTGTTGGTGACACGCTCACCTTTGAGCGTGCTCGTACTGAACCACTTGCAGGATATCGCTCGGTGCCACCTGTCGTGTGGGCGTCGGTCTTTCCGGAGAGTCAGGATGACTTTACAATTTTGAAACAGGCACTTGACCGTCTCCGCCTTTCCGACTCTTCACTTTCCTACGAAGAAGAATCATCAGGCGTTTTGGGGCGAGGGTTTCGTTGCGGATTTCTCGGTATGCTTCACCTTGAGATTGTGACAGAGCGATTACGTCGTGAATTTGATATTGAAATTGTTATCACCTCACCTTCTATTGTGTATGAAATTACGTACACCGATGGAAGGATTGAAGAAATATATGCTGCTTCGCGATTTCCTGAGCATGGCGCAAAGGTGAGTGTACGTGAGCCGTGGGTGCTTGCACAGATTATTCTCCCACCGGATTATCTCGGTAGCATTATGACGTTGCTCTACGACCATGAGGGGAGTGTGCTCGAAACGGAAGTATTTGGAGATGGCCGGAACCTCCTCACTGTAGAAATGCCCCTCCGTGAACTAATGCGTAATTTCTTTGACAAACTGAAAAACGCAACAAGTGGGTATGCATCACTCTCCTATGAAATTGCTGAGCTCCGTCCAGCAGATGTCGTACGTCTCGATGTGCTCATTGCTGAAGAAGTTGTCCCCGCCTTTTCGCGTGTCGTTGGTGTCCGGAGGGCAGAGATTGATGCAAAGGCACTTGTGGAGAAACTCTACACGACACTTCCGCGTCAAATGTTTGTGACAAAAATCCAAACAAAGGCGATGGGACGTATCATTGCCTCTCGCTCTCTTTCTGCAATGAAAAAAGACGTGACCGGGTACCTCTACGGCGGCGATATTACCCGCAAGATGAAGCTCCGCGATAAACAGAAGCGAGGAAAAAAGAAACTGCTCGCTCATGCAAAAGTAAATATTCCGCAAGAGGTGTTCATGAAAATGATCAAGTCAGATTAAGAGAAAAAGAAAACCCCGAGGACAATGTCCTCGGGGTTTTCTTTACTAGACACCTCCAAATCCTCCTGAATACGCAAATATCATGCTCAGTGCGATGATGATTGCTATAACTGACCATATCCATTTAATGGCCGTTTTCGTCTTCTTGTGAAACAGTAAACTCATAGTGGTACAATAGTACCACATGTTCGATTTTCATGAAAAGCGCAAGATTCGAAGGATTATATATTCGAAACCCTTCATTGCAGCAGTCTTCTTTGTTGCCGCGTTTATCTTCATGAGTGCGTATGAACGATATACTATTGAGCGAGAAATGGCCCTGAAGCTCAGTGAGCGCGTAGAAGAGCTTGAGTCACTCAAAATGCGTGCCTCGTCACTCGAAACAGACGTGGAGCATCTTCGGAATGAGCGGGGGATTGAGGAAGAGCTCCGCAGTCGATTTAATGTTGTAAAGGAGGGAGAGCAAGTTGTCGTAATCATCGATAAAGACAAAGTAAAGGGTGAGGAGTCTAAAGAAAAAACAGCGACATCAGGAGATGCAAAAGAACGGTCATTTTTTGAACGATTGAAATTTTGGCTACCTTGAAATCTCATGGTATAATCTGCGGACTTATACAACGTAACTATTCAAATTATGGATACCGCACAGAAACAAGTAACGATATACAGCACACCGTCATGTCATTTCTGCCATGCTGCAAAGGATTATTTCACTGAGACCGGTGTCGCATTTCAAGATTTTAACGTCGCTGAAGACCTTGAAAAACGAAAGGAGATGATTGATATGACAGGACAAATGGGAGTTCCCGTCATTCGGATTGGAGATGATGTTGTGGTTGGATTTGATCAGGCCAAAATAAAAGAATTGCTTTCTTAGCACACTTCTTTGTTGCTTCACAGTTTTTACTCCACGCGCCGTACAAGATGTACGCCTTGGTCGTTAAAAATTGCTTGCGTCTCGAATTGTATCTAAGAAATCAATTCTTTACGTAACATAAAATACCACGAGATGCTCAAGGGCGTCTCGTGGTATTTTATGTTAGAGTATTTCCGCACAAGTCCTCATAGTTCAATGGATAGAACGATTCCGTCCTAAGGAAAAGATCCTGGTTCGATTCCGGGTGAGGACACAAACGGGGACTTTTTGAAGCTACCCAGACAATTATAGTTTCTCAATTTCTTTGAGATCGTGGTCAGGGATATACAAAAGAAGTATTCCAATCACAATTCCAACTACTGCTGTCCAAAATATTTCACCGTTAAAAAATATTTTTTCGATAACATCAAGAATGTGCCATATACCCCTCCAAATCATTACGAGTCCAATAACAATGGATAGTGTTCGTACGAAATACTTAAGGTCCTTATGTGTTTTATGTATCATGCTGATGAGTATCTTAACATGACGGACTTACGGTATTCATGCGTGATTGAAGAAATATGTCTTGCTTCTGCTATACTTTAACGTATGCCAGAGGAAGATACACATAATGAGATTTTGACACTTCTCAAAGCGAATACGCTTCTCATAAAGGAGAATAATGAGCTTGTAAAACAGAATCAGGAGTATATTCGAAAAATGTATCGGAATGACATGATTGGGCTCACGCTCCGATTGGTTTGGTACGGGCTCTTGATTGGGCTCCCATTTGCGGTATACTTCTATGTCCTTGAGCCATATTTCAATGCCTTTGGCTCGAACTATGAGACTTTTAGGCAGGGTATGGCAGAAATTCCAGGACTGAAGGGTCTTCTAAATATTCTTCCAGAACTCAAGAAATAGATAGGAACTACGTATCAGAACAATCATATGCTGAAGTAAGAGGAATCTTTCCGCAGCTGCACTCGGAGGAAATGTATGTAAGCATCCGTTTCGCTCTTCGTTTGCTGAGGTAGCTCAGTTGGTAGAGCATTTGTCTGAAGAACAAAGGGTCGGCGGTTCGAACCCGCCCCTCAGCACCACATACAGAATGCCCCGCAAGGGGTCTTTTTGTATGTGGTGCTGAGGGAGCAAAGTGTATGGACACTTTGCGTGCGGGTTCGAAAAGCGGAGCCATGTCGCTTTGCGACAGGCGAGCTAGGGCAGGAGGTTCTTAGCGAGCTTGCGAGCTTAGAAACCTGCGCCGAACCCGCCCAGAAAAATACTTAGTAATCTGCACCGAACTCACACCTCAGAAATTTGCTATAGTAGTTTCAATATGAAAATACTATCACTGAATACATGGGGTGGTCGTGCTGGTAAAGAAAGACTCCTCAGTTTCCTCATGGAACAATCAAAGGATGTCGATGTATTTTGCCTCCAAGAAATATGGTCTGCACCCTATACACATCTTGAGGGAGTAAATGCTGGTGGACTGGAGCTCAAGAATAGGGACACGATGGTTTATGGCAAGCAGGAGATTGCTGATGCGCTTAGTGGGCATGAATACTTTTTTCATCCACATCATGGCAATCATTATGGACTTATGATGCTTGTACGAAAGGGGATGGATATTCTAGGGTCAGGCGATGTTTTTGTGTACAAAGACCGGGGACATATCCCTGAGGGAGACGTTGGCAATCATGCGAGAAACATCCAGTATGTAACTTTTATGCACAATGGTGCACAAAGCACTGTAATTAATTTTCATGGGCTCTGGAATGGAAAGGGGAAGACAGATTCCGACGAACGTATTCTGCAATCTGAGAATATCGTTCGCTTCATTGAGCAACTGAATGGGGAAGTAGTATTAAACGGTGATTTTAATCTGCTGCTTGATACAGATAGTATTAAGATTCTTGAGGAGGCAGGACTGCGAAACCTCATCCGAGAATATGGAATAATCTCAACGCGTACAAGCTACTATACAAAACCTGAAAAATTTGCTGATTACACTTTTGTGAGTGACGGAGTGAAAGTAATTGATTTCAGAGTGCTTACTACTGAAGTGTCGGATCACTCACCACTTTTATTAGAAATTGAGTAGCACTAAACCCCCGCGCGTAGCAGGGGGGTTTAGTTATTGCTGCTTACTTCACATTCAAATGGTGACTCTTCACGGTGAGACGTGCGCTTCGTTCCTTATCAAGTTTTGGAAGCGTAATCTCTAAAAGACCATGCTTCTCTTTTGCTTCTGCTTCATCAATGATGATTTCTTCAGGAAGAAGAATGGTGCGTGAAAAGGAACCCCAGAAGAGTTCACGGTGGTAGTAGTCTTCGTCAGGCGCCTCTTGCGTTTCCTCACGCTGGCCTTTGAGCGTCACCATGTCGCGGGTAATCGCGATATCGAGGTCTTCAGGACTTACCCCAGCAACGAGGGCTCGTATGACAATGGCATCAGGCGTCTGGTACATATCAATCGGGAGTTCGCCGTCCTGCTGTTCTTCACTATCATTTGCCCATGCTTCACCAGACTCTCGAGGAGCATTCATATCAGCATCCATCATGCCTCCTTTCACTTCACTCTGTTCATCAAACGTATCTTCTTGTGTGTCGAGCTTAATAGAGCCCGTGAGTCGTTCGAGAAATGATGGTTTTTTTATCATAATGCTTTGCGATGAATTCTTTCTAAGAGTTTAACTTTTTCAAAGATGAGGAAGAGAATAATAGCTCCCATCCAAACGAACATAAAGACGCCGAGAACCGTCTCTCCGCTTGCATCCATTATAAAAAAATTGAATACCGCATGCAATAGAATGGCGATGAACAAGCCAACGGTTGCAGAGACGATGCGGACAGCATCATGCTTATAATACGCGAATGCCATGCATACTCCAACCGTTCCTGATGCGAGAACGTGGAGAAGTGTCGCGCCGAGGAACCTGAAATTCCCCGTAAGGACAGAGCTCACATAGTCGCCTTCAGTGAGGGGATTATAGATGAAGAGCGCATTTTCAAAGGCTGAAAAACCAAGTGCGATAGTTATCATGTAGATGATGGCGTCAATTGGCTCATCTACTGCCTTGTTCCAGAGTACAACGATGAGTGCTGCAGAATACTTAAGTACTTCTTCTATTACCACCCAGACAAAGATGAGATTGTTTCCACTAAATCGCTCCATGGCGAATTTCTGGAGGGGAAGTACGAGTGCAACGATGAGCATGCCTGCAAGGAATGCAGACGCAATGAGTGCACGTGGTTCAGGGCGTGCAGTATCTTCACGTAGCCAAAACCAGAGCCAAAAAAGTGCAGGAATGAGTCCTGCAAGAAAGGCAATCGCAAACGATGTTGAATCCCACATCATGGGACTATTGTAGCACCTTCATAATGCAGAACTCCCGCGACCAGGGTGGTGGCGGGGGTTCTTAAACATCCCTATCTAATTTTTGGCCACTTCGCGACCATGAGCATCTCGTGCTCACCAATCTTGAGATTCTGTGGCAGATGTTGCCATACTGCCTCAGTCACAAACGGCATGAATGGATGAAGCATCTTGAGTGAAGTAATGAAGCATTCTCGAAGGACATACTGACGGGCGTACTTTGCATCAGCATCATTGCCACTAAGGATAGACTTTGACTCCTCGATAATGGTATCAGCCAATTCATTCCATACGTAGTGGTAAATCTTTTCTGAGGCTAGATGGAATTGGAACTTCTCCATATACATCGTAATTTCGCTTGTTATTGCGTCTAGTCTGTTTAGGATTGCGGTATCAGAGGCTGTTAGTGAAGGTGTTCCTGTAGGTGTGAATGTGATTGTTGCATCAAGAATAAATCTGCTAATATTCCAGATTTTATTTGCGAATTTTTTATAGGCATTCACTTTGTCGGGGTCAAGATTCATATCTGTACCTGGAGTATTGCCAACAACAAGTCCCATACGGAGTGCGTCAGTGCCATATTTTTCTGTTATTTCAATTGGAGAGATGACATTACCTTTCGATTTACTCATTTTCTTGCCGTGCTTATCACGCACGAGTCCGTGGAGGTATACGTGTTTGAATGGAGTTTTTCCGGTACGGTAGATGCCGAGCATCATCATACGAGCTACCCAGAACTGGAGTATATCTGCTGCAGTTTCCATGACCGAAGTGGGATAGAAATTTTTGAAATCGGGAGAGTCAGGATAGCCGAGTGTTATGAAAGGCCACTGGCCAGAAGAAAACCACGTATCGAAGGTATCAATGTCAGCAACGACTGCGCCGTCACACTTTGTGCATGTGGTAACTGAATCAGTGAGATCAACCATGCCGTGCTCACATGCTGTACAGATCTTTGCAGGAATTGGAATACCCCAGACAATCTGTCGAGAAATGTTCCAGTCCTCGAGATTCGTAAGCCAGTGGCGGAGTATTTTATCGTGTTGTTCTGTGAGGATAACCGTATCTTTTGAATCGAGTGCTTCGAGTGCTTTGTCTGCGAGTGGTCGTACTTTTACATACCACTGGTTACGAATCTGTGGTTCAATGTCGCGCTCGCACTTGTAGCATACGGGGACGGAGTGGGTATAGTTTTCCTCCACTTTTACTATGAGGCCTTTTGTTGCTAATTTTTCAACAATTTTTTCACGAGCTTCTGCGATTCTCATACCAGAGAATTCTTGGGAAATCGGAAGGAGCTTTCCTTGCCAATCGATTATTTGTTCGTAGTCAAGGTTGTGACGCTTTGCAATTTCGAAGTCAACATTTGAATGCCATGGGGTAATAGTCATAACACCCGTACCAAACTCCATATCAACGGACTCATCTTTGATGATTGTTGCCGTAATAGGACCGTTAATCCACTCAAGCTCAATTACCTGCCCATGGGTGTACTCTTTGTACCGAGTGTCATCTGGATGCATGACGACGAACTTGTCGCCAAACTTGGTCTCTGGACGTGCTGTACCAATAACGAACGGACCATATTGGAAGTAGTAGAACTTGTCAGTTCGATCGATGTACGTCGTTTCAAGATTTGAAAGGGAAGTCTGATGATGTGAACACCAGTTTACTGTACGAGCGCCACGATAGAGGAGTCCATCACGGTCGAGTTGTTCGAATGTTCCGTATACTGTCTTGACGACTCGGTCATCGAGAGTAAAGAGTGCACGAGACCAATCGCAAGAAGCACCAAGTTGGCGAAGTTGACCTTCCATAAACGATTTATTCGAGAGTGTAAAATCAAGGATTTCTTTATAGAGTACTTTCGGATCCATGCCAAAGCGTGAACGTCCTTCCTTTTGGAGTTTTTTCTCGTATACGGTCTGCGTTTCAAAGCCTGCGTGGTCGGCTCCGGGATACCAGAGTACGCGTTTACCACGCATACGTTCAAAGCGTGTCATGATATCTTCAAGGGTCACAAAGAGTGCGTGTCCAGCATGAAGACTACCATTAGCGTTTGGAGGGGGCATAATGATTGAAAACGGCTCGGCGTCTGGTGCGGTCACACCTTTTTCAATACAAACGTCGGGATTGAAAAATCCTGACTCTTCCCAAGCAGCATAGAGTACGCCTTCGTGCTCTTTTGGATCGTAGGGTTTCAAAAAAACCTCAGGGATATTGGGCTTTACGAAGGTATCTTTTTGAGTTGTTTCATCACTCATAGGTTAAGCGATAGTAGCACGAAAATGAGCCATTGTGCACCAATTACAGAGAATTAATGATTGCCACTAGGTTGCAAGCTTAAGTTGCCATCTGCGACGATACTCATGATTGCGTCGTGGGCAAGCGCACTATCCTTGCGTGCATGTCCTGCGAGCGCAATCATGATGCTGTTGTCTGTCGAAAGATTTCGAGGAGGAAGGTA
>JANOXF010000063.1:0-13162 GCA_031418275.1 Candidatus Kaiserbacteria bacterium
AACCAGGCAAGACCTGGTATACCAGGTCTTGCCTGGTTATTGGCAAGGACCGTCCTTGATTGGTAACCGTGTGGATTAGATACAGAAAAACCCGGCGCTTGCGCGCCGGGTTTTTCCTAGCTTTGACTCTCGTCGTTGCCATTCCTAGAGTTGACTCGAACTGAGTCACTCGTACCTAACCGAGGTTAGATAGTGAGTGAAGCTGTATCGAAGTCTTCTCCTGGATTAGCAAGCTGCATAGTGTCAGCTGGAGCGTTTGAATCAACCTTGAAGTTGACGCTGTAAAGCTGAGCCTTGTATGAAGCAGATGTTGCTGGATCGTATTCAACTGTGAGCGTAAAGCTCTCAGTCTCACCGTCTCGCACGAGGAACTTACCACCTGTAAGTTCTGCGTCTGAGTCAAGTGTTGCAACGTCAGTACCAGCTGTTGTGGTAGCGCCACCTGTTAGAACAACGAAGTTAACACCGTTTGTGAGCGTTACACCACGCGTCGCAATATCATCGATGTAGAGATCTCCGTTAAACGCAGTTACATCAAACTCGAGAGTGAATACTCCCTCGTCATCAGTTGTGGTTGCATCAGAGTTCGTCTTAAGAGTCTGTGACGAATCAGTGAGCTCGATCGTCGCACCCTCTGTTCGGAGTGTGTGCTCTTCGCTATCTGCTGTACCTTGGAGCTGGTCTGGGCCTGAAGCTGTAAGGTCATCAGCACCTTCTGCATCGTAATCATCAGCATCAGTTGTTGCTGAGATTGTTGTTCCCTCATCGAGTGATGCACTAAGTGCCTTGAATTTGACCCAGAGCTCAGCAGACACTTTGTCGCCAGCTGCAATTACGAGATCATCATCTGAAACATCGAAGTCGAGTGATGCGGTAGCACCATCAGTGTAATCGAAGTTGTCAAATGTATCGCCATCAACCACAAGCTTCGCATCTGATACGAAATGATCGTATGTGCTTGAAGAAAGTGTTACATCAACAACAATGTCGTTGACTGTGATGTCGTTTACACTGTCATTAGTGTCAAGATCCCATACGAATATTTTCTGCCAATCTGACTTAGCGTCATCTTGAAGCTCAAGAGTCGTAGCGTCTGGATCTGAAGTTGAGCTCTTTACAACGAGTTCATCATCAACGCCTTCTGAGTCGATAGAGAAGTTAACCTTACCATCAGTACCGATATCGTCAGTTGAGTCGTCAGTTGTTGTAACATCTGAGCCATCAATATATCGGATTTCGTCTGTGTAAACTTCCCAATCCTCACCATCATTTGCTCCGTCTACAGAAGACTGTACGGTAACACCAACAGTAACGACTACGTCCTCATCCTCCATGCCTACGAGATCGAGGCCTGAGAATCGGATACTTGCTGCATCTCCTGCAAGGCTGTCATCAAGGTAATTATCCTTGTCTGAAGCATCAACATCAGCAACTTTCTTACCATCTACCCAGAGAGACACTTCATCGAAGGTCTTCCATGGCTTCTTTGTATCATTGCCTGCTCCTGGATCGAGGATAACGTCCATGCGAGTGACCATTCCATCACCATCGCTGAAACGGACCTTCATATCAGCTACTGCAGCGTCTTCCTGACCCTCTTCGAGTTCAGTATCATCGCCATCATTAGCAGTGAACTTATCGAGTGAAGCCTCACCTGAGAGATCACTTGATGACATGTCGTCATCTCCAGAAGTGGTGTCATCTGACATATCGTCATCTCCTGTAGTGTCATCACCTGCTGGTGCGCCTTGTACGCAGAGTGCATTAGCCTTCGCCATTGTGCCTGGTCCGAAGAATCCTGTTGGATTTACGAGCCCTGCTGGTGAAAGAATATCTGATCGGTACTTAACCTGCATCTTAGATACTGCGGCAGCTGTTGCTGGACCGTAGTACTGAGTTTCTGCACCAACTGAACCTACGCCTGATGCTGATACGCGAGTATCAGTATCTGAGTTAAGGAACTGCTGGAGCTTCATAACATCTGCTCCTGTTGCGCCCACATTGAGTGAACGTGTCCATGTGAATGGACATACGCTGCGTACGCCTGGTGCTGAACTGTCCTGGCCAACCTGGCCTTGGAGTGAAGCAACCTGCGCGAGCAAGTCATTGATCATTTGCTGGAGCTCTGCTGCTGTAGCTGCCTTTGCAGGAGTTACAAGCGTGAAGAGCATCGCAACTGCGACAAAAGCTACGAAGAGCTTTGAAGCAACATTGTTTGCTACTATATTCATAAACTGAATTACTGGTAGTAATGAATTACTACTAAAACCTATTAATAAGAATTAATTCTCATTGGCGAACATCTCGTCGAAGAGATACTCGCCGATTCACTATCTCGCTTCGATTGTGTGGCTTTCGACACCCACACACGCGAGCTAGCTACGAAACATAGACTGAGTGCAATCGTGACAGTGAGCTAGGGGATAAGGTAACGCGGAATACGTATACATATGTATACGTGGGCTTTGAGTACATCTGTACTCGTTATTCATATTTCAAAAAACATCGATGACGCCATCTCTTCTTTTAAAAAGAGCGCGTCAGAGCGCGTGCATACAGTATACAAAACTGTAGGCAATCCCACCTCTCTTGTGGTGTGGATAGAATAGTATCTACGTAAATAGCGCATTTCTTCGTTCGTTTGCTCCCGCAGAGTAGGTTTACTACACTTTGGTCGCAAGCCTCGCTCGCGCCTCGAACTGCATCTATTTGCGCAGATACTAACCTCATATCAATATAATATAATGAATAAGGCGTTTCTACTCTCCATATAACCACCAGAGAAGAATACGAAAGGATATGCTTTGGGTAACACAAAGTCAACCCAAAACCTATACTCTCTACTAAATAACGACGTATATAGGGGCTCATTCTTACTGGGTGGCGAACTTGCACAACTGGGTAATTTCTTTGTCAAAACTACTGTATTCTCTAAGACTTTCGTCAATTTCAAAAGTCGTCTATAGCAAAGTTCCAATATAATGTCTCTTACACTTTATAAGACATTTTAAGGACACTCAATATTAAGCAAGTTTGTACCTGCTCCATCTTCGTTCTCCTTCTTTTATAAGGACACCATCTTTGATAAGAGACATAAGTTCACGCTGAATTGTCTTTTCGCTAAAGTCTGTTACGAGTACAGAAACGTCTTTTATCGTTGCTTGACCTTTGTCCTTTATGATACTGAGTATCCGCTCTCTCCGTCCTTGATGCTGAACCGTATTCACCGCACGAGGTTGTCTCTCTCCGTCTTTTCGCTCAGCAATTTTGCGTGGAACACGTACGGGAACACCCTCTCCATTTGGTTCTTGGAGGGGATTCCGCAGAGTCTCCGTAAGATACTCTCGAAGAGAGCGGTGTACCGACACCATCTCATGCCGAAACACCTCAAGATGCTCCGCTGAAATACAGCGAGCTGCAGAACCTATAACGAGCTTACTCTCGAGTGCAATGAGCGCGATACGAAGATCCTCGAGTCGTGTATGTCTTGAGCTCTGAGTTGCACGAAGTGCCTTAATGGACGTTTCAAGGAGTGTCCGTGAACTGTCTTCAATATCGACGATTACGGCGTCTTTTTGACTAATAGATTCTTCGGTACGTGTAATATAAAAGACAGCTGACGCTATCTTCTCTGTCTTTTTAAAAATATACTTAAAATACAAATCATCGTAAAGTAGTATATCGGACTTATTTTGCAGTGTATGTGTCTCTTTGATGTCCATGATAGCTTTGACTTTGATACTAGTAGTGTCTGTTGTATTAGAGACAGTATACGACACTTTGTCCCTTAAGGCGAATCGACGGAACTGGGAATCTTCCTTGTTGAAACTACAGATTCATCCTTCATCGTACGATGTGTACGTCTCAATCAGAATCTCTTGCAAAAGTGCCCCGCACTTTCTCACCCCTCGAATTTTCCGCAGTCTCGCCAATTCTTACACTGTGCGCTGTGAACTGCATCCTTTCTCAATTGTCTTCTAGAGAAGTTAGTTGGTCATCTATTTCCCCAGACGACGGGACTTTGAATTCTCTATCCCTTTTCCACAAAGTAGTGCGGGGGTACGTGGTATCATGAACTAATATTATTCATATGTAGCAGTGATTGGAGCGTGGTGGGGTTTGGACTTTTGTCGTCGCTGTGAGGCATTTTGAGAGCACACAGCGACGGCCAAGAATCTCTAAATTCGCTACGCTCATAACATATTCTAGGCATGGCAACACGACGAAGAAAGCAGGTAGTACCGCAACCATCACGTTCGTTTTTTGACGATCTCTCACCACACACCAAGCACGGTATTGGGGCAATTTTTTTTGTGGTGCTTGCACTCTTCTTTATATTTTCCTCAATCGGCATCGGCGGCGTGCTCGGTGAATTTACCCACGGAGCGCTCCAGTACCTCTTTGGGTTCGGGTTCGTGCTTGCACCAATACTCTGCGCACTCTTTGTGTATGCGTTTCTCGTGCCACGTGACGACAATCGTGTGAGTGTCTCAAAGTTCATTGGTTCGACACTCTTCTTCATAGCAATGCTTGGGATACTGGAATTCTCTATAGCGCATGGTGGCCTTATTGGACGAGTGACACTCCAACCACTCGAGTGGCTCTTTGGGAAAGCGGTCGCGGGAATCATCCTCGGGGCATTCATACTCGTAGGCCTATTCCTCACCTTTAACACTAATTTTGTGCACCTCTTCAAACGCACTCCAGTCGAAGACGATGAGGTTGATGTAACTCCTGTCATTGTGGGGCAACAATCCCCTACGGAACAAGGGGGCGAGACGGAGGCACTCCCCGAGTCAGAAGAGGAAGTGGAAGGCGGTAAGAAGAAAAAGCTTTCTGAGCGCCTTGGACTCTCGAAGGTAACCGCAGACGAATTTGTCGTCTCGAGCTTCCGCGGTACATACGCAGCACCTCCTCTTTCCCTCCTCAACAAGGACAAAGGAAAGCCAGACGTCGGTGATGTGAAGGCAAACTCAAATACCATAAAGCGTACCCTTAAGAAATTCAACATTGAGGTGGAGATGGATGAAGTAACCATTGGTTCTTCAGTAACTCGGTATGCCATTAAGCCTGCTGAAGGGGTGAAACTTGAAAAAATTGTGAGTCTCCAGACAACGCTCGAATACGCGCTCGCTGCATCACCCATCCGTATTGAAGCGCCGATTCCGGGAAAGTCGCTTGTCGGTATTGAAATTCCAAACAAAGTGAAGCAGACAATTGGGCTCGCTTCTCTCTTTACCTCACCCGATTACACTGACTCACCAAAACCACTCCTCATTGCGCTCGGAAAAAGCATTACTGGGGAAGCGAAGTTTGCAGATATTGCAAAGATGCCCCACGGACTCATCGCCGGTACCACCGGTTCGGGTAAGTCGGTCGCCATACACAACCTCGTCATTTCACTCCTCTTCCGGAACTCACCCGACCAGCTCCGCTTCATCCTCGTTGACCCAAAGCGCGTTGAACTCACCCTCTACAACGGCATTCCTCACCTCCTCACTCCCGTCATTACTGATGCAAAGAAAGTCATCATAGCGCTCAAGTGGTCTATTAAGGAGATGGAGCGCCGTCTTGACCTCCTCTCAAAGTACAAGGTGCAAAACATTGCCTCGTACCACGATACGGTATATCAGCCTGCAAAACTTAAATTTGAAGAGCGAGGTTCACCCGAAGAGGAGCGTGCAGCACTTGCTGAACCGCTCCCGTACATCGTCATTATGATAGACGAACTCGCTGACCTCATGCACTCATACCCGAAGGAACTTGAGGCGTGCATCGTGCGGCTTGCACAGATGAGCCGTGCAGTCGGGATTCACCTCATTCTTTCAACTCAACGCCCTTCGGTGAACGTCATCACCGGACTTATTAAGGCAAACATCCCGACGCGTATCGCACTCCAAGTTGCATCTCAAATTGACTCGCGTACCATTCTCGACTCGCCGGGAGCTGAAAAACTGCTCGGTCGAGGCGATATGCTCTTCCTCTCATCCGATAGCCCAAAGCCGATGCGTATCCAATCAGCATTCGTATCTACCGAAGAACTCTCTCGCGTTGTCGAGTACCTCAAGACACAGGATTCTGCACAGACGCTTGAGACGATTAACCTCGAAGGAACTCCGAAAGAACGTGGTGAAGACGCTATCTTCTCCTCGATGGTAGACGAAGGGGACGACGATGACGACTTGTATGAAGACGCGCGCGTCGCCGTCACCGAGGCGGGCAAAGCGTCAACCTCGTACCTCCAACGTCGACTCCGTATCGGCTACTCGCGCGCTGCACGACTCATGGATATCCTTGAAGAACGCGGGGTCATCGGCGCCGCTGACGGAGCGAAGCCTCGCCAAGTACTCGATGGTGGTAGAGATGATGAAGAAACAGTATGAACCCACTTATTCTTAGAACCGTATCCATCGAACGTCCGCTTAAAAAGGCGTTCTATGGATTCATCGTAGTGCTCTTTATTGCCTACGCCTACTTCCAAGCACGAAACCTCATCCTCGGACCGTCGATTACCCTCACGAGCAATCCGGAGGTAGTGCAACATGAGCGCACGCTCTCAATCGTCGGCTCTGCACATAATATTAAGGCACTCACGCTGAATGGGCTCCCCATTCATACCGATGAAGCAGGTGTATTTACCCATACCCTTGTTCTCGAAAATGGCTATACCATAATGACCCTTGCAGCGGAGGATCGGTATGGCCGTACGACTCAACTGACCCGTTCGTTTGTGTATACACCTGGACCCACGTAATTGGCGAATTTCTTTGTGGAAGGGATGCGGTATAATTACCCAGATATTATTAAATCCAAGAGAAAGTGGTGATTGGAATCTGTTCGTGGTTGTGAGGCATTATGAGAGCACACAACGACGGCCTAGTTTTTCTAAGTCACTGCGTTCGTAAGAAAAACTGGCATGAAAAAGAAAGCAAAAGTCGTTGGTACTGCGGACGTGGCTGAAGTAAAGAAAAGTGGCGTAGGCGACATTGCGGAGACGCTCCGGAGCATCAAAACGAAGTTTGGTGATGAAGCTATCATGACCCTCGGTGAAACGAAGAAAGTGAACATCGATGTCATCCCCACAGGATCAATTGGCCTCGATGATGCACTTGGCATCGGTGGATACCCTCGTGGACGTATTGTTGAAATCTTTGGGCCTGAATCTTCTGGAAAGACGACCCTCTCGCTCCATGCTATCGCAGAGGCACAGAAAAATGGTGGCATCTGCGCATTTATCGATGCTGAACACGCGGTCGATCCACTTTATGCACAAAACCTCGGTGTCAAACTCGACGAACTCCTTATTTCGCAACCAGACAACGGTGAGCAGGCACTTGAAATTGTTGAGTCACTCGTCCGATCAGGAAAAATCGATGTCATCGTGATTGACTCAGTCGCCGCACTCACGCCTAAGGATGAAATCGAGGGAGAAATGGGTGCGCACCATGTAGGTAAGCAAGCGCGCCTCATGAGCCAAGCGCTCCGTAAACTTACGGCAATTGCAGCAAAGAGTAAGACGGTTATCATCTTCATCAACCAAATTCGTATGCAGATTGGAGTGATGTTTGGAAATCCGGAGACAACTCCCGGCGGAAAAGCACTCAAATTCTATACTTCAGTACGACTCGATATTCGCCGTATTGCACAAATTAAGAAGGGCGAAGAGGTTGTTGGTGGGCGCCACCGTGTGAAAGTCGTGAAGAATAAGGTCGCGGCACCATTCAAGGCAACTGAATTCGACCTTATCTACAACGAAGGAATCAGTACCGAAGGAGAATTACTCGCGCTCGGTGAAAAGTTTGGATTTGTAAAAAAATCGGGTGCATCGTACACATACCTCCCTCCTGGCGGAGATACGAGCAGCGAAGTGAAGCTCGGTCGTGGCTACGACGCTGCGCGCACGACACTCCGTGAAGACAAGAAGCTCCAAAACGAACTCCTCAAGAACATTCGAAAGACACTCAAAGAAGATGGTGCACCGGTGCCAAAGGTGAAGCAAAGTGCGGATGCAGAATCTGGTTCGGAATCAACTACAGAATCCGAGTAGGAAGGTTTTTTGGTTTTAAAGCACAAAAACACAAATCCCCGCGGCCGAAGGCCGCGGGGATTTTGATTATCGATTCTTCACGTAAGACCAGTCTACACACCCTTACTGTGTGCCTTTGCAAAAAGTTCTATCTTTGGTGTCCACATCTTGAATCTGAACGAGAATGCTGCAAAAATCATAAATCCGAGAATAAGGAGTGTCCACGCTTCAGTGTTTGTGACTGCATTGTATACAAACCGCCCAAAGCCATTCATCCCGACAAGCTCAAGGTTGTATATTACATTTCCGAGAGAAACAAAGTATGTGAGAGCGATGATTGCACCGAGCATGAGAAATCCCTGCGGAACACCGCGGAGTGTTGCAAGGCGAATTGCATACGCGTAGTACACGCGACGCATAATCTTCTTTTGTAGTGCATTTAATTTACTCATATGTAACGCGATTATATGTCTATACTCATTCTAACTCCATTACTAGAGAGAAGGTGACACTTTTTCCTCAAGTTCTTTAAGTTTGTCTCGGAACTCAGATTTTGCGCGGTGAATTCGTGACTTCACTGCACCAACGCTCTCACCCGTCTCCGCCGCTATGTCTTTGTGTGACCAGTGCTCAAGGTAGTGAAGACGGAGGACTCCCGCGAAATGGCCAGGGATGAGCTCAAGCACGCGCTCTATCATGTCGCGATCTTGATTGAAGGCATCATGTCCTTTCATCTCGCCGAGTGCTTGCTCGAACTCAGGGTCGAGGAGCATCGTACGCTTCCCTTCTTTCACACATTTCTGGTACCTCGTAAGTGCCGTATTGATGAGAATAGTGTACGCCCACGAGGAGAATTTGGCGCCTTCTCGTATTTCAAAACGATGCGCATTCACATAGATTTTGGTAAACGCGTCTTGAACGATTTCCTCTGCATCGAGCACATTGAACACGATTGATTTTGCTTTGCGAAGAAACGCTCCCTCGTACCGTTCGAGGAGAAGCGCAAAGAGCCATGGCTCTGCATGAGAACGTGCGAGCACTTCCTCATCACTCAAATCTCGTGCATTATCCGTATTTGAAAATATCATAGACATCCAGTGTTCATTCTATTAGTTGAAAGCCGTGGCGGTTACTGATACTATGCTCACACTTAACATTTACAATCATACCGAAAAAAATCATGGCTGTCCTCTCATATAACGAAATCACAATCAAAAAAGTCATACTTTGGGACAATGAACCCTTCATTGTGCTCTCTTCTCACGTGTTTCGAAAACAGAAGCGTAAGCCTGTCAACGTCACGAAGCTCAAGAGTCTCATCTCAGGGCGTGTTGCGGAACAAACGTTCCACTCAAACGAAACTGCTGACGAAGCTGAGATTGAAACAAGAGAGATAGAGTACATTTATGAGGCGAAGGGTGAGTACTGGTTTAATACTCCAGGGAAACCAAGTGAGCGCTTCTCGCTCGCGCACGACGTTGTCGGAGACGAAATTCGATTCCTCAAACCAAAGACCATCGTTGATGCCGTTTTGTTTGATGACCGTACCATCAGCATTAAAGTTCCCGTAAAGGTTGAGCTCGTCATTAAAGAAACGGCACCGGCGGTTAAGGGAAATACCTCGGGCAATGCGCTCAAGGAGGCAGTCCTTGAGACAGGCGCAAAGATAATGGTACCTATGTTTATCAATGAGGGAGATGTCATCCGCGTAAATACTGAATTAGGCGAATATACCGAGCGCGCCGAAAAGGCATAAAGCGTTAAAGAAAACTCTCCACAGGGAGAGTTTTCTAGCTTTATGAGCCGGAGACATGTTTTTGCTATTCCTAATGCAAAAACAGTCGAGGCCGGGGAGGAAGTGCTTAGTGGAATTTGAGCAAAGCGAAAAATTCTACTTAGCAACTTGACCCTAAGCGAATGTCTCAAGTTTTACATATAAAAGAAAACAGCCCCGACCTATGGAAGCGCCGAGGCTGTTTCCGTGGGCGAGGCTGCTAGTTCACGACCACTGTGTAGTTGACCAGATCAATCTGATTCTTAATTTCGCTCGAGATAATGCTTCTCATTGATTGGTCAGCGACGAGGATTTGGCCCTTGCGTGGATCAACGATATCAAGACTTGCAAGTACCAACACCCTCTTCTTTTTTGGAAGTGGCCAAACCCAGTACCAAGACCTCACTTCCTCGACAACAATGGACAGATGCGGCTCGTATTGTTGGAAAGGATTGTCCTGCATCAATTGCTCGACGTACTTCACTTTAAGCGAGCCCCTGTGGTGAACTTGCGAAAGCTCACATGCTCGATAAAGAAGTTGCAACAACGCAAGTTTTATCCTCTTTTCGTTTTGCACGGTGATCTCCTTTCGACCGTTGGTTAATCAAATTATATTATACCATGGTTTATGTGGAAATACAAGACTTTGGTCAGACACGTAAAAAGCCCAGTTTCCTGGGCTTTTTACGTGTCTAATCACCTCTCTGTATTTATCATCTGTCACGGAGGGTGCTCAGATGCAAGGCGCTGAGGCGCGAGGACGTGAGACGTACTTACGAGTACGATGAACGTCCGAGCGCCGATGAGCAACGCAGCAGATGAGTACTATACGTGGGAGATGACTAAAATTGGACGTATGGGAGCAATGCCATAAACCGTGCTCGCTTCACTGCCTCGCCGAAAGAGCGCTGCTCACGAGCTGAAAGCCCTGTGCGTGAACGCCCCATCATACGTGCATGAGCATTCATAAGTGCACGAAGCTTTATCACATCTTTGTAGTCGATGTGTTCAATTTTTTGTTCTGATTTTTTGTCTGTTCGTTCTGTTCTTTCCATAATGTGTAATTTAATTTCTTTTCAATTCAATCTCCTAATTTTAAAGTCTAGACCGCTTCAGATGCTAGGAAGACAAAGAATTTGAGGTGAAACGTACTGGACGTACGGTGAACTTCAAATTACTGCAGTCTGACGACGCAGATGAGGCGGTATCGACTTTAAAATGGGATGTCTTCGGGGTTGATGTCTTCCTCCGGATAATCCGGTGCACTTCCCTGTGCCTGCTGGGCTCCTGCTGATGCCGCTGGTGATTGCGGAGCTCCTCCTTCATAGGCTCCTCCACTACCACCGGTGCGTGGGCCAAACTGCACCCTATCAGCAATAATCTCCGTGCGGTACTGCTTCTCACCGTCTTTCTCCCAGCTCCGTGTCTGAATACGTCCTTCGACGTATGCACTCGCACCTTTCTTGAGGTACTGTGCACTCGTTTCTGCCTGTCGGCCAAATACGACGACATTGTGGTAATCAGTCTGCTCTGCTCGTTTCCCATCGCGATCCTTATATGTGCGATTGGTCGCGATGCTAAACGAGCACACCTGCATTCCGCTTGGAAGTGACTTGAGTTCTGGGTCTCGCGTCAGATTTCCGAAGATCATTGCTTTGTTAAGGTACATAGGTTTCTGGTCTAATGAATAAGTTTATACTGCTTTTTCATCAATCACCTTCTCTTCAACACTTTTCTCTGACTCGTGGGTAATGCGTTCAAGTGACTCAGTGAGTGCTTCCTCTTCGACAATTGCAGGCGTCTCAGCTTCAGTGAGCACTTCCTTCATTGGTTCTGCTTCCCCATCAACGACTTCAACCATTTTCAAGGATTTTCGATGCTCATGAAAACGAAATGGGTTCCCTTCCTCAATCTTGGTAAGTCTGAGGAGGAGTGAGCGAAGAATGTCGGTTTCATCTCCAAGCTCTGTGCGCATAGCTTCAAGCTTTTCAGACGGAAGTCGAAATCGAATCCATCCAAAGTATGCGCTTGTAAACTTGCGATTCTTACCTTCGAGGTGACGCACGATTGGGTACACCAAATCGAAGCGCTCAGGTGCCTCTTCATCGAAGATAGCTCCCCCTGCATTCGTAATGTGCGCTTTAATCTTACTCTGAACATCAGGCACTTCCCCTTCAGCAACCGTTGGAAGTATGTGGAAGGCAAACTCGTAGCTTTTCACCTCATCGGTGTATACTCCTTCGTTTACCTCGGCTGCTGGCATTGTTATTTCTGCCATTTTTTATGTGTTAAGGACTTTCTGTATTTGGATACAGTTCGAGGCGCGAGCGATGATTGCGACCAAAGTGTAGTAAACCTACTCTGCGGGAGCAAACGAGCGCTGCAACGATGAAATGCGCCAAAGACAGAAGTCCTGTCTACTGGTTAATGCAGGTGAGAATACCACACATACGTAGACCTTTCAATCCCTTGGAGATTCCTCTTCTTCCTTTTTATGGAGGATGGTTCCTCGTCCAGTCGAACACTTAAAATCGTGTTACAATTGCTCGCAATGAGCAAGTTATACCTCACACTTTTTGCGCTTCTCGTGCTCGCCACGCTTCTCTCAGGGTACCTTCTCTACGAGCTCACGATGCTCAGGAAAGCATTGAGTGCGACAGAATCAACGCTTTCCGAGACAATCAAAACGAAAACCGACGAACTTGCGACCGTAAGCGCACGAATTAGTGAACTTGAAGCGCTCCTCACCGATACACAAACACTCCTCCAAGAGACCGTCGACGAAAGTAAAGACCTCGCGCGCGATTTACGCCGTGAAAAGAACAAGAATGATGCATTTGAGGAACAGATTGATAAAATTGGTTCAACCGTGGGTACTCTCGATAAGCTCGCGAAAACTGACCCCGAACTTCTTCAGAAATACTCTAAGGTATTCTTCCTCAATGAACACTACATGCCTGCTAAGCTTGTCGAAATTAATAAGACTCTTTTATATAACGAGGGTGTTCCAAAATTTATCCATGCTCAGGTTGCACCATTCTTAGCGAGTATGCTTGAAGACGCACTTCAGGATGGAGTGAAACTCTGGGTCATCTCTGCATTTCGTTCCTTCGATGAACAACACGACCTCAAGGGGAACTACACGGTGAACTACGGTTCAGGAGCAAACACGTTTTCGGCAGACCAGGGATATTCGGAACATCAACTCGGGACAACACTCGACCTTACCACTGAGGGACTCGGAGGTGGTCTCAACGGTTTTGACACGACTCCTGCCTACACCTGGCTTACCCAGAACGCGTACAAGTACGGCTTTATACTCTCCTACCCGAAAGAAAACGTATACTACGTGTTTGAACCAT
>JANOXF010000064.1:0-7911 GCA_031418275.1 Candidatus Kaiserbacteria bacterium
TCTACTATCTCCTCGCAACGGGGGGTGATTACAGTGCTATGCAGACTGAACCCAAAGAGGGGGTGGTGACACGACACTTCCTTGGAGATGTGCGCCATTTGCTCCACGTACTCATTCCGGGAGGCAGAATGCGGAAGTACGGGTACCCATCACGCCGCGAGGCACTTAGAGCATTTTTGAGCCTTCCAAAGGGCACCACGAGTGACGTGTGGTCGTGGGGTGACCCTCTGCCCGCATTCTACGAGGTTATTGATAAGATTAAGAAGTTATGGACGCCGAAAAATAATGAACGTATGTGAGTATATTTTTCGAGTGCGTCGGATTTTCTTCACCCAGAAGAAAATCCGACGTGCATGTTAAACTAAAGAAAATATGCAACTTACGGGGATAATTCACGCTCACTCAACGTATTCATACGACGCGAAACTCTCGCTTTCGGAACTTCGCGATGCGTGCATTACCCGAGGGATTCAGTTTGTGTGCATGACCGAGCATGTTGACGAACTCACGAAAGAACGCGCGGCGGCCTTTGTGAAGGAATGCGAGTCACTCTCTGACGATCGATTTCGTTTCATCCCGGGGTTCGAGGTACCGTACCGCCGCGCGCACATACTCATGATTGGGTGTCGGTCCTTTTTTAAAAATTATGCACCGACAATGGCGGAACTCACTCCGTGGGTGGAAGCTACATCATTCGTCGTGCTCGCGCACCCTGTTCGGAATGATTTTGACGTTGATGACGGTCTTCTTGGTGCAATTGACGCACTCGAAGTGTGGAACCAGCAGTATGAAGGGAAGCGTGTGCCCCGTACCCGTTCATTACAGTTGCTTAAGGAACTACGACAGAAGAAAGAATTTTTGTTCGCTATTGGCGGTGTTGACCTCCACCGCACGGAACATTTCGGTGCACCTCTTGTCACACTCGACGTGCATGAGCTTACTGAGTCTGCGATTCTTGAAAAACTAAAGACAGGAGCGTTTGTGGTGTCTTCGAGTCAGGCTACTTTTTTTGGAACAATTCCTAATGTAGAAGAACTTATACAGAAACATCGGTTCGAGTGTAATCTGTCAGTCTCAATTATCGTGCTCGGAAAATTTGTAAACAAGGTGCTTGCTGGACTCGGGCTTTCGTTTCCAAAATCACTTAAGCAGCTTGTCCGGAGGCGATTATAGCTATCTCGCTCATTGAGGCACTTTGCATGTCATAGGTGCTCCGGAGGTAATCAAAGTGATTGAGAATGGCTTCAAGATTTTTGAAGTTCTCTTCTTGGTTGATGCCAAAATTATGGGGGTGCCACCAGAGGTGGAATACCTCACCGCGCTTTGCAGCGCGTGTCATTGCGCGCTTGATGCGATGCATACGGAGTGGCTCGAGGAAAGCGAGTGCTGGCATGAACGGACGGAGAAAACGGCTTGCGGGGATATTGACGGGTGTCCCGCTCGTCTTATGTGGCAGTGGGTAACTATGGTATCCGCTCAGATTTACGTAGTGGTCGAGCAGTCGAAGCCCACGAACGAAGAGAGATTGCTCACTATCTTTTCGCGGGCGGTAGAGGAAGTGATCTTCATTTCCACGGTACGCAGTCATACCTTTTTCGAAGCAGATTCTGAGCGCAGCTTCATGTACCTGGTTGCGCGGGAAGACAATTGAGGAGGTTGTGACGCCGTACGTTTTCGCGATAGCAGCATGTGTATCGAGGTCGCGCGCGAGGACCGCGGGCGCATTTATGTTTCCGTCGATTGCGTAGTAGTGGGAGAACGTGTGGTTTCCCAATTCTTGGTGTGGAGCAGTGAGTATCTGCTCCACCAATGTTCCTCCGTAGTGGTACGGATCGTCAGATTCATCATTTCCGACATTCGTGGAATTAATAGAGTGGTATGAGGACATGCTGCTCTCTGTATACACCGGACGAAGGTCGCGTGGGGGGAGGAGAGTGAGGAGTTCGTCGTGGTTGCGTGCCATGAGCATGCCGACGGTTGCCCACGTGGCGTGAATGCCATGTGCACTAAACCGCTCAAGGATACGGGGAAGCGCAGTCCGAACTCCGAGCACATTGTCACCGTATTCCTCGAGGGTATATTTATCTGCCATGCCCCAAAAAAGCTCAAAATCAAGTGATATGACGAGGTATCCGTGTTTGTTGTCCATACTCAAACTATAGCGCAGAAGAGGGATTTCATACAGGAGAACCCACGCACACGGCGCATTTTTTCGTTGTGCTGCACAAAATAATACTCACCGTATATTGAATACGTCTCGTATTCTTTTGTTTGCACGCCTCGAACTGCATCCGTGTGCGTGGGTTCTCTAGTGGAGCTTTTTTCTTACGGGCATGGTTAGATAGGGGAATGGGAACTGGAGAAATAGCACTGGAGATGAGCGGCAAAAAATCGGTCGTCGTGATTGGCGGCGGGACGGGGACACACACCCTCCTTCGAGGTTTAAAAAGCTATGCAGACTTGATTGATATTAAAGTGATTGTGACCATGGCTGACTCCGGCGGGTCAACAGGGCGACTTCGGGACGAGTTCGGGTATCTCCCCGTCGGAGATGCGCGCATGGCGCTCACTGCACTCGCGCGCGATATCGATGAAGAAGATGAAATACTACGCCAACTCTTCCTGTATCGATTTGACCGCGGAGAGGGACTTTCTGGACATACGCTCGGGAATCTATTTCTTGTTGCGCTCACCGATATCCTCGGGAGTGAGGCTGCCGCAATTCGCGCAGCGGGAAAAGTTCTTGCAACATGTGGTGAGGTGATACCGGTAACAACCGATGACACGAACCTAGAAGCTGAATACGATAATGGTGAAATCGCCCATACTGAGCATGAAATTGATACGGGTATGCGTGCAGATCGAGCGACGTTAGTTAAGCGACTCAGTTTGAGTACGCACGCTCGCGTGAGCGAGCGTGCAGCGACGGCGATACAAACAGCAGACCTCATCGTGCTTGGTCCTGGAGATCTCTACACGAGTATTCTCGCAAACTGTGTTGTTGACGGTGTGCCTGAACTACTTGTGGGTACGCGAGCGCCACTCGTATACATTTCAAACCTCATGTCGCGAAATGGTCAGACAAATGGTCTCGGCACTGATGGATACCTTCGCGAGCTTGGAACGTACATTGGTCGCGTGCCCGAATATATGATTGTGAATGTCACACCACTTCGCGCTGATCTCGTCACTCACTACGAGGCGGACGGCGAACGACCTGTCGAACATACGTACGCAGGCGGCACGACTCAGGTGATAGAAGGCGACTTTGTAGCGCAGGACGATGTAAAAATGGTAAAGGGGGATGTCCTTAAACGCAGTCTTATACGCCACGATTCCGAAAAGCTCGCTCGTGCTATTATGCAACTCGTATGAAGCTACTCATTGCAACGGGACTCTACCCACCTGACATAGGTGGTCCAGCGACGTACACGGTTTTCCTCGAGAAACACCTCCCCCAGTTTGGGATTGCGCTTAGTGTGGTGCCCTACAGCACAGTAAGAAAGATTCCGAAACTCATTAGGCATCTCGTGTACATGGTGAAGCTCATTCAAGCGTCGCGTGGCTGTGACATTATTTACGCACTTGATACCATCAGTGTTGGTGTTCCGGCACTCCTTGCGAGTATGTTTACACGGAAGAGACTCTACCTTCGTGTGCCGGGTGATTATGCCTGGGAGCAAGGGCAGCAACGGTACGGTATTACTGAGACGCTCGATGAGTTCCTCGTGTCCAAAAACCATCCGTGGAGTGTGGCAGTGCTTTCATGGCTTCAGGGAACCGTCGCGCGACATGCAGAACGAGTGATTGTTCCGAGCGACTACATGAAGACAGTCGTAGCGAAGTGGGGGGTAGCGACAGAGCGCGTAACGCGCGTGTACAGCGCACTCAAATTTATTGATGTACCCAAAACAAAAGAAGCACTCCGTGCAACACTCGGCTACCGAGATTTTGTGGTGGTGACCGCAGCGCGGCTTGTGCCCTGGAAAGGGGTGCGGATGCTCATCGACGTGGTGTATGCGCTTCGTAAGCGCGGCACACCCGTTTCGCTTGAAATTATTGGTGACGGTGTGTGCCGCGCTGAGTTCGAAGAACACACACGCTCCATTGGTGCAGTTCCGTACGTGCACTTTGTGGGGAGTATCGACCGCGATGAGCTCGGCAAAAGAATCAAAGCAGCTGATGCTTTTGTGCTCAATACGTCGTACGAAGGTCTCTCGCACCAACTCATTGAAGTGATGAGTATCGGGACACCAATCGTTACGACAGCAGTCGGTGGCAACCCCGAGCTCATCACCGATGGAGAGACCGGACTCTTGACCGAGTACAACAACGCACCCGCGCTCACCGCAGCAATTGAAAGTATTATGCACGATAGGACACGTGCACTTGAGCGAAGTACACGGGCAGGGGAGCGCGTCGCACTCTTTCATGAAGACGTCGTGATTCAAGAAATTGTGAAGCTGTTTTCATAGAGCACGTCCAAAAGCTCCTCATACATCGTTGCGCTACATTCGGAAACGTTCACCGTATGTTGAATACGTCTCGCATTTCCTCACTTGTGCGCCTCGTCTGAGGAGCTTTTGACCACGCTCTTTGGTGATTGTACAAGGTCTTGAGGCATAACTTTAGGCAATATCCTGTGATCCCTTGATGAACGACGACTGAGATTGAAGCTTGAAATTAACAGAGAATAACGCTACCCTATACCACACTGAATATGTATGTAGTAAGCATGGCACTCGATCCTAAATGTCTCGATCCCGAGAGTGTTGTTGCATTTAGGAGTCGCGCCTACGGCACACTCGTCGAACACTACTCAATTGTTGTTCCCTCGCCACAAACGGTCACCGTTCATCTGACTGACCGTGTGACTGCGTATGGGGTTGGTGGAAAAAACAAAGGTGCACAACTTCTTAAGATGTACCGTTTCGTCTCATCGCTCATTCGGGCAAAGAAATGTGATGTCATTACAGCACAAGACATGTATTTCCTCGGTCTTCTCGGCCTCCTCTTTGCTCGTCGGTACCATCTCGGTCTTGAAGTGCAAGTTCTTGGTATTGAAAAACTCACGCCATTTCGTAAGCGGCTCGCGGTGTTTGTTCTCAAGCGTGCGAGTGTTGTCCGTGCGCTCAGTCATAGACTGAGAGAGCGACTCATCACTGAGTTTGGTATACCCGAAGCGAAAATTAATGTCGTATCTATCTACGTCGATGTGAACAAACTTGGTCTCAATGTGAGGACGCTCAGTGACGTAGACACGGAGAGGTTCAAGGTACTCTCGGAGAAATTTAAGGAGACGTATGGAGCGTATACGAATTTCCTAACAGTAAGCAGACTCGTACCGATTAAGCGAATCGAGAACCAACTTAAGGCAGTTAAGGAGCTCCTCCCGACTTTTCCAAACATCATGCTCCATATTGTGGGGAATGGTCCGGATGAGAAAGTGCTTAAGGAAACGGTGACCAACCTTTCTCTCGATGAACACGTTATATTTCACGGTTACCAATCGGGGTACACGCTTGGAATGTTTTACATCGAGTGTGACTGTTTCCTTCTCACCTCTGACTATGAGGGTTGGGGTATGGTTATTGTTGAAGCGATTACCGCAGGTCTTCCCGTTATTATGACTGATGTGGGGTGCGCCGGTGAGCTCATCGTTAATGGAGTGAGTGGACTGGTGATTCCTGCAGGTGATTCAAAGGCGCTTGCGGAAGCAATGCGGAGAATTATGGAAGACTCAAAATTGAGGAGCACGCTCGCCGAAGGAGCATTTCACGCACTGCGTGCGCTGCCGAGCTTTGAGGTAATTCTCAAGCAATATAAGAAGAATTGGGAGGTTGCGTTAGAATGTCCATTATAATTATTTCATATGAGAGTATTGATTACAGGAGGTGCAGGTTTTCAGGGGAGTCACCTCGCTGAGGCACTTCTTTCGAAAGGACATGAGGTAACCATCATTAACACCTTTACCGATGAGAAGATAAAGAATATCGCGAACATCGAGGACAAGGTGCGCGTGGTCTTCGGTTCGATTACTGATCCCGTGCTCGTCGAGAAAACGGTGCGGGGGCACGATATCGTCTTTCACCTTGCGGCAAACATTAACGTCGACCAGTCGCTCAAAGACCCCAAGAGTTTTCTCGACGTAAACGTCATGGGAACGTTCAACATCCTCGAACAGGTGCGCGCGCATGGTATACGCATGATTCATGCATCAACCTGCGAAGTGTACGGTGATGGGCATGACCTCAAGGATGGTGAACTCCTCAAAGAGACATCAGAATTAAAACCAAACAGCCCCTACGCAGCTTCAAAAGCAGCTGCGGATAGGCTCTGTTATTCATACTACCGATCGTTTGACGTCAACGTGACCATCGTACGACCCTTCAATATCTTTGGAGAGCGTCAGAAGAGCGGGACGTTCGGTGCGCTCATCCCCATTCTCGTGCGAAAGGCAATGATTGGCGATACACTCACCGTCTTTGGCGATGGCTCGGCAACGCGTGACTATTTGCACGTGAGCGATCTCGTCGCTGCGTATGAACTCGTCATGGATACGACTGGACTCGAAGGGAAGTCTATAAATTTTGGGAGCGGTCATGATACGAGCGTGAAGCGCATCGCTGAATACATTGCAGGGGAATTCAAGGCAGAAATTAAGCACGGTCCTGCACGTCCTGGCGAAGTACAACGTTTCCCTGCAGATATATCATTTGCAAAGAGTTTAGGATTTGAGCCGAAAATAGACATATGGGAAGGTATCGATCGCTACATTGAGTGGGCAAAGAAGCAGGGGTAGGGTAACACTGCATACACGCATACATTTCTGTGCAGCGGTGTGTCACTTCGTACAGATGTCTTTTATGTTCCCCAAGGCGTGGGTATGTGGGCATTCGTGTATCAGAGACAAGGTATAATGCACCTATGGCAAAAGGCCCCAACCTCTATAATCTTCCTCCTCTCGATCCGTCAGTGAAAGAAGCGCAGCACTTGAGCTCGCTCATGGATGATGCACACGAACATGAAGATGTCGTTGTTCTTGATGAGACCCTGCGATTACAGAAACAGAAAGAAAATACCGAATTTCTGATGGGGGAAGAAGGTGCAGTGCTTGATTCAGATGAAACCCACACCGTTACTGCGGGAGTGGCACGGAGTAGTGATCCCATGCTCGAAGTTGCTTCAGAACGAGACAGTGTTCGACTGCTCATCTTTACCAAGAATGTCGCACTACGACAACTCGGGAGCCTCGCACAGAAACGACTCCTCGAGCTCAGTGGTATGTTTGCAGAAATTCACGTCATTATCCTCAACGAGGAGACCGAGGAAAGCGTTCCGACGGTACGACTCAGCGATAACGTGTGGCTCTATTGCACTGAGTCGCTCTATTGGTGGAAAATGGGATTTGATGCACATCGGATTGCGCGTGAGCAACTCACGTTTGCGGGAGGTTTCCGCGCAGACATCATTGTCGCTGAAGATCCCTTTGAGTCAGGAGCAGCAGCGCATTTTATTGCTGAGAAATACGATCGTCCACTCCAGGTGCATGTACTCGAAGATATTTATGACCCCGAGTTCAAAGAGCGCGATGAACACAATGTGTGGCGGCTCTTCATTGCGCGCTTCGTTCTCACTCGCGCCGACTGCATTCGCACCGTTTCTGATTTCACTCGAACACACATTGTGGGTGAGTATCCTCACCTCGAGGAATTTACCGAGACGCTTCCCGTCTACTATAACCTTGAGGCATGGCGCGACATGACTCCAACGATTAACCTCAAGGAGCGATACCCGCAGTTCAAATTTATTGTACTCCATATCTCGAGCATGCAGGCAAAGTCACACACGGGGGAAGTTATTCAAGGCCTTGCGCCGATTCTTCGTCTCTACCCAACGATTGGACTCGTC
>JANOXF010000065.1:0-54834 GCA_031418275.1 Candidatus Kaiserbacteria bacterium
CATTGAGAAGACTAGCAACATGTGGATCAAATCGCGCAGTGAAAATGTATGGACCGATGAGATTGTAGTAGGTGACAGAGTTTTGCTTGAGAGGATTTTCATTAAGCGTATATTCAAAGAGACTACCAAGCACCTCTTTGCGTTTTTGTGTCACACATCGATCAAGTGCGCCTGCGTGTGTGAGAACGATTCGTGAGATACGTTTGCTTTCAATATGTTTCTTGATCCAAAATGAGTCAGTATCGTAACGCACATACATGTACCAATCGTGTGGCTGTATTGAATATGAATAGCTATCATTTCCAATATGTTCAGAGAGTAAGAGATACGCGTGTGTCCAAAAAAGATCAATCTCATTAAGCGTACGAAACGTGAATTGTACACGTTTTTTCTTCCCGTTACGGACATCCTCCAAATACGAGCTGGAACGGTATGCCTCCTCTGCAAACAGAAGTTTTTCACGTTCATTTCCTATCCATACCACGGAAAGCGATGCAGTGTGTGCATGAACCGAGATTACTTCCTCTCTTTTCAACACACGGAGAGCTTTGTAGACACCCTGTATAGAGACTTTCCTTAGATAAGCAACTTCCTCAACAAGATCAGTAACGCCCCTCGGCCCAGGATACAGGCGAGTTAAGATTTCTTTTTCGAGGCTGTGCCGAGATGTATTAACTGACATACTAATTCACTATCTTTTAAACTTTAAGTTTAAAAGATAGTGAAAGTCTACAACTTTTTGGACTCTGAGTCAAACTACGTGCAATACTCTTCCACGAAGCACTGTTGCTTTGTTCTTCGCTCATTGAAAGGAGGTCGTCATGACCACATCACTCAAAAGCAGCCGACCCGCAGTATCCGTGTGGCACGTCAGCTTCTCGCGTGCAGGGCTCATCCCAATTCTCATCGCAGACTGCCTCATCGCGTATTTCTATTACGTATGGCGGTTCACCGACGGGACAGATGGCCTTCCGCCCAAGTACACCCTCGTACTACTCGCTGCTGTGCATAGCCTACAGATCTTCGTGTTTCTGCTCGAAGTCACAATACGCACGTGCCAATGGGTAACCACCCTATTCACTCGGCAAGACAAGGGGACCATCAAGTTCTTTCTGAGGAAAGTGTGTACGGGGCCCTTAGGGTTGGTTGCGTTTCTGGGACTTTGTGTATTCATTGCGGATTGGTATACACGAGCTTCCGATCCTTACACCGAGGGATCCATGCCCACGCAAAGCGGTATAGCGGTGTACAAGCTCTACCATCACGACCAGTCAGTCCACTACTACACGCAAAAGAATCCAGCAAATGGGTTTGTGATAACAATACTCTGCAAGAGTGACTCATCTGACCTCATCGAGAAAACTTACGTCCGGTGCCTGTACCGAGAGCGTAGCGTGGTAATGGGAAGATCTCCTATGCGCGCACCTGGAAGTTGGGTCACTGGTCCACTCACCGAAGTCGACAAACGAGTGCTCGAAACACTCAGACAGAAAGGAGCGCTCAAATGAAAATGGGATACATGATCGTTCGAATTGTATTTCTGCATCTCCTGCTTCTAGGCGGGTATGCACAAGCTGCAACTCCTTGGGAACTGAAACAGCACCCATCAGGAACTTTGGAGGTAAATGGTGTAACCTATATTCCGTCAAAGTCACAATGGGAAAGGGTGGGGGTCGCATCATTGAGAGAAGGTGAGGTGCTGAAGTTAAACAATTCGTGCACAACTAGCCCGTCCGGATTGTGGAAGAATATCCGGGTATGCACCTGGGAAACAGAGCTACACGATCGAGGGAGCTTCGTGGAAAAGCTTCCCGGAGACGAGACGGAACAAACTGGATGGAACGCTCGTGTGTTTGCGTGTACGAGCATGGTGCTCATGGTTGTCTTTTTGCTCCTAGCAAGGAACGTTGGACCAGTGCCAATGGGCTTTCGGCGAGCGATCATTCTAGCTACTTCCTCCTTGCTCCTCCTCATCAGTAACACCCTCACCGTAATACCACTTCCTGGTTATCCCGAACCTGCGATATCTGGACTTACGTACCTCACTGGCCTTGCCTCGCTCTGTATCGCGTTCGTAATCATATTCAACTCCATGGATATGAAACTGAGGGTTGTCCTACCTCTATTCCTCACACACATCGGAGGAATGGTCGTCATTGCAATCTTCACATGACGAGAGAGCACTCAAGGGAAACTGAACAAGAGCAACCCCGTGGCGACCTTTGTCGCCGCGGGGTTTTCTATATTCGACACTCCCCCATTCTTTTGATACTCTGGGAATGTAGATTTATTGAACGATAAGCTGAAACGGCCACACTCCGCGCTGACTCAAGACGACAGAATTCCAGTACGACAGGCACGGAATGGCCTCAACACAACATATGCAGAGCACCATATTGCTTGCGATCATCGCAGGCGGGGTCATCGGCATCGCACTCGGCTACTATCTCCGCTACATTCATGCTCTTAGTAAGAAACAATCGCTCGAACATGCAATCAAAGAACGCGTGCTCGAAGCTGAAGAAAGAGCGCTCAAGATAGTTGAAAAAGCTGAAGCGAAGGCCGAGACCCTCGACAAAGAGGTACGACAGGAACTCAAGGAACTCGAAGAACGACACAAGAAAACTGAAGAGCGGCACATAAAGAAAGAAGAACTTCTTGATCAGCGCCAAATTGACATTGATTCAGAGAAAGAGAATGTTCGGGACAAAATTGAACAAATTAAAAGTATCAAAGAACAGCTGGACGTACGGCAATCGAGCATCGCGCTTGAAATTGAAAAAGCTGCAGGACTGAGCAAGGAGGATGCACTCAATATCCTCGTTAAAAAGGTTGAGAAGGAGAATGAGTCTGACCTCATGAGCAGAATTCAAAAACTACGGATTCGTGGTGAGGAACAGTATGACGACGAGGCGCGAAACATCATTACCGCTGCAATTCATCGCATTGGAAATACACTTCGTGTAGACATTATGAGTTCGATGGTTGCACTCCCGAGCGAGGATATTAAAGGAAAAATTATTGGTAAGGAAGGACGTAATGTTCGTGCGTTTGAACGTGCGACCGGTGTCGATGTGCTCATCGACGATACTCCCGGACACATCACCCTTTCGTCATTTGATCCGGTGCGTCGTGAAATCGCGCGTGTGGCACTTGAAATACTTTTCACCGATGGACGTATCCAACCAGCGAAGATTGAAGAAGTGGTCGAGAAAGCGCGGGGAGAAGTGGGGACAATCGTACGCAAGATGGGTGAGAAAGCAGCGTATGAAGCAGGGGTGCCTAACCTCCATCCAGACCTCATAAAAATTCTCGGTCGACTTCACTTCCGTACGAGCTACGGACAAAACGTGCTGTGGCATTCAGTTGAAATGGCACACATCGCTGCTATCATTGCTGAGGAAATCGGCGCCGACGTCGCAGTCTCACGCGCGGGTGCACTCCTCCACGATATCGGTAAGACAGTAAGCCAAGAGGTGCAGGGTACACACGTAGAAATTGGAATTCGTATTCTTCAAAAGTACGATGTCGATGAGCGAGTCATTGTCGCAATGCGCGCACACCACGAAGAATACCCTTATGATACGCCAGAATCTATCGTCGTACAGGTTTCTGATGCGATTTCTGCAGGCCGACCTGGTGTGCGTAGAGACTCTATTGAAAACTACATCAAGCGCCTCGGGGAACTCGAAGATATCGCAACATCACGAAGCGGTGTCGAGAAAGCGTTTGCGATTCAGGCAGGTCGTGAACTCAGGGTCATTGTAAACCCTGAAAAAATTACTGACCTTGAAGCACACAATCTTGCGCGCGAGATTGCGAACGAAATTGAAGCAAAACTCCGTTATCCCGGTGAAATTAAAGTAAATGTTATCCGAGAATTACGTTCAATTGAAATCGCACGTTAAATTAGGACACAGTAAACAGTACCCTACTAGAGTATTGCGTAGAAACTGGCGTACTATATAATTATTCGCAGCCATTCAGGCATCAGTGCTCACGCACACGTTTATCAAAAGCCACTAGTTCACAAATATATATGAATAAGGCAGATATCATCGATAAGGTTCACGAAGTTGTTGGCGGTACTCGCGCAGACGCAGAGCGCGCAGTTGAAGCAGTGATTGATAGTATTTCTGATTCACTTAAGAAGGGAAAGGAAGTATCAATCGCAGGACTTGGTATCTTTGCAACAAAGACACGCAACGCTCGCACAGGACGTAACCCACGTACTGGTGAATCAATTGATATTCCATCAATGCGCGTTCCAAAGTTCCGCGCAGCGAAAGCACTTAAGGATGCAGTGAAGTAACTCTATACACAAGTATAAGAAAACCCGCGACCGAAGGTCGCGGGTTTTCTTATACACACGCTGTGCACAGATGTGCTTTTCTTACAATGTGATAAAATACTTGTGTAGCGGAGGTATTAGCTTGGTTCATGTACAATCAAGTCAACGCTATATCGAGGGTAGAACTTCTAGTTCTATGTCTCACCACAACAAAAGGTCCTTCGCGGGGCCTTTTGTATTGGGGCAAAGCAAATGCCCAACCGAAGTTGGGCATGCAGGGGTGGAATATCACCACCTCTTTGTGGTCACGCAGCTGTGTGGGATGCCCGTGAGCGGAAGAACAAGATCAGCACCAGGGTCTCGCTTGCGTGGGTGCACATGGACATTGCCCAGTTGGAACACTCTGTGAAGAAGTTCCCTATGTTCAATACCGAGCGCACCGTAGTACCCTTCGCGGAGTTCAAGATACAACTGAACGTACATCCGCCGGTGAGTGCGCCAATCGTCATTGGTGCACTCATCAGCACGGAGAACGATTCGCTGAACCTTCAGAACCTCCCGGATGCGTCGCCGAGCCTCTCCGTAGATACTTAGGAGCTTCCCCTGAAGTACCAGTTCGACATCGGGACTATTTGCCTCCCGTTCGCACGGCGACGCAAGCAACTGCTGTACCCCATCAGAACCTCGAGCTAATTTCTGCTCAAGCATATGAGGTAAGTCTTCAAGGAACGCGATGCGTTTCAGTACAGAATCCCCACGACTTGTCGACTCAATACCGCTTTTCAACTCTCGGTGAAGCTTTGCACCCTCAATCGCTCCACGTCGTAACGCCTCACATTTGACTGTTGTCATTACACATTTCCTTTGCTTACTTTGTGAAATCGTTGACGAATCGTGAGTGAAGGTGATGATCGTATTCAGCGAGAACTATCGCCTGATACGCATCGGGAGGTTTCTTCTGAGCAGTCAGGACAGAGAGCTCACCTTTGATGCTTGCGAGAGCACCCTCTAGGCGATGAAAGCGCCCCATTATCTCCTTGCGCTTCTTGAACTCCCAAAACCTGAGTGGCTGAAGCTGTCTCTGAAGTGCCGCAATTTCGCGGTTGAGATTCTGAACTACAATGGAGTAGACTTGCACCTTATGCTCCAAATTTTTTGCTAGCATACGGCCAGCGCGTACAAACCAGAACGTACGATACATATATTCGTTATATTCGTCAATTTTGTATGAAAAGGCCGTCCACGGGGACGGCCTTTTTGCGAGCAGCGCTTTCATGCGCTGAACAGCCTAAAGCATTCACGAAGAAAGAAGGGTTCAATTGCTGTATCCTTGCGAAGCTGGATTGGTTTGTTGACTACCTCCATGAGCAGTACGCCGACTGCAATGGGAAGTGGCCACTGCGGTGAAGAACGAATGTTCCCCCTGACGGTGTAGACCACACCTACTCGGGGAACGATAAGGCCCTTGTCAATCAGACCTTTGGTCCAGATTTCTCTGTCAGGTTCAACGATACACCTGACCTTCGTGCCGAGTCTCGGTGGAAACGTGAGGTCACTTACCACATGTCTCTTCCCAAACATAATCGTACTCCTTGCGAGTTGAGACATATTTACTATACGCCTCTTTGAATAATTTTTAAGTTGGGGAGGTGCTTAACTTTGTGAAGCTAGAGGAATCGGTCACAATACTTATAGATTCTGAATGCTATAATTTCTTTGTAATCCGTAACACATGAAAAAAAATACTAAGATTGTTGTTTCTTTCGTCGTGGTAATTATCATTGGTGTTCTCGTCTATATACAAACGTTTGGCGCAAAGCCGGTTGAACAAAGTGTTCAGAATGCGGTAGTTACAGAACAATCCCCAACTGCATACGAAGTTATAAACGGTGTAACCGTACCTCCAGAACCCGACCCAGAGCTCAACAATGCGACGCTCGCGGGGATTGATGTGAATGAGAATGGTGTGAGGGATGATGTGGAGCGGTGGATAGTACGTACATACCCCAACTCCGAAAAGACTCAAAAAATACTTATGATTATGGCGAGGGAGTTCGAATCAGCTCTATTCTATACAAAAAGTGACAATACACAGTCAGCGATACTTGCACAAACCCGAGTCACTGACTCTATCGACTGCTTATGGTACATACGATCAGATGATGCTATTAGCATAAGAAGTTTACTCTTTGCACAAATACTTAGTACCAAAGAAAGGACTCTTACATACGTAGAGTACAATAGACTTTCCGCTGGTTCTCCTGTAGATCGTCAACCTGAAGAATTTAAAGATGGATGTACAGGATTTGACCCTGATCTATTGATAAATTAATGCGCGAGAGGAATCGAAGTCTACGACTTCAGTACACCTTTTGGATACTTTGCTTCGTGTGTCCTCGCAAAATATCTCAAAAGGTCTTCGATTCGTCCTCCTGTTTCCTAAAGGAAACAGTTGCGGCTCTCGCTCGCCGTCGTAAAAAGCCCCTTGCGGGGCTTTTTACTTTGTGCGAGCGAGAGGAAGCGGCGCAGCTCACTAAGTATTTTTCGCAAACTCAAAAATACTAAGTGGCTCCTGCCCTGACTCGGCCACAATCTCCTTACAGTCGATTGGCTTCGCGGCCTCCGTCTTTCGATTCCCGGTGCTCGCTACAGAAACGCAACAACGCCGACACTTTCGTGTCGGCGTTGGCGTTCTGTGCGCAGACGGCGACGACATTCGAACCCGTTCGAACCCTTTAGGGTGCGAAGAACCACGACTGTGTGAATACCTCGCGTACGTAAAGCAAGCATGGGGTATGCGCGATCCTGCGTTCATGAAGCTTCTCGACCAGGTGCGTACGGTCAGTGAAATGATGGACGGGTCGGTGCCGACACATTCTCCTCGCCTTCCGGTGGGTCATGTGCGAGTACCCAGAACAAGTTCAAAAGGGAGAGGTATCGACCCTTTGCTTCGGCAGGCGAGACGTCTTCGCCACACGCGTGGAGACGATCTCGGAACTGCTCCACCACCTGTTCACTGATTTCCATGTGAGACAGCTTCGCATGGATCAGTCCGGAGTGCACGAGGTGAGTTTGTACCTGTGGGGCAACTATCTACGCGTTGCGTATTTATTCAAAAGATACTATCGTTTTAGGGACTATGCTCGAATACATAAAACAATTTAACGAATGGAATGAGAAAAAGAAACGTGTTGATACGAAATCAATTTCAGAGGACTTCTTCTTTCATGAGCGCGAAGTCTGGTGGTGTGCAGTTGGTGTGAATGTTGGTGCTGAGATAGACGGAAAGAATGATGACTTTGAACGACCGATACTCGTGATTCGAAAGTTCAACAGAGACATGTTCTGGGGAGTGCCACTCACGTCGAAGGAAAAGAGTCATCCTGCGTATGTATCCATCGCGCATGACAAGGGTGTCTCGTATGCCAATATGACGCAGCTTCGTACATGGAGCTCAAAACGACTGCTGCGTAAGGTGGGAATGGTGTCTGAAGAGAGCTTCGGTGTCGTGGTGACAAAACTACACGAGCTTATAACAATCGAACCCCACCGCGGGGGTGGGGTTCTCGGAGGCCGAAGCCACTAATGCACATATATTATACTATCTGCTTATTAATGCAAGTACGCATCCATGTACCAGAGGAGTATTACACCCACGAATATAAAACGCAGCAAGACGTGTGGATGACTCTCTCAGGGTTCGAACGTCGTCCTCGAGGCTCACTCAGTTGCCTCATAGAGCGACAAACGAAAAGGAGGCTCTGGTGAGCCTCCTTTTCGTCAAGAGGTGCGTTTGTGCCTCATAGTCAAATGTGCGAGCGAGAGGAATCGAACCCCCAACTACTGCTTGGAAGGCAGTCGTTTTACCACTAAACTACGCTCGCGGTTAACGACCGGAAACAGGCGTTATCCGCACGATAATAGCACATCCGGATTTTGTATTAAAGCCCATGCTACAATTTGCACGACATGCCCTTTCTCGATTTTTTAGGTAATACGCTCGTAAGTGTACTCGTTGTCTACCTCTCGCTTGTAAATACGTTTGCCGAGAGAATCGAAACATACTTTACCCAAGACACTTCACATATCGAAGTGAGTGCACGCGAGAAAACGCCCTCGGTCACCGCATCTGTTCCAAGTGAAAAACTCACACTCCTCTCGCGTCTCTACGCACACGCAGGGGGCATCCCCGCAATCCTCAAAGAGAATAGTGCGTTCCAAGATGCAGCGCGTGGAGCTGAACAATTAGCTACAGTCCAAAGCGCCTTTTCTCCTGAAACACCAATCAATGTTCAAATGAAGGCATCTATTGTGAATATTCTCTGTGAGTACAAGACCGACGCATATACGCGCACCACAACAGGAACTGGGTTCTTTATCCATGAGAACGGGGTAATCCTCACGAATGCACACGTTGCACAGTTTCTCCTCCTTAAGGGCACCCATGACACAATCAAGGCAGCAGGGTGCATCGTACGAAGCGGAGACCCTGCAACACCTCGGTACAAAGCAGAACTCCTTTTCATTTCGCCGACATGGATATCGCACAACGCTAAACTTATCACTGAAGAGACCCCGCGCGGGACAGGCGAATTTGACTACGCACTCCTTTACGTAGCTGGTTCACTCGATGGAACCCCGCTTCCAACAGTTTTCCCTGCTATTCCGGTAGACACTACATTTCTCTCAAAAAATCTCACGAATGCGGAAGTCCTCACTGCTGGGTATCCGGCAGAAAAACTCTTCCAAAATGGTGCCAATGCAAAACTTATTCCCAAAGTTGCGTCGACAACGATACACGAACTCTACACATTCGGAAGTAACTACGCTGACATATTCTCAATTGGATCAACACAGGTTGGGGAGCAAGGTGCGTCTGGTGGTCCCATCGTACTTCCCACAAAAGGAGCTATTGGCCTCATTGTCACAAAGGGAGATGAGTTGACCGACGGTACGAGTAGTCTCCGCGGGCTCACCCTCTCATACATTGATCGTACCATTCAAGCGGAGACTGGATTTTCGCTCATACAGAATGCCCAAGGGGACTTACCATTCCGGAGTGAAGTGTTTGCAAAGGCTCTCGCTCCGTTCCTTGGGCAACTACTTACCTACGAACTCCGCGATACAGAATAGTAGTTAATTTAGAAAAGAGAGCAGCGCGCCCCACAGGGGGCGCGCTGCTTTTATACTCACCGGCTATTGAACCTCGAGGGGTTCTGGAGTCTCATCAACAACAACTGTTGTGGAGCTCGTCGTAGTGCCAACCGTTCCTTCGGTCGTCGTTGCTGTGGTTGTTCCGAGTAACTCACCGGTGACCGTTCCTGGCACAGGAAGTATTTCGCCCACTACCGGTGCTACTAACTTCATAAGGTCTTCAGCAAGTGCTCGTGCCTCGCCACCAACGGTCTCAGCACCTTCAATGTTCTCTTCGGTTATAAAAGCGCGTGCTGCTTCAATGCGGAGTACAAGGTCAGCAAGTCCAATCTTTACTTTCTCGGCAATTCCCGCATCAGTTATGGTGGGCGTTGCAGCTTCAACAGCTACCCTACTCGCCTCGGATTCAGTTATGCTTTGTTGAACTGCACTGAGTCTTTCCGCAGGTGTGAGCACGACAGGGACGAGTGTCTCAAGCGTTACGGTCTCACGAATATCAATGTCGGTCATAAACGCAATGAGTTTCTGCGTGAGGCTGAGTGCGTCAATCATGTCACCCATCGCAGTAGCCTCATCAGTCGCGCGGAGCTCTTTTGCTCCAACTATTTTTCGGTCAATATCAGCGAATCGTCTATCGATGTCGGCAATCTCCTCCGTCGTCGCTGATTTCTTCACTGATTCGAAGAGTTCATACGCTCGCGTCGTCTCGCTCTCGATACGTCCTGTGAGGCCGTCAAACGATGGCGATGCAGAATCTGCGTCTGAGGCTACCTCTTCGCGTACGGTATTCACCGCATTAATAATGCCATCAACTGACGAGGTGTTCTCTTCTTTTCCGCTCTCATTAAGTACCGCAGATTGCACCTCAAGCGCAGAACTGAAGGCAATCCCCGCAAGTGCTGCCTCCTCTTCGTTATCTACCCGAATTTCAGCAATTCCCGTCTGTACCGCACTTGCGTGCTCCCGTACCGTTTCAGCAATCTGAGCCTCAACTTCCTCCGTAAGCTTTCCCTCACTCGCAAGGAGACGTGCTTCACCAATGCGGCGCTCCATGAGCTTTGTCTCGAGGGTGACCTTTTGATACGGTGTCGTCGCAAGCTGTGTACGAATACCTTCGGTTACCCCAGTCTTCACCAAGTAGAGCACATCACCAGGCACTGAACGCTCTGCAACAAATGGTACGCCCACAATGAGCACCATAGCTACTACAGTAGCAAAAATCTTTACACGGAGTGTGTTGAGTGAAACATATACAAAATCTGTTCGATTGAAAAACGAGACGTGCTCTGTCTTCCCATGCTTGGGGAGTGGATGGTATTCCATATACGAAAGCACGCGATCGCGTATTGCCTCTCGCTCAATCGCCTTAAGGCGTGTCTTCAATGCGTATTTTTTTATCTCTGTCTCAAATGACTTCATAGTATTGGTTTCAAACGTTTGTCCTCTGCTCGTTCTTCTCTGAGCACAATCTTCTCTTTGAGTAGTCGGAGTGCGCGGTGAATTCGCACCGACACCACATTTTCTGTCTCCTCGATGAGCTCACTGATTTCTTTTGGCCCGAGCCCATCGACGTACCGGAGTGTGATTACCTCGCGGTACACCGGTGGCAGTTCTCCAAGGAGCTCGAGTGCTTGTTTCGCGTCGAGCGAGAATGTAACCTCATCAACATTCCCTGCATGGAGCTCTGGAAATGCACCTTCATCAGTCCCCTCTTCGGCGAGCATTGCGTCAAGCGAATACTCTTTTCGCCTCCGATACTCATCGATAATCAGGTTATTGATGACCTTGTAGAGAAAGGACTTGTACGTCTCAATCTCATGGCCCCCACGCACATATCCCCATACCTTGGTATAGGTGTCATGGACGATCTCTATCGCACGTTCACGATCTGAGAGCCGGTACACTGCATGGCGAAAAAGTGCATCGGCGTACTCATCGAACGCTTTCAAAAAACGCTCTTCTGGGTTTCCACCAGGCGAGTCGCCCCCCGCTCCTCCGGCTTGGTTGTTGTCCTTCTTAGCCATGTGGAAACCATTATAAGCGAAGACGGTCAAAATGCCGACTTCTTTCACAGAATATTGTGTAATGTGAGGGCAAGACTACTAAAAACCATTGAAAAAGGCCGCAAGCTGAGGCTTGCGGCCTTTTGACCTTGGAAACCCCCGTCTGGTTTCACCAGAGTGAGTCAAACCCGTGACCACCCCGCCCCGGCTCCGAGAAGTCCTGCCGTCCAAAATCAGTGCCGAAAAACTTGCGGCGTGGGCTGGCAAGACGACGTGCCTCCTCCTGTCGTTGACGCTTACCCCGTTGCCATGTCTCCCTGATGGAACCAAGCATGAGCTTCACAAACTCGAACGACGGTGGGTCGTTGAGCTCGTCTGTCACACCATTGAGCCAATCCACATAGCTTGTGCCGTCGGGAGCGTGCTCGAAGAGCGAACCAACAATGGAACGCATACCCTTGTGGCTTTTGTAGGCAATGCACGAGAAACAATCTTCTGGTGCTTTGAACCCCTCTGGGAAGGGCGCTGTGAGAACAAGGAACATAACAACCTCCAATCGTGATGGGATGATTCGATGCTACTCCAAGACGTACTCACTGTCTACAAACACAAACCCCCACGTGTTCCCCATCGCTCTTACTCAAGTACGGCACGAGTCTCTCCGGTATCATCTTATGCATCAAAAATTGCTGTGTCCCCAAGACCTTTTCAATCGGAAGGCTAAGATCTTTCCGGCTTTTTGGGGAATTCCCTTCCTTGAATCTAATGATGGTGTTTCTTGCATATATAAGTTTATCATTTCCGAACTTAATCCACTTAGGCGCGCCTTAATTACCGTGTAAACGAATGTGCTCAATAAGCTCGGGGAATTCTTCAATGATGAAATGGTTCTTATCCTCGAATGAGATAAGCTCAGCATCAGGAAGCGCAGCTTTGTATTTGAGCGCATGAGCGTAGGGGACAACAGGATCATCTTTTGAGTGGAGAATGTACATTGCCCCGACTTGCGCAGCAAGTCGGGGCAAGTTTGCAGGTTCGAACTTAAAGTCGCCTCCGTCTTCCCCGCCAAAATCATCGGGCTCAAACGCTGCTGCGAGGAGGTAGAGCGCACGCACCGTCACAGGCATCTGTTCTTCCGAAAGATACCGAGCAAGAAAATATCCACCATGTGAGTGCCCAATGAGTGTTACTCCGTCACGGAGAAACGAATGGTATCGCTCGAACCAAATCTTCCATTCGAGGTATTTTGCACTCTGTTTGTTCGGCATTGAGGGGTAGTACACTTCGTGTGTTTCAATAAGCGTTTCTCGTAACGATGATTGCCATCGCTTCCGGACATTTTCGCCGAGCGGATCATCAATTTCTTCGGTGTGAAGATATATGAGAAAATCTTCATACCTGGTGAATGCTTCCCCTCCATGAATGAATACAATTTGTTTCTTTTCCATATCTAACTATAGCCATCGATTGCGACTAAAGAAATACACCGTCCCTCCCATTGCGACGATAATGAGTAGGACAACTCCCCAAAATGCGTGTGGCAATCCTTGAAAAGGAAGCGGGACATTCATACCAAAAAGTGATGAGACGAGTGTTGGAATAGTGAGGACAATCGTCACGGCAGTGAGAATGCGCATTGTATTGTTGAGCTCTTGCGTAAGTATGGCTTCGCTCGCGGTACGAATGTTTTGAATGGTTTTTAAGATTGATTGTGCTGAGTCAATGAGCTGACCACATTCAATGAGTAGGTCCTCGAGAAGTTCGCGATCATCATTAAGAAACTGAATGTGGTTCCCTTTCGTGAGGTGGTTGAACCACACGTTCGTCGGCACGAGCGCTGAAATCATTTCATTGAGCTCCTGCTCAATGAAAACGAGTCGTTCGAGGTCTCCTCCACGCATACTGCGCACCCGTCCCATGTCCCGGTATACCATCTTTCGTGTCCGTGTGAGCTTACGTTCATACGCAACCATGAGTTCAGTAAGGAACTCGAGGAACAAAAAGGTTTTCTCCGTGGTGAGAAACGAGCGTTTTCCGTCTATGAATGCCCGGAGAAATGGTACCTCCTGTTCAGCAATGGTGATGAGGAATGTTTCACCAAGAATAATAAGAATTGGTGCAGTATCAATATCAAGGTCCTTTACGTCGTATGGATACCTTGTGAAAAAGTATGCTACTGAACCTTCCTTTTCAAAACGTGGAACTTCAAAAAAATCTTGAATATCTTCAATGATTGTTTCTTCAAGCCCATACTGTGCAGTAAGTTCAACAAACTCCTCAGGTGTCGGTGCGACAACATGTGTCCACAACCCCGTACGAGACACGTCTACTGTTGTGAGGCCGGTTTCCTTTTCGCTTTTATAATAGTGAGTAACCATAGTATTCCAATTCTTGTGAGTGTATCAGACAACTTTGAATCTCGCATTTTTTGCAGTGGGATGGTATCATCGGGGGCACGAAGTTAAGGGATTTTTTACTTTATGTGAGAAATTCAGGGTGTATCTTCGATACATTTCTTCTTCAAAGAACGAATGGGGTGTATCACGATACAACCCTGCTTCGCTCGGAAATCTTGAATTTCGCACTCCGTGCTTGTTCTCTCGCAAATACTTAAAATTCAAGTAAACTTTGATTTCAAGTATTTGCGAGAGAACGCCTTGAATTCAAGACTTCTCTCGCTACATCGGGGTGTAGCATAGTGGTAGTGTACTCGGTTTGGGACCGAGTGGTCCGGGTTCGATTCCCGGCTCCCCGACAAGAAAGCGGCCTTTAGGCCGCTTTTGTCGTGGAGCCGGGAATCGAAAGACGCAGCGTTGTGAGACACTATTCACAATGTGTCGAACAAGCGAGTCGGGGTCGCGAGTGCTTACTAAAATTAGAGCAGAGCGAATAATTATAGTTAGCAACTTGTGACCGATTCCCTGCTTTTTCGTAATGAAAGATTTATAGTTTCTTTCCACAAAAGCACAGTTTCATGTGAAACGGTGCTTTTGTGAAAAAATTGCTTTATTATCGTTCCACGTGGCACGTTGTATAATGTTTCACATGAAACTAATCAAGTATTACATTATCAATTAGTTTAATTCGAGCAATCTTTTCACGTGGAACGAGGCGCAAAGTAATTATATCTGTCTGCCACTCCCCTTTATATTTATTCTCAGCAATCCACGTCTGGATTGCCCTTTTGAACCGATCTATTTTATTTCTATGAACATTTTCCTCAGGTCTCCATGTTTCATGTGAAACCGAATAATCTAATGCAGACTTTGTTTCATATGAAACAGTTTTTACCTCTACAAAATGGACCTTTCCTGATGTTTCACGTGTAATGATATCAATTTCTCCCCACTTTTTGTTGTAGTTACACTCGATAATACGAAAATCTTGCGATTCTAACCACGCAGCAGCCATTTGCTCACCTAGCTTCCCAATTTCGTTATGCCTTGCCATGTTTCATATGAAACACTAGATTGTACTTCAAATCAATGTTCCACGTGGAACTTTGAAAGTGTGAATATTGTTAGATAACCTAACTGCAATTACATGTTTTGAGCCATATGTTAAGGACATGACTCTTTTTTAGTTCTGTCCTTTATACACATATACACTGAGTTTTCAACATCTTTCCACATATTCTCTGAGAGTGTCTTTTATGAGGTTGGGGATGTCTTATAGAGACGAATTCCCCTGAATCAGGGTATTCTGAGGTAATTGCTGACATACGGTCGCAGCTTTGGTTGATGCTATTTTATTCCTACAACATGAAATTACCGGCAAACTCTTTCGATTACTTCTCCTGTTTGCATAAAACGAACAGATGCGGCAAAGGGTAATGATCCCTTGGATTCTAAGTATTTACTTTGCTCATAAATACTAAGATCCTTGGACGGCTGCTCGTATCACGGGCATTAGGAATAGCCAGTGATATACTGCGCAGCTTTCGATTACCCACAGAAAGCACGAAGGTGCTTTGTTCTAGCTGCGCCAATAGAAAAGGCGCCGTGAGGCGCTTTTTCATTGGTGCGGCCAGGGGTAATCGAAACCTGATGGTCACTAATTCGTTTCACTCATAAGTGCCACGGGTCACGCCTCACTTGTTCGTAAACTCACATAGTTCCGGCGGTTTCGATTACCCCAAAAGGTGCGCAGGCACCTTTCTCCTGGCCACAATCGTAAAAGTCCTTGAAGGAGACTTTTGTTTTGACCTCTGGTTTCTAAGCTCATTGCATTCGCTAAGAACCTCCTGCCCGGGCTCGCCCGTTTTTGTATTAGGAATAACAAAAACATGGCTCCGCCTCACAAAAGCGAAACGACCTGAAATTAATCAGGTCGTTTTAGCGCTTTTGTGCGGCCAGGGGTAATCGAAACCCCGACTAATGCTTGGCAAGCATTCGTTATACCACTTAACCATGGCCGCAAACTACTCCTCTATAACTCCTTTAGAGCAAGCTCTATCCACTTCATGAGCTTTTTCTTCATGACAGCGCTACCGATTATAGTATTTCCAACACCATACTGCAATGTGCGCTTTGTACTTTTTCCTTGAATTACTTGATATTTGTGGAATTGAGCGAGGGGAATCTTAAGTGCCTTTGACCACGCTCGTGAACATTTCTCCGGATCAAGATCAGGGTAGAGCAGTACCCAAAAACGTATCTTTTCACGTGGAACACCCAAAAACGCTTCGAGAAAAGCGATGAAGATGCGGTGGATGTCCATTTGTATATTTGCGAGACGGATGAGGCGAGAATCGCCATTATCACCCTCACCAACGTAGAGCATGAGCCCCGCAATGAAAAGGGAACTGGTCTTGTAATGTTTGTATTCAATAACTGCAGAACGCTCCGCTTCTGCATAGAGTTTTTTGTATTGATTCCCACGAGCTTTATTGAGGAGAGAGATACGTTTACTATTTTCTTTTGAGGCACGCTTCTGATTGTCTTCGGTTATTTTATGAGACCATTGCTCATCTTTGAGCCAGAGGGAAATCGTGCTCACCGAGACGCCAACGTACTTTGCAATCTCAGTATAGGTAAAACCTCGCCTACGAAGCTCTAGGGCTTTTTGTTTTTCTGCTTTTTTACTCATGGTAGTATGAGTATATTATCTACTAAGCCATAGGTTCGATTTATACTGATTTCGAGTATGGTGGGGGATACTGGGGTCGGAGGGACTCGGTCGCAAGTTGCCAAGTCACTTTGTGGGGTCAAGTTTCTAAACTCTCTATGTTCGTTAAGAACTTTCTCCCCGGACTCGGTTGTTTTGGCATTAGAAATAGCCAAAACATACCTCCGTCTTGCACCAAGGCACGAAAGCAAAACCTTTTGCTTTCTAAACTAAAGACCACATCAGTTTTAAAACTGATGTGGTCTTTAGTTTGCCTTGGTGCACCCGGAGGGACTCGGTCCTTACAGGACCAGTACCCGTTGTAGCTACTTTTCTTCACTATATTCGAAAAGTAGCTCACAACAGCTTCGAGTCCCTGGACTTACAATAGAAAAACCGGCGCAAGGCCGGCATTTCTATTGTAAGTGCACCCAGAGGGACTCGAACCCCCAACCCCTTGTTCCGAAGACAAGTACTCTATCCGTTGAGCTATGGGTGCAGTAGACAGAGCTTACTATCCTTTTGCGTAATGTTCAATCAACATATTCTGCCAAAATTTCATTTTCAAGAGTAGTCCCTTACTCTTTCTCACCTCAATGCGCACGCACCCCTTGTACTGTGGGCGCTTTTTAACACCACGTCCGCTCGGTTTATATGTCGTCTTTCCAAATTGTACCGCTTGCACTCCAAGTTTATTCTGCCACCATAACTCACAGTTTTCATGAGCATAGAGTTTATGTATGTATAAGCGAAAGTGTAACTCCAACTTCTTTACTTCAATGTACTTCTCAAGCCACTTAATCATTACGAGTGACATTTCCTCATCCGAATTTGTAAATCCCCACTGGTTCACGCGTTTTGAGCCTTCGGCCCAATATAGGGCAACACCTGTATGAAAAAATGGCTCGTGTTTATATTTTCGGAAAGTCTTTCTTGCTTCATCGAGCCACACAGACTCACGGCTTAATCTCCTATTTCTTAATATCCCAGCGACTTTAATTCTTCCGCGCGTTATGTTGCTCGTTCGACGTTTCTTGAGTGCTTTTTTCTCATAATCAGTCAGGGGGAAATCCTTTAACCAGAGTGAGAGTGAGCTTTTTGCAACTTTGACTTCATCAAGGATATCCCGATAGCTCATCCCACGTTTACGCATTTCAATTGCTCTCTCTTTTTCTTGTACTAGTGCTTTCATATATATACCATTATATCATGGTTCGAATAACCCACAATATATTGTGTGTACATTTCTTACTAATACCAATACAATAATGAAATTATGATTGTCCGAAGCGAAATACCTACAGAAGTCCAGTTTGTCGCCGATACCCTCGAAAATGCGGGATTTGAAGCGTACCTCGTCGGCGGTTGCGTCCGGGATATTCTCATCGGGAAACAGCCCAAAGATTGGGATATCACCTCGAATGCGCATCCTACTGACATTGAAGGACTATTCGAAGAAACATTTGTGAACAATGAGTACGGAACAGTAGGGATTGTAACCAAAAGCGAGGATGCGCGGCTTAAGGTTGTCGAAGTCACTCCATATCGCACCGAATCCGAATACACAAACGCACGCCACCCCGACAAGGTGGAATTCGGTGTGTCCCTCGATGAAGACCTTAAGCGTCGTGATTTTACCGTGAATGCGATTGCATACCGGCTTAAGGACCAAAAAATTGTCGATAACTACAGCGGGGCAGATGATATCGCAAAGAAACGCATTCGAGCAGTAGGGAAGGCGAGTGAGCGATTCGCTGAAGATGCCCTCCGCATGATGCGCGCCGTACGACTTGCGGTTGAGCTCGGGTTTGTCATTGATAGCGAGACCATGACCGCAATTGCCGAAAATGCAGAGAACCTCGGACGCATCTCAAAAGAGCGCATACGTGATGAATTTGTGCGTATTCTTGAGTCAAAGCAGCCCATGCAGGGTATTATCTTCCTTGAAAAGCTCGGTATGCTCCCTTACGTTGCCCCTGACCTCCTCCGCGGCATCGGGATAGAGCAAAACCAGGCGCACGCGTTTGATGTCTACGAACACCTCCTCCGCACCATGCAACACGCAGCTGACAAGGACTGGGACTTCGATATTCGTCTTGCGGGGCTCTTTCATGATATTTCAAAGCCCGAGACACGACGCTGGTCTAAGGAAAAGAATGACTGGACCTTCCATGGCCATGAAGTTGTAGGTGCAAAAGTAGCTAAAAAGGCACTTTTCGACTTGAAATTTCCTCGTGAAAAAATTGACCGTGTGGTCACGCTCATCCGTTGGCACATGTTTTTCTCAGATCCTGCTCAAATCACCCTTTCTGCAGTACGTCGTACCATCGCAAACGTGGGGCAGGAAAATATTTGGGACCTTCTCAAGCTCCGCCGTTGCGACCGCATTGGCACCGGACGCCCGAAGGAACAGCCATTTAGGCTCCGGAAGTACACCGCAATGGTAGAAGAAGCACTCCGCGACCCTATCTCGGTTAAGATGCTCAAAGTCGACGGTTCACGTATTATGGAAATTACCGGTGAGAATCCAGGGCCAAAGCTCGGCAATACCCTCAACGCACTCCTCGAAGAAGTCCTCGATGATTCGCTCAAAAACACTCCTGAATATATGGAAAAACGCGCAATTGAACTTATGAAACTCCCTGATGCTGAGCTCGTAAAACTCGGCGAAGCAGGGAGACTGAAGCGTGAGAAGGAAGAGGCAGCCGAAATTGCTGAATTACAAAAGAAACACGACGTTTGCTGTTAGAAAACAAACGCTGTTGAGGAGAGTTCGAGGAAAAACAAGAGTTGCGAACGAGACGTACATGGACGTGCGGCGAGGAGGGTAGTAAAAATGATTGAGTTCGTTCGTCCAGCGATTTGCCCTGGGGTGGGACAAATCGGGACATAAATTCAGAATAGTCGCTACGCTCGTTTCTTCATTTAAAAAAGGCCTGAGGGATTGATGGGCGAGCTCTATGCTCGTCAGCCAATCCGTCAGGCCTTTGTTGGTTTGATCTTGAGTCGTTCGTGGGACGAAGTCCCTAAGGGTGGAGTTTAAGTACTCCGTACCCAAGTTTCGACTCTTTAAAGTTGTGTGATTCTTGCGTGAACCAAAACGGTTCTTGCGATCCTCACGTGTGTGATGTACTTAGAGTTTTTTTGGAGGTATTAACTCAATTTTGAATGATCTCTTTAAGGGGCTAAATCATCTTGCGATGATCGCCTGCTCGCCCTTTCTGGGCCTACATATGATGATATGTCCTATAGGCAATACTGTAAAGGACATACCTGTGCATAACTGTGGAAAACTATCCCGAAAATGTCCTTAACAGAATACATCGTGTCCTTGATAAAGGACATGGTGCATTCTACGGCTCAATTGCTATATCAATTGAAACAGGGCAATGATCGCTTCCAAATACATCATCATGTATCCGTGCATGTTTCACAGCAGACATGAGCGCTTGTGAAACCATCATATAGTCAATTCTCCATCCAACATTCCTATCGCGTGCGCCTCCCCATGCAGACCACCACGTATAGTGCCCGTTACCTTTCGTGAAGTGTCTGAAGCTATCCACATACCCTGCAGTAATCATTGCATCAATACCACTTCGTTCCTCTTGCGTGAAACCTTTTTTGCCTTCGTTCTCCTTTGGTCGTGCAAGGTCGTCAGCAGTGTGCGCAACGTTGAGGTCGCCGCAGAAAATGACTGGTTTCACAGCTTCAAGCTGTTTCATGAACTCAAGATAGGCAGGGTCCCACGCTTGCCGCATCGGAATGCGTGAGAGATCGTCTTTTGCATTTGGTGTGTAGACGGAGCTGACGTAAAAATGCTCAAACTCGAGCGTCACGACTCGTCCCTCCCTCGTTGTATCACCATAACTGTCAGAAAGTGCGTATTCTGAGCTAATTTCCTCGGGAATTCCCTCAATCACCTCGAGCGGAGCATGTTTCGTGAAAATTGCGGTACCAGAATATCCCTTTTTGTCTGCCGAGTTCCAGTATTCGTCATACTCAGGTAAATCAACTTCTACTTGATCGCGGTTGGCCTTTGTCTCTTGGAGGCAGAGAATGTCTGGATTATGTGCCTCTATGAACCTCTGAAAGTCCCCCTTCTTGATGACCGCCCGGATGCCATTGACGTTCCACGAATAAATTTTCATGTAAATAGTGTAACAGACATGGTTGTGAAACATAAAAACTCAGCAAGGTGCTTTGGTATCCCCATGAGTACCTCATGCCGCCGCATCACAAGGAACTTAATTAAGCATTCTCACGTCCTTTCGTCAGCCCAGTAGTCGAAAACATCAATGAATCCAATCAAAAATGCTATACTCGCTTAACCTATGGAAAATGACACCGTACCCATTTTGAAAGTGGAAGGAGTGACGAAGACTTTTACCACGCCGCAGGGACCACTCACGATTCTCCGTGAGGTGAGTTTCTCTGTTCTGCAGGGAGAAAAGGTAGCCATTGTGGGACCGTCGGGGTCGGGGAAGTCGACACTCCTTGCGCTCATCGGGCTCCTTGATACACCAACCGAGGGGAGGGTCACGGTGAAGGGGGTCGACATTGGCACGCTTTCCGAACCAGAACAGGCACGATTCCGAAATATGCACATCGGATTTGTGTTCCAGTCGTTTGAACTCATTGAGCCATTTACCGTCACAGAGAACATCGAAGCACCTCTCGACATCCGCGGTGGCGACGTGGACCATGCGCGCGTCCGCGAGCTCATCGACCACGTCGACCTTCGCGAACGTGCGCACACGCTTCCCTATACACTCTCAGGGGGAGAGAAACAACGTGTCGCCATTGCTCGGGCACTCGTTCATGCACCAACACTCATTCTTGCAGACGAGCCAACAGGAAGTCTTGACCGCATAACGGGAAAAAAAGTGCTCGACCTTCTCCTCACACAGGTAGAAAAAACACACGGAACGCTCGTCGTCATTACGCACGACGAAGCAGTCGCTGAGCGCATGGATCGTATTTTCGAACTCCGTGATCGTACCCTCTATGAAAGACCTCATACTCATTTGTAAATACAGCGTCCGCCTCCTCACTCGTGAGTGGCGTCGTTTTGTGCTTCCCTCAGCCTCGCTCGTCATCACGGGTGTCGTCATCATGCTCATGCTGCTCCTCACTGAGGGCGGGAGTACACTCATTGGAGAAAAAGCGCGCGAACTGCAGGGTGGGGACATGGTCATTGAGTCGAACACTCCAATAGATGCAGACGCACTCTTGAACGAAATTAGTATTGTTCCAGAGAAAAAATCATACACGCGTGCGTTCACCGCATCACTCGGGACACGTGAGCGCGCGCTCCCTGTTTCGTTTGAGGTGGTTGATGGCACGTACCCACTCTTTGGCACGATCACCCTTCAGAGTGGTGTCTATCGAGCACTCAGTCCAGACGAGCTACTCCTCGACCAAGCAGGCGCGGAACGTCTCAATGTGAAAGTTGGTGACACACTCTTGTTTTCAGAGAAGACATACACCCTCGCCGGCATCGTCACGGAGGAACCCTCATCGCTCTTCGGTGGATTTCGATTTTTTCCTCGGGCGTTTATGAGCGACGCGGGGTTCGCGCGCGCAGCGCTCCCCACTGAACTCCTCCGAACTGAGTATCGCTACGCGTACGCACTACCCAACCTCACCGATGCGATGCGCGTGCGCATTCTTGCGTACAAAGAGACTCACCATACTGACATCACCATTGCCGGAACGTCACGAACGGGTTTTGACCGGAGCCTTAGTACCGTTTCCGATTTTCTCATTATCGCAGTACTCATCACCATCGTGCTCGGTGCAGCAAATGTCTACACGAGCACCGTGCACCTCATCGCTTCCGAGCGAAAAAGTTTTGCCGTTCTCCTTGCCCTCGGCATGCGTGCACGGACACTCGGGAGCGTAGTGGGAACATCGCTCCTTCTCATTGTCATTCCGAGCGGCATAATCGGAGCGGGACTGGGCACACTCCTTTTCACCGTTGCGCAGGGTGTCATCGAAACCCGGTACGGAATTAGCATTCCTCTCCACGATGCTCTATTCCAAGGATTCATTACAACACTCCTCATTCTGGTCACCACGCTCTCTGCCTTTGTACCTGGCGTGCTCCGTCTCCGAGGAGTAAGTCCAAAAGACATGCTCCACGGCAAAGACGAGGGCGCGCGTGAGAAACAAACACTCAGCGCACTTCTCGTTATTGTCATCGGGTCACTCGCGCCCCTCGTACTTCTCGCATCACTACTCCTTCAGAGTTTCATACGTGGCATAGTGGTCATTGGGGGTATTCTCGTTTCATACGTTGTCATCTCATCCATATTTGTCGCTCTTCTTTCGCTCCTCTACCGCTATCGCACACGTTTCACATTCATGGTGCGGGGTGTCATTGCACACAAAAAAGCTGACGGGGTCCTTGGGGTGATTTCCTTCACCTCACTCTTTATCGCGCTCACCGCACTCGCAACGCTCGCCCTTACCCAGGTTTCACTGACACGGTACCTAGAACAAGACCTCGTGCGCACCATCCCGACCACCTATGTCATCGATATTCAGCCATCACAAAAAGATGCACTCCTCAGTGCGTTTCCGGATCTCACGGTCTTCCCCAACATTCGCGCGCGCATTGTTGATATCGACGGAAGACGAATACAAGACCTCGTTGAGGCAGGCGACCCAAACACTGATCGTGAGCTTAGACGCGAGTACAATCTGACGATGCGCGACTCACTCCTTTCGAGTGAGTCAATCACGGAGGGAGTCTGGGGGGAGGGGAATGCGGGAGAAATGTCAGTGGACCGAGAGTTCGCCGAACGGGCGAACATTCAACTTGGGTCATCGGTCACGTTTCTCATACAAGGATTTGACGTACGCGGAACGGTCACAAGCTTGCGTGACACCGACTCCCGCTCTGGACTTCCTTTTTTCTACTTCGTTCTCTCACCAATGGATGTGGGGGAATTTCCATCGGTATATTTTGGGTACGCGTACTACACCGCTGAGACGCAGCGCGCGCTCGAACAATTTCTCCTCCCCACAATGCCGAACGTGTCGGTCATAAAAACAGACGCACTCGCACCGATTGTGCGGAGCATTGTGAACACACTCCTCACGCTCGTGTTCCTCATTATCATTCCACCGCTCCTCATCGCAACACTCCTCATCGCTACGATTGTCGTCTCTTCGTACCCGTCCCGAAAGAAAGAGGGGGCGCGACTCCAAGCACTCGGCCTCCCGATCAATCGCGTCCGTCTCTTCTACCTCCTCGAAACAATTGCGCTCACACTCGCCGGTGCGATTATGGCCTATGTTTCGAGCTTACTCGTGACGTACTTCATCACGTCTCGGTACCTCAAACTTGGTCAGCCGGTACTGTTTGATGCTGAACTCTTCCTCGGCCTCGGTTTTGTCGTCCTCTTTGTTGCTATGATAGGTGCGTACCTCTTTACTAAAAATCGAATGCCCCTTCGAGAACTTCTCGCGTATGAAACAAATCGTTAGTGTCGTCCTACTCACGCTCACACTGTTCGGAGTCATTCTCGGAATGTATGTGTACGTGGTAAAGAAAGACACTACCCCTGCACTCCCGCCGAGTGGGAGTGCAGGGGTAGTGTCGAAATACACCATCATTGCGTTCGGAGACAGTCTCACAGCAGGGTACGGAGTGTCGCAGAGCGAGAGCTACCCGTCACAACTTGAAGCACGACTCAGGGGAAAGGGAATTGACGCGAAGGTCATCAATGCAGGAGTGAGCGGAGAAACCACAAAGGGAAATCTCGAGCGCGCCACGTTCATTCGAAAACAGAATCCTCAGATTGTTATTCTCGGGATTGGGGGCAATGACGCACTTCGCTATCTTCCTGTCGAAGAAACGTCGAAGAATATGCGTGCAACAATTGAGATTCTCCGCGGCGGAGACAATCCTCCGCTCGTTCTCCTGCTTCAAATGCAAGCACCTCTCAATGCAGGATTTTCATACAAGCAGAAATTTGATGCACTGTATGAAACATTCAGTAAAGAATACAATATCCCCCTTGTTCCATTCTTAACGAAATCAATTTTTCTTAATCCAGCATATAAGCTCGATGATGGAATCCATTACAACCGTGACGGGTACGCGAAGGTGATTGATGAGTACCTTCTCGAATCAGTGAGTGATGCTCTTTCAAGTCTCTAGTGCAAATCCGTAGGAGATTCTTAAGCAGTGGGCACATGAGGACAACTCGCACTTTCACGAGAAAAAACACGTACAATACATATATTAGAAGCAATGTATGTAATATGGCAAAAGGAAACAACGCCCAACAGAAAAACAAGAAGAAACCGAAGAAGGATAAGAAAAAGTAAAAAGAACGGTGTCCCCATGGACACCGTTCTTTTATTTCTTGGCGTAGTGTTGGTTACACTTACGTATTCATTCAAAATAAGGTAGTCTTATGCACCTATGTCTCGTTCTGAGGGTCTCATTACATTCAGCGACGTATCGCATGAATACACGCACAATAAACCGATTCTCATCGGGGCAAATTTTGTCATTCGAAAAGGTGCGAAGCTTACGCTCATGGGCCAAAATGGTGCAGGGAAAAGTACCATCTTCGGACTCATTACGGGGGAGCACCAATTAACGGCAGGCGCTATTAACATCGCCGCTCACACCACGATTGCGCAGTCACGGCAGGTTATTCCACGCGATGAACTCGACCTGACCATTCGTGCATTTTTTGAAAAGTGTTTTAGCGAAAAAGTATATAACATTGATCCGAAAATTGATGAGGTGATGGAGATAGTTAACTTTCACGCACCGCATGACCGCATTATTCGCTCGTTTTCTGGTGGACAGCAGGCACGACTTCTCCTCGCCTCAGCACTCATTCAAGATCCTGATCTCCTCCTTCTCGACGAACCAACAAACAATCTCGATACCGAAGGAATTCTCCACCTCACCAATTTTCTCCGAGCATACAAGAAGACCGTCGTCGTAATTTCTCACGATGCAGATTTTCTCAATGCATTCACTCACGGCGTTCTCTACCTCGATGTCCACACACACGTCGTCGAACAGTACGATGGAAACTACCACGACGTGGTCAAGGACATTGCCGCTCGTATCGAAAAAGAGAATCGAAAAAATGCTCAGTATGCCAAGGAAATACAGGCAAATAAGGATAAGGTGAACTACTTTGCTCACAAGGGTGGCAAAATGCGCGTACTTGCAAAGAAATTGCGCCTACAAGCAGAAGAGGATGAGGAGAATATGGTTGATGTACGAAGGGAAGATAAGACCATTCGTCCCTTTACGATTGGCGTTCCAAAAGAACTTCCGCCAAAAATTCTTACCATCACCTCATACTCGGTTATCAAAAATCATAAACCAACTGAACGTACGTGCAACATTACGCTTAGTAAAAACAAACACCTCCAGCTCGTCGGGCCAAACGGCATCGGTAAGAGCACACTCCTCGAATCGCTTGCCTCCGGCCACGCGAAAGGGGAGACCGTTGCACCCCAGGTGAAGATTGGGTACTACCGCCAAGATTTTTCAACACTCAATTTTAACGACACAGTGTTTGAATCGCTCCTCTCTGTTATGGAGAAAAAAATAGAGGAAGAGATGCGCGCAACTGCGGCAGGGTTCCTCCTCACGCGAGATGTCATGCAGACAAAGATTGGTGACCTCTCCGAGGGGCAAAAAGGCCTTGTCGCATTTGCACAGCTCGTTCTCATGAAACCAGGACTCCTCATTCTTGACGAACCTACCAACCACATTAATTTCCGCCACCTTCCCATCATTGCTGAGGCACTCAATCAGTACCAAGGAGCAATGATTCTCGTATCACACGTACCTGACTTTGTAGAAAAAATCCGCATCGATGAAGTGCTCGACTTGGGGAAGAAGTAGGGATTTGAAAAACCGCCGCGGTGCTGTGAGGCACACGCGGCAGTCGGTCGATGATTGTCTCCTACTTCTTGCAGTAGACGACCACCTTCATCTCGTCGGCCTTCTTCTGACCCTCGACGTACGAGTCGCAGCCAGGGCTGAGGGTCTCGACCGCCTTCTTCAGCTCGGCCTTCTGGGTCGCAACACCCGCGAAGGTGTACTCCTTGATGCCGCTGCCGTAGTCTGCCACTGTGCCGGCAAAGGCGGTCTTGCCCGCGTAGACCATCACCGAGCGAGCCGGCGGCGCATCGACCACCTTCACCGGCGGCTCGATGGCAAAGGCAGCTGGCGAGACGATGACGAAGATTGCCAAAATCAGAAACGCAATTTTCGTTTGAACGGACAGTTGAACAGTCAGCATTGGGGTCTCCTTGGAATGCTGGGTTTGGGAACAAAATACTATTCATTATACTACTTCGTACGTATTTGTCAAGTATCTTGATTAAAAGGCACGCTCAGGTATTTGGTGGCAAAAAAGACCATCGGCCTGCCCGTGGTCTTTTTGTGACTCACACGAATCACTATTTATACTGTGCAAGCATGAGATACTCGATTGGTGCCCGGTCATCAGTAAATACAAGCTCGTCTCCATTCAAATATTTGGCTATATCGACTTCCATATTTGATACCCTGAGTGTATCCCCGGTAACACTCAATAATGAATTGGGTTCAAAATTTATGGGGGAGTTTCCTTTTCGGGCAACAAATAAAATATTTTGTCTTCGATCAGTGTTTCGATATATTCCATACATTTTTATATTCGGGAAAACGGAATAAAGAGTTTTCACTAATGAGCCCGTAAGTGACGGTGCCTCTGCATTAAGGTTTCCAACATAGTTCACCATAAACACCCCCTCATCATTTAGTTTTCTACGAACGAGTTGAAAAAATTCACGTGTTGCGAGGTGTGCAGGGAGTGTAAGATCAGTACCAAACGCATCCATAAGAATGAGGTCGTACGGGCGCGCATCTTGATTCAAAAATACCCGCCCGTCAATGACATGATTTACCAATTGTGCTGAATCTGGTACATCAAAGTACGTTTGTGCAATTTCAAACAGAGTCGGCTCGACTTCTGCAACATCAATCGTTACCAGTTCATCGCGCGCAAGCATTGAGCGCGGTACGGTATATGCACCCCCACCAATCATGAGTGCTCGTTCCACATTTTTTACAACCGTTGGATAGAGCATGAAAAATTGAGTGTACTCAAAGGGGAGATCATACGAATCAAGGTACACTGCAGATTCATTGTTGGTATCTCGTTTCAGTGCACGAAGTGGATGCCCAAGGAGTTCAGTTTCATATACGAGGATGTGCCCGTACGTTCCATCAGCACGGTAGAGCACCTTGTGGGGGAAAGGAAATTTCGAGTTAAATATGAGTACGAGGAGAAGTGTCGTCATTATGACAACCGAAAGAACAAATGAACTGTAGCGAGCAATGTACACATACGGTGACGTGCGCGTTATGAGCGTATGGAAAACGAGCGCCCCAATGATTCCGAGAAGGACGAGCGCAATCCCGGTGCTGACCATACTCATTCGTACACCAAAAACTGGGATGAGCACAAACCCCGAAAGCAAACTCCCCACAATACTCCCCATTGTTCCGTAGAAAAAGACCGTCCCCGAAAGGGTGCCAATTGCGTCTACTCCCCCGGTCCGCGAGATGAGCTTAATGATGTAAGGAGAAACAATACCGAGGAGAAACCCGGGTGCAAAGAAAAGAATTGACCCAAAGATGAGCGGCCCCGTAAGTATCGAAAAAATTCCTTCAACGCCGGGAAGTATGGTGAGGGCAAGAAATTCAGCAAGAAGCGTGGTGATGCCACTCACCGCAATGAGCGCGTAGAGGCGTTCAAACGTGGGGAAGCGATCAGCAATCCTTCCTCCGACATAGTACCCGAGCGAAAGTGCAGCGAGGATAATGGTAAGGACACTCGAGAATACGTAGAGTGAAGCGCCAAAGTACGGAGAGAGAATGCGTACCGCCGCGACCTCAATGACGAGCACTGCAGCGCCAGTAATGGCGACAGTTACGTAAAGGAGTACACGAAGCGGGCGTTCCATAAATGTGTTTCTATAGTACGCAAATTGTGTAGGGCTGTACACTTCTGATTCAGTGGGGCTATGGTCTATTGTGCGAAATATCGACAGTGCCTGAAATATACATAATAGTTCTCATTGGCTTGTTCTCGATGTTCAACAATCTACCTGAAGAGGACTGATCGGGAACTGTGTGTGTAACTTACCCAACCCGCGAGACCTGCTTGCGGGTTTTGCTATTTTTATTTGCGATAAAAAACCGTATACTGGATATATGGATGACGAAATGCTGAAAGAACAGAACCCCGAGCTCTATCGTGTCGCACGAGAAGGCGGAACAGAACCCGCATTTACCGGCGAGTATGTTCACACTGAGGAGGACGGTACGTACCACTGTGCAGTGTGTGACGCACCGCTTTTTTCCTCCGACACGAAGTTCGACAGCGGTTCTGGCTGGCCTTCGTTTACTGACCCCGCTGTTTCGAGTGCGGTGAAATTAATCGACGACGACAGTCACGGAATGCATCGTACTGAAGTGCAGTGTGCAAAATGCAATGCACACCTCGGGCATGTGTTTCCTGACGGACCAGTAAAAAACGGAAACGTGTGTAATCGATTCTGTATTAATAGCGTGTCACTCGAACTTAAGAATGACTAAGCAATCACTATTCGCTGGCGGATGCTTCTGGGTGAGCCAGTCTGGGGGACTGGCGCAAAAGGTTGTCGACAGTTTGAGGAAACGAGAACTGTCATACAACCTGAACAGCGTCTGTAAGACGAAGAGACTTAGTTATGACTAAACAAGCACTATTCGCAGGCGGGTGTTTCTGGGGACTCGAAGACCTCATCCGTACCCAACCCGGTGTCACCGAAACCGAAGTCGGCTACACCGGTGGAACGAATGATAATCCGACATATGAAAATCACCCCGGACATGCAGAAGCAGTCCTCATTACCTACGATGACGAAATAACGTCGTACAAAAATCTCCTCGATTTCTTTTTTCAGATCCATAATCCGACAACCTTGAATCAGCAGGGGAATGACCGCGGCACTTCCTACCGTTCCGCAATTTTCTACAAAACGGAGGATGAACGAAAAGAGGCTGCAGATTTCATCGATATTGTAAACGAATCAGAACGGTGGTCTGACCCTGTCGTCACAACCCTTGAGCCATTCACCCGCTTTTGGCCGGCTGAAGCTTACCATCAGGATTATCTCGTGAAGAATCCGGGTGGATATACATGCCATGCAATTTATTTCGATAGCTACATATAAAAACGACGCCACGACAGTGAAACGTCGTGGCGGTGCTCTCTGCCCTAAGTAGAGAGCACGATGCGGACAGGACATCGATCCTGTGAACAACGAGGGATACCGCTCCCGAGCGTCTTCACAAGCGTGTGCGATGCTGGACACTCGCAGGTGGGCGCAAGAGAATTTTCTGCCCATCCGCTCCCTATACGAAACGGACACTGGTCTGTTGACCGTGTCCGAGGATCACTCGTCTCCTTTCGAAAAAGCGCTTCTACCGCCGGTAGAAAATCTATATCGAAGTAGGGTTCTCTCGGTGAGTCAAGGTGACGATTGTCACCAAGATACTCGTCAGTCCGAAAGAGGTCTCCTTGTCGATTGTACATTTCTTCTCCTGTGTAAAAAGTGGACAAAAAAAGACCGCCGGGAGGCGGGAATTGAATCACTGAGACATGCGGTATTCTTTTGAATACTTTTTTCAATCTCAGCATATCTCTAGTATAGCCTACCAAATGGAGAACCGGGCATCGTGTGTGCATAGGATGCTCAGCTCTAAATAAGGTGTACACTATTTACAGAGAGTATATTTATAGGCTAGAAGACTACACATATATATGGATGTTAACTATGTAACGATTCTTGGTGCAGCGGTGACCTCAATGATTGTGGGGGGTATATGGTACGGACCCCTGTTTGGGAAGAAGTGGATGGAAATCTGTGGAGTGAGTGCGTTCGATGAAGCACAACGAAAGCAAATGCAAAAAGAGGCACTTCCACTTTATGGAATTCAATTTGTTCTCGCCCTCCTCCAACTCTACGTACTCGCCGGTTTAGTAAATTGGGAAAATGGAAGTGCCGTCGGAATTGCATTTTGGATGTGGCTCGGATTTGTGATGCCTACGATTGCGGGAAGTGCCATGTGGAATAATGATTCTACAAAAATTAAATGGGCACGATTCCTCATTCAAACAGGGTATCAACTCGTCATGTTTCTTATCTATGGCTATATGCTCGGCCTCTGGGGCTAACATGTACTCTAAGACCTCGTCTACTTCGTTACTTTCGTCCTTCAAACAGTCGTCGTACGAAAGGTACGACTTCTGTCTTCATTCCTCAGTGCCTCGTATCCAAAGTCTTATATCACATGATAGTAACTAAAATATGAAAAACTATATTCAGGAACACATTGAATACCTACATGACAATCCCGAAGGGTATTGGTTTAAACGAAAATTGTATGGTTGGGGCTGGACTCCTGCTACCCGAGAAGGGTGGGGAATCCTTGTGCTCTTTGCCGGTCTCATTGTATTTAATTTCATTCGTATTGATCGTGCGTCGCACTCAGCAAGTGATACGCTCATAAATTTTGTTCCACAGACCATCATAGTAGTGTCCATACTCATAGTGATTTGTTACAAAACGGGAGAAAAGCCGAAGTGGCAGTGGGGACTACCGAAAGAACCTCGAGGGGAGAAAGGGGTGAAGTGAAGGGAAAAAGCCCCGCGGCCTAAGGCCGCGGGGCTTTTTGAGAGGAAACGCGCAATATGGTACGCTGTGTAGGTTATTTTAAGCACGATATTTCATGAATCAACTTCAGACTGAGAAAGAGACGCTGGTCTCACCAACAACAGAGAGTACACTCATCACCGATGCAACTATTATTACTGAGGCTCCGAGCGCGAGTGAAACGGCTCCGGTGAAAAAATCATACCTCAAGTATGTACTTCTCGGGATTGTCGTAGCGGTGGCTTCCGGAGCACTCTACAACACATACGTTAAAAACCATGCTGATGCGGTTGCTATCGTAAACGGGACACGCATCACTCAGACTGAACTTGACGAGAATATTGCAATGATGACAAAGGGTGCTGCAGCACAAGGTATCGACACAACCAGCACTACTACCCTTGAAGAAATTCGTACACAAGCAATTGAGAACCTTGTAAATAACGCGCTCCTCATGGGTGCAGCAAAAAATGCAGGGAAGGAGGCGGACGAGGCGGCAATACAAACTGCCTACGACAAGCTCGTGGGGGAAGTTGGCGGAGAGGAAGAACTCAAGACTCGTATGGCAGCTGTCGGACTCACTCGAGAAACTCTTTTTAAGAACATTGCTGAAAGACTCATGGTTGACGCGTATATTGAATCAGAGACTGACATAAAATCACTCACCGTCACTGATGCCGAAGTTACGGCATACCTTGATTCTATTAAAACTGAGGGTGTGACGCTTCCACCCCTTGAAGAAATTCGCCCGCAGATAGAGAGTACTCTTCTTGCACAAAAACAGCAGAAAGTGGTTGCGGATCTTATAGAAAAACTACGTACTGAAGGAAAGGTTGAAATTATTGAAAAGAAGTAACACTTGCAAACGCGCGCCCTCAGGCGCGCGTTTCTATTACTATGCTTACCCCACACACACCCGCACCCGACTTCTCACTCACTGACCAAAACGGTGTTATTCACTCGCTTCGAGACTACCGGGGAAAATGGGTACTTATGTATTTCTACCCAAAGGACGACACCCCCGGATGTACAAAACAGGCATGTGCCATTCGAGACTCGTGGGCGGAGTTTGAGAAAATAAACTGCGTTGTCCTTGGCATCTCAACTGATGGTGAGAAAAGTCATAAGAAATTTGAAGAGAAGTACGCGCTCCCATTCTCATTACTCGCCGACATAGAAAAGAAAGTGGTGCAGGCGTATGGGGTATGGTCTCCAAAGAAGTTCATGGGGCGAGAGTTTCTGGGGACACAGCGTTCATCGTTCCTCATTAACCCTGATGGGGTTATCGTGAAAGTGTATGAAAAAGTGAAGCCTGAACTTCATGCGGAAAACGTGCTCTCAGATTTAGTTGCTTTACAAGCATAGGGTGCTCAAATAATTAGAAAGGGCCCGCGGAACTTGGCGGGCCCTTTTCGATTTGCTTTTGCAATCAGTGGATGCAGATGACCTCGAGGTTATGTGCACGTCCGTACTCGCGCGCTGCGTGCTCAAGGCTCATTGCTGCCATGTGCGTAGGACACACCTCAACCGAGCAGCCCACACCGAGGGACGCGACCACTTCCTCTGCGACTCTGACCAAGTCATGGTCGCAGACAAAGACCACCACGCGGGTGATCACCACTTCGCACTCATCAATGAACGACTTGAGGGCCTCGATGCATGCCTCGCACAGAGGCTCCTCCTCACCCTTGGGGAGATACCCCAGAATTGTTGCAGCAGCAATTCCTCTCATATCAACTCTCCTCGAGTGGTTGGTGGGGAACAGGGGAACTAGAAGCGCAAAAAGAATACATCTTACTTGACATACTGTCAAGTTGCTCCCCATTTGTATCAAAATAAGAGAAAGCTCATTTTGAATTGTTACTTGGTACTCATGAGGATACTTAAATCAGTTGCATTGACCATTCCATCCCGATTGAAATCAAAACGTGTCTCTGTACCGAGCATATTGAGCATAAATATACTTACATCTGCAATCGACTGTTTTCCATCTCCATTCAGATCAGTACTCGGGAGTTCAGATACGACCGTGAGCGAAGTGGTTGTCGTTCGTGGTGACGCTACCGTCTGCGCTTCAATAACTGATTCAGCGACCGTGAAGAGTCCGTCAATCGATTCTTTGAGTGGTGCGTCAGTACCAAGTCCATTATGTTCAAGAATACGGGCACCCTCGAGGTGGAGGAGCGCATCTCCCTCCGCGAGCGTCACAAAAGTGATGGTCATGAGTGTCCCCGTACCAAGAAATCCACTTTTCTCGGTAGTTCCTCCAATGAAGTTAATGGTTCCTTCACCATTCTCATACCACGGCTTCTCGGCCCACAAATTAGCAATGGACGTATTGTATTCAATTGCCGTAACCGCGAGGAGTGTGTGGTCGAAACGAATCTCTCCTTTGAACACATTTGTGGGAGTATCAGCAGTGACGACAACCCGTAAGGTAAAAGAATCTCCTTTGGCTACCACACCGGTATGCGGTTCAATACGCATGTCAGCCTTCGGTTCAACGGCTCCCGGTATCATGAGGAGCGTGAGTACCGAGAGAAATGCAACAATAGCACTCGCCACGAGTGCACCTTGCAACACCACCCCACGCCTGATTTTTGATACAGTGTTCATGCCACTATTATACGCTCACAAAATAACATTACTTCAGTTTTGCAACATCCATTTTGCGACACACACCATACTCCCTATTTTCTTTTCCCAAAGTCATGTAATACTTTAACCAATGAATGATGATGACCAGCAATTAGTAGAACGATGCGCGCATGGTGAAAACGATGCGTTTGGTATTTTGTATGATCGATACATTACTAAGATATACCGCTTTATCTACTACAAGACATTTGTTCGTGAAACCGCTGAAGACATTACGAGCGATGTTTTCCACAAAGCGTTTGAGCGTATCCATTCCTTTAACAGTCACAAGGGGACGTTTTCGGCATGGATATACCGTATCGCGCGAAATAGTGTCATCGACCACTACCGTACCCAGAAGAAAAATATTCCCATTGACGACGTATTCGACCTCCACACAGAAAACCGGACCGCGGAGGAACACGACGCTATTACGGCCCTTGCGCGGGTTGAAGAGTACCTGAAGACACTCCCGTCCCGTCAGCGCGAGATTATTATCCTCCGCCTCTGGGAAGAGCTCTCGTACAAAGAGATTGCTAAGATTATCGGCGGAACTGAAGATGGTACAAAAATGGCGTTTTCACGAGCAATCCGTGAGCTCCGTGAACAGTGCGGACCGTTCGCGCTCACCCTGTTGCTTACCCTCACCGCAACGAGCGCGTTACCTTTCCGTAACCTTTCGTAATACATATATATGAGTACCCGAGACACCACAGACATCATCATGCGCGAACTCATTGCGCTCGACCCTACCTTCGCAGAGAAGGAGGCTGATGCGCGTGCACTCGTCACCCTCCTCACAGCGGAAAAGCCCAACGTCACTATTGACGAAATCTTCGTGCGCAACCTTCGTGCGCGACTCTTAGTGCCGCATACGTTTCCCCTTCGTTCGCCGTACCACAAAGTGAACTGGTGGGCAGTGCACCTTGCACCGATCGGTGCACTTGCGATTCTCCTCCTCGTGCTTATGCCAAATACACTCCATTACTTTGAAAATGAAACCGCAATACCCGTAGAAATATCTCCTACTGAAAGTCTCCGCATGGATGCGAACAATGATACTTCTTCCAGAGATGCTGCACCGAGCGCAAAGCTCGCGCCACAATCGGGTGGTGCTCAAGGGGACGCCGTCAACTCGTATAGCATCATGCAAGAGAGTACGAATGTCTCACTTCCGCCACCCGACAGATTTGAGCTCGCCACACAACAGCCAGGGATAGCAATCAGTATAACGTCGGTAACACTCACGCGACCCGGCTATGTGGTAATTCATTCGTTCGGTCCGGAAGGCATTGGTCCGGTTGTTGGAGTAAGTCCACTCCAAAATAGTGGGACAACCGTTGGCGTCCCGGTCTATCTCCGCACCGTAACGCATCGGGGTGATGAGTACTACGCCGCACTCTACTATGACAATGGGAACGGGGTCTTTAATCTTACGGACGACATTCCGGTCATTAACCCAAACTTGGGAATACCGATGGGTGCCGAATTCACTATCGGTATACCTCCAACATGGTAGAGGGCGCAACGTTTGTTACCCAAGTGGTCAAGACTCGTAGTACATTGAGAAATAGAAGCATTATGTATCTAATAATCACACACTATGAATTTTAATTTTTTTAAACAATTTAATATCACGACCTCCCAACTCATAAAATTCAGCCTTCTCGTGCTCGGCGCCATGGTCATACTGGTGATTCTAAACATGGTAACAAACCAAAATGGTGGCATGAATACACTCAATCTGGGCAGTGATTACACTGGAGAAAGTGTGTCTCCATCCATGGGTATGCCTGCATACAATAGTAATGATGGCTATGGCCAAAAACTTTCTGCACGCAACGTGACGACTACGTCTATGCCACCACAATACGACGTGTACTCAACAGGGAATGATGCTGAGGCATTTGAGGTTAAAAACTATAACGTAAGTATTGAAACACGTACCCTTGACGAGGATTGCAATTCTCTCCGCGCACTCAAGGCACGTACCGATGTCATCTTTGAAAATGTGAGCGAGTACGATCGTGGTTGTAATTTTACCTTTAAGGTAGAGAAAGGGGGTATTGAAGCAATACTCACCCTCATTAAGAACCTCGATCCAAAAGAACTGGGTGAAAACACGTATACGATTAAACGTGAAGTCGAGGATTATACGAGCGAGATACAGATTTACCAGAACAAACTCGCGTCACTTGATGCCACGCTCGAAAATGCGCTCGCGTCGTACGAAAATATTACTGCGCTTGCAACAAGAACAGGAGATGTAGAAAGTCTTGCAAAAATCATAGACAGTAAGCTCGCGCTCATTGAACGCCTCACCGCGGCACGTATCGACACCCAAAATCAGCTCGATTACATAGCGCGCGCAAAGGCTGATGCACTCGATCGGCTTGCGTATACGTATTTCACCGTAAATGTGTACGAAAGTACGTACGTGGATGGGGAGGCGCTCAAGGATTCATGGAAGCGAGCAGTGCAACAATTTGTAAATAACGTAAATACGTTTGCACAGGAGATGAGCATTGGACTGGTAATGCTGCTTCTCCTCATTGCAAAGATTGCTCTGTACGGAACACTACTGCTCCTTGGAGTAAAATTTGGATGGAAGTTTGTCCAAAAAGTGTGGCGAAGTTAGACGAAATATCTACTTGGCGTAAGAATAACAAAGGTCATGCGTCAGCGTGAATGTAGAGACCCCAAGAAAAATAGAAAACTATGTACGCAAAAGCAAAACAATTTACCCTCACCCGCCCCCGCGTCAAAAAATCGCTTGGGGTCTTTCTCGTCATCGTAGGAATTGTTGGACTCATTGTCCCCATAGTTCCCGGAGCACCTATCGTATTCATAGGACTTGAACTTCTCGGTTTCCGCCTCATCTTCCTCGACAAAATCCTCAAGAGAGTTCCAGCAGTAGCTCAGGAATAGAATTCAAACAAAAAACAACCGCCGGCCCGATGGGGGGTCGGCGGTTGTTTTTTACAACCCCAAAGCTCGCTTCGACATGAAAAAAGACCACAGCGGAATTGCTGGGGTCTTTGTCGAGCCGATACTCCTTTCTTTGGCTCTGAAGAACGACTGTCAACCCTTGCACATGGTGACAACAGAGTCCTTGCAGAGTGGCCCTGCGAGGGTGATTGGTTTTCCGTCCTTCACCGCGATGAGTTCGAGGGAGTCGAACTCAAGCTTGCCGGCGGTGAGCTTGCTCCGCGCCGAGATGCGGACGGTTATTCCCGCTGGAATCGTCGTCGGGGAAGTGAGGTTGAATGCCTCGTAACCGTTCGCGTTCGGTGCCGTGGTCTGCAACCCATACCACCAGGCGCTCCCGACGAACGTGTCGATGTCTGTGCCCGTAGACACGGGCGCAGTGAGCAGTTCCCGGAGGTGAGTGATTTTGCACCCACCGGAGTCTGCCGGGCAAGCGAGGTCGAAACCGGACATCTCACCGTACCCGACCTTCGAGAAGGTCGCAGGAGAGACGTTGCTGACCGTAGCAGTCAGTACCACCACAACCGGTGCCGGCGGATCATCGCCGCCACCGCAGGCGGAGAGGACAAGAGCGAACAGGAATGCAAACAGCCCAGAGTGGACGTTTTTCATGAAAGATCTCCTATGAAGAGCAGGGGGGGTACGCACCATGCGTACTTTTTTCCTGAATGGATTAAACCATAATAATAGCATAAATGCAAGTATTATTGCATCTGACCGGTATTAGGGAGTCCATACAAACCTTCGGTTCGAAAGGCTGGTGTAAGTGAGCTTTCACTCGACTCTGTATGGATGCACAAGGCAAGCCTGTCATCCATACAAGTTTTCGTCTCGGAAATCCCAAGTAAGCAAGCTTCCTTGGTCTTCCTCGACTCGACTTGTAACGTTTTATATACAAATCTCTATTGTTAGGTAGAGTAGTGAATATGGCGACTGATTCGGAGAACGCACTCGAAAGACTCCTTGCGGAGAGCGCCCGTGGCGACACGGCATCTTTCAAGGAGCTCTACGAACTTCTCTCGAATCGCGTGTTTTCGTATGTGCGCACGAGAACAGGGGGTCGCGAGGACGCACTCGACATTACCCAGCAAACCTTCATTGCGCTCTGGAAAGCACTCCCCGGGTTCACGTACCAATCTGATCCTGCATTTTATGGGTTTCTATTTACTATCGCGAAGCGCCAACTCATCCGCACGTACCGTGACGCAGAAAATGCTGTGGTCCCACTCGAACGGGAAGAAGATGTTCCCGATAAAAAGGGGGACACGGAACTCGAAGACATGCTCCTCCGCGCACTCACTTCTCTCGATGAAGTTTCCCGTGAGATTGTCGTCCTTCACCACTGGTCGCGGCACACGTTCGGAGAGATAGGGGAAATGCTTAATATGAGCGAGAGTGCCGTGCGCGTACGCCACCACCGCGCGTGCGCAACACTTAGAGGAACGCTCAAAGAACATACCTAAATATGGAAAAAAATATTGAACACATTATAAATACAACACGCCCCGAACTCACCGACTATGAGCGTGCATCCGTGTGGACAAAAATTTCTTTGGCACTCACCCCGACTCAGACAGGTTTTATGCTCTCTCCATTTTCAAAAATGGTACACGCGCATCGAAGCGTGTTCGCACTCGCTCTCATTGTCGTCCTGCTCGTGAGTGGCGGCGCTACTGTAGTAACTGCTGAGGCAGCGCGCCCCGGGGATACACTTTTCCCACTCGACCAAGCGATTGAACAGGTGCGTATTCGCCTCGCCCGAAGCGATGACGACCGTGGACGGCTTGCGAGTGCATTTGCTGATGAACGCCTCGGTGAGCTTCGTTCGATTGTAGCTGAACGACGCGGTAGCGCATCCTCAAGTGAAGACATGAACGATGATGAGCGCGTCGGGATAGCTGTCGGCGCCCTCATGCGTGTTATGGACGAGTCAAACATGAGTGACACTGCGCGCGAAAATGTGTACGGACATTTGTTTACTGAAATTGATGATCTCTCAATTGATGTGCGCGTTGATGAAAAGACGGGTAAGGAAAATAATGAGCATGAACGGGTAAAAATTCACCGGGACGAGTCAGGAAGTAAAATTGAAATCCGAAAGGAGGGTGTCCGTACACGTATCCATAAAAAAGATGGCAAAGTACGAATTGATCGTACACAAGATGATGAGTTCATGGACAATGAGATTAGTGATGATTCTGGGCAGGAAAATGTTTCTGACACTGACACCGAACACGTTGATACGGATACGCCAGACGATAGCGAGCAGGATGACGGGGAACAAGAAATAAAGGATACTGAGCAGCAACCCGAAGTTCATGGCATAAAGTTCGACTCAGGTGACGATAGTCATGAAAAAAAAGTGGAGGGGGACAATGATTAATCACACTCGCATCAGTTACAGTACTTTTCAATGTTCGCGTCACGGAGCATACTATAGGTATGAAATATCTTAATCACACATTCATAGCAGTACTTATCATTTCAATACTTGGTGCGCTCTTTGTGTTTACACAAAATACTCCACCAAAAAATGAGGGAATCGCATGTACCATGGACGCACGCATTTGTTCGGACGGTAGTGCTGTAGGTCGTACCGGTCCAAACTGTGAGTTTGCACCCTGCCCAACTGTACCAGTCGTGGACGAAACTCAAGCACACATAAACTCAAAGGCAGACCGAATCGTGATGAATACGCCAGTGCGAGACAGTGTCATTACTTCACCAGTGACAATTACCGGCAAAGCCCGCGGGACCTGGTATTTCGAAGCGAGCTTCCCTATCACCATCGTCGACTGGGACGGACTCATCATTGGGCAGGGGATTGCACAAGCACAGAGTGATTGGATGACCGAGGACTTCGTACCATTCACTGCCACCATTAACTTTACGGTCGCCACCGATACTCCCTACCGCCGCGGTGCAATTATCCTAAAGAAGGACAACCCCTCAGATCTCCCCGAACACGATGACGCCCTCGAGATCCCGGTGAAGTTTTAATCATTTGCACTTTTTATAAAAGAAATCATAATCGTTCAATGAAAACAAATACATTCGTCGTGGTACTCCTCGTGAGCATACTTTTTGCATCAACTCCAACGTCTACTTTTGCTCGAGAAAATACGACGGCGCTCGAAGCGCAGGTGCGTGCGCTCAACACATACCTTGTGCGCGAACGTGAAAAAAATTCAGGTGTTCCACTTACACCGACTGAACTCCGTACATCAATCGTGGGTGGTGTTGAGTGGCTCAAGCATGCGCAAGAACCAAATGGACATTTCAAGTACGAGTACATTCCGTACGAAAATAAGTATCGCGCCGATGATAACATCGTGCGCCAGACCGGTGCACTCTACGTGCTCGGAGAAATTCTGAGGCGTAACAAGACTGATGTCTACAAAATCTCAGGTACATTTACCCAATCGTTTCTCTATTTTTCATCACTAACGAAGGCTACCGAGGGTGGTGGGCGATGCATTGCAACATCACTCACGAGCACCAAGTGTCAGCTCGGTGCGACAAGCCTCGCGCTCATTGGGCTCCTCGACTACCTTACCTACGCACCGTCTAAAACATCACAGTACGCGAAGGATATCGACGGGTATGTCACCTTCATTCTCGCGATGCAGAAAGAAAATGGGGGGTTCCGGAATCAGTACCGCGTCAAAGGTACAAGACAGAGTAGCGCGGAATCACCCTTTTCAAATGGGGAAGCCCTCCTCGCGCTCGTCCGGTACTATGAATTTAATAAACGTGCGGACGTCAAAGGGGCTATCGACAGGGCGTTTGCATATCTCAAAGAGCAACCGTACGATGCGTCACTCTACTTATGGATTATGGCCGCACTCAAAGATTTGCATCAAATAGACCCAAACCCTCTGTATGTGGAATACGTAGATTCTTTTACGAAATGGCGAATAGCGGGTGGCGCTTCGTATCTCACTGGTGCTCGGAATACGTGTCCTTATGCAGAGGGGATTGCGAGTGCGCTCAGTGTTCTCAAAGGTACTATTCCTGAATCTCGCTACCAAACCTACCGTGCCGTACTCGACAAAGGAAACTGGATAAACCATCGATTCCAAATCATTACTACTGATACAACGCGTGTACTCACACCACCATCAGGGATAACCATGGAGTCGCTCGAGCAACCTGAATTGGCACTTGGTGGATTCCTCACGAGTGATTCCGAACCAACACAGCGTATCGACTTCACTCAACACTGTATCAACACTTACGTGCAAACGGCTGTTGACCTCGACTTAGAGAAACTTATCCAATAATTTTTTTGTATGCGTTTCACACTCATCGCAGGATCTTTTGGGGCATTGATTCTTTTGCTCGTATTTGGGTTTCTTCTCTTCAAATCACCTAAAGAAAATGTTGTAGACATACCGACGAGCGAGCGCGAGGTACCTGCGGAGGCTTCAGTGAGCCAAAATGAGACCACGGTCTCTACAAATCAAGACGTTTCACACGGAGTCACACCAAATGAGCGGCCCCTCGGAAATGACATCAACATGGAGTTTCCCACACTCGAGGAGTAGTGCGTTTCGCAGTTTGCAAAAACACCCGTCGCCCAAATCGACGGATGTTTTCATTCACACCTGTTTCTTGTTATGAAATTTCTTGTGAATATCCCGAAGATGCTTGTCCGTCACATGCGTGTATATTTGGGTCGTCCCTATGTGTGCGTGTCCGAGGAGTGCCTGTACCGAGCGGAGGTCGGCACCATTGCTGAGGAGATCAGTCGCGAAGCTGTGTCGTATGACGTGCGGGGTCACCTTGCGCGTAATGCCGGCTATAGTCGCATACTTTTTGATGATGCGTTGCACGCTCCGTGGGGTAAGGCGTAAGTCCTTATTATCAGTTGTCGTCTGTTTCGCGTTTTTTCCATACTGTACAAACATCGCGTCATCAAAATCTTTGCGCGCTTTAAGGTACTCTCGAATTGCTTCACGTGCGGTGTCGGAGAGAAACACGACGCGTACTTTATCTCCCTTTCCTCGTACCGAGAATTCGTCCCGAGAAAGATCGACGTCCTCTTGTGAGAGTCCGCAAAGTTCTGAAACGCGGAGACCGGTCGAAAAGAGGAGTTCAAGCATGGCGCGGTCGCGCATGCCGACGAGTGTGTTTCGCTCGGGCGCTTCCATGAGCCGCGTGAGCTCTTCTGACGAAATGAGGTCGAGCGAACGTTCCGGAACTTTTGCGAGTTCGATACGCTCGGGGTTGAGTGAATCGACTCCGCGTCGACGTAAGTATTTCAAAAATGCACGGAGTGCGATGAGATAGTAGTTTTGTGTCTTGCGTTTGAGTGTGTCTGTTTGTCGTCCCACCTTCGTCCCAGGTTGACGATTGAGCCAGAGGCGATATTCACGCACCATTTCTTCGGTGAGTTTTTTTGGGTCGGTTACTTTACTGTATTCAAGAAAGCGGGTGAGGTAATGATCATAGTTTGTGACCGTATGAATGCTCCGTCCCTTTTCGATTTCGAGGTACTCGAGAAATTGTCGTTTAAGCTCATGAAGATTCATCATATGCAGATACATAACATTGTACTGGAAAAAAAAGAAGCCGCACGGTTGCCCATGCGGTGTCTCAATATTGTATGTGTTTTTTCATCAGGTCATCTGCTGTTCGGGTACCGCTACGTTCTGCTTCCTTCCGTTTGCACGATACACGAGTTCCGCAAGACGATCCATGACGAGACCCAGAAATCGATCGGGGCCGAGAAAATCAGAATCTCCTTGTTGTTGCCGTACCTGATCATGACCTGCGCGCAAACCATCGAGTACATCGAGAAGCTCCTTCGGCTGAAGCCCTGAAAGCTGCTCGCCGATGCTTCGGTACTCTGGTGGTGACAATCCTCTCTTGATATCCATGCTGTACTCCTCTTCAGACGGACATCCTCCATTGTAGTGGTAGCGCATAGATTGCAAAGGATTAAAGGTGCACAACCCAAGACTACACGAGGGGTTGCAAAAAGTGTCAATGTATGCTATAGTATACATACCTTCGCAGGTTACGTAATAACGTCCGCGAACATGCTATCTACATGTTCGCGAACACATTTTCGAGCATATGCTTACAAAACGAAAGAAAGAAAACGCAACGAAAGAATTGAAGCGGCATGATGCTGACACTGGTTCGCCAGAAGTACAGGTTGCCCTCCTTACCAAGCAGATTGACGAGCTCTCAAAGCATCTCAAGAAGCATAAGAAGGATTTTCACTCACGACGCGGACTTCTCCAAATGGTTGCTGACCGTCGCAAGCACCTCAAGTATCTTGAGCGCAAAGACGAAAAAGGCTACAAGTCGGTAATTAAGAAACTCGACCTGAAGAAGTAGCACGCACATTCAAAATGCGCCGCGACCCACAAGGTCGCGGCGCATTTTCGAGACATCGGTAATTTGGTATACTCAGAGGAGTACTTTTTCAAAACGTTCCTTATTTTCAAAGTTAATTTTTAATTATTTTTTATGTCTATTGTTAAACACAAGGACCAACGTGTCGCTATTTTCATCGACACACAAAACCTCTATCACAGTGCTAAAAATATTTATCGTTCAAAGGTGAATTTTGACGCGGTCGTGAAACGAACACTCGGCGATAGAAAACTTATCCGAGCAATTTCGTACGTAGTCACCACCGAGACTGGTGAGGAGCAATCATTCTTCGAGGCCCTTGCAAAGATAGGTATCGAAGTAAAAACAAAAGATCTTCAGATTTTCTACGGTGGCGCAAAAAAAGCTGACTGGGATGTCGGTATGGCTGTTGACGCCATTAAACTCTCACCGAAAGTTGATGTCATTGTCCTCGCTACAGGTGACGGGGACTTCGTTCCGCTCGCTGAGTATGTACGCTCACAGGTGTGCCAGGTAGAATGCATCGCCTTTGGTAAATCGAGTTCCGCACGACTCCGTGAAACGGTTGATGACTTTATTGATATGGACGAGAGCCCCCGAGAATTTCTCATTGGCCACCGCGGTACTGCAACAGGAAAACCGCGAAAGCAAATGAGTCGGAAGGTAGTTGGCACTGATACCGACGATTAGTAAAACCTACTGTAAAGTCTCATCTACTTTGTTGTTATCAACATTAAGACACTTACCGTACAGTAAGTACGCCTCGCGCCTTCATGTTTCGACGCCTCGTATCTGAGACCTTACACTACGTTTTCGTTACATATTAAAAACCGCACGGATGGACATACGTCCATCCGTGCGGTTTTGCGTCGTTTTTGGTAAACTCACACTATTATCGGTAGGGGCGCACATAGACGGTTTCAAGTACTTCTTGAAATCTCACTTGTGCGCCACTCAATAAAATTAGAACTTCGGAAGATTATGAAAACAAAATCTTATACCCTCGATATTGAAGGAAAGGTACTCACCGTCGATTTTACCGACCTCACCAATCAAGCGCACGGTTCGGTCATCGTGCGTATGGGGGAAACTGCGGTACTCGTGACTGCAGTCATGGGGTACGAGGACAAGCCGAGCATGGGGTACTTCCCCCTCTCGGTCGAGTACGAGGAGCGTTTTTATGCGAGTGGAAATATCCTCGGCAGTCGCTTTTCTCGACGCGAAGGAAAGCCGAGTGATAGTGCCGTGCTCGGCGCGCGCATCATAGACCGGACCATTCGACCCCTCTTCAATCATGCAATCCGTACGGACGTACAAGTTGTTGCAACGGTACTCGCGATTGGCGAGGAGGCGCCCGACGTACTTGGGGTCATTGGCGCATCACTCGCACTCGGCGTTTCTGATATTCCCTGGGGCGGACCCGTTGGTGCCGTGCGTATCGGGAAACGAGCTGACACAGGCGCTATCGTGGTGAACCCAACGTTTCGTGAACGTGAAGAAAAACTCCTATCCTACGAAGTGCTCGCGTGCGGGAGAGACGGCAACATTAACATGATTGAGACGGAAGGTTTTGAGATACGCGAAGCGGAAGTTGTTGACGCACTCGAGCGTGCCACAGCTATTAACACTGCGCTTGAGAACTTCCAAAAACAAATAATTTCTGACATTGGAAAAGTGAAGCGTGCCGAAACCACTCCAGAAACGTCACCGGACGTGGTGAACCTCTTCAGTGAACACATGGCGGCAAAACTCTCTTCAACACTCTTCTCAAATCGTACAGGGAAACACCACCTCCATGAGCTCAAAAAGGAGTGGCTCATGCTCACGGAGACGTTGCCCGAGGAGAGTGACACGAGTAAGGTGGGCGACTACTTTGAACACATGATCGATAGTGAACTTCATCGTGGTGCGATTGATGAGCACAGACGCCCTGATGGGCGCGGTATGGATGAGGTACGACCACTCTTTGCACAGGCAGGGAATTTTTCTCCCGTACTCCACGGCTCAGGTATTTTCTACCGCGGTGAGACACATATATTTACAGCACTCACCCTGGGAGGGCCTGATGATTCCCAAATCCTCGATACCATTGAAGAGAATGGGACGAAGAAACAGTTTATGCACCACTACAACTTTCCCCCATTTTCTGTGGGGGAAGCAGGGCGCGTCGGAGGATTCAATCGGCGTATGATTGGGCACGGTGCACTCGCTGAGAAGGCAATTGCTGCGGTCATCCCCTCAAAGGAAATATTCCCGTACACGATTCGCCTCGTTTCAGAAACACTCGCGTCAAACGGTTCAAGTTCGATGGGTTCAGTATGCGCGTCGACCCTTGCGCTCATGGATGGGGGAGTACCCATCACGGCGCCGGTTGCCGGCATTGCCTCAGGACTCATGATGCGAAGCCACACTGAGTATGCACTCATCACCGACATCCAGGGACCTGAAGATGAGTACGGGGATATGGACTTCAAAGTTGCGGGGACGCGGAATGGCATTACCGCAATTCAAATGGATGTCAAAGTTGATGGCGTTCCCGTAAAGATTCTCGGCGAGGCACTCGAAAAAGCACGTGTCGCACGACTTCAGATTCTCGACGTCATTGAAAAGGAGATTAGTACACCACGAAGAGACATATCACCACGAGCACCAAAGATTCTTGTTCTGAAAATTCTCCCTGACCAAATTGGTCTCGTCATCGGTGGAGGAGGAAAGACCATCAACGGTATTAAGGACGAAACGGGCGTTGAAGAAATAACCATTGAAGATGACGGTACGGTGTACATCACGGGCAAGGACGGTTCAGCAGAAAAGGCGCAGTCGCGTATTGAGTCGCTCACCCATGTCTATGCACTTGGTGAAGAAATAGAAGTCGAAATAACCCGCATCGCTCTTTTTGGTGCATTTGCAAAAATGGGCCCCTATAGTGAGGGGCTCATTCACATTTCTGAAATTGTGCCGTGGCGACTCGAAAATCTCGATGGCATTCTCGCCGTTGGAGAACATGTCCGCGCTATCGTGATAAAAGTGGAAGATGGAAAAATCGGTCTCTCCATTAAGAAAATTGACCCTGATTTTGCAACACGAAAAGGACTCAAGGCCCCCGAACAGAAATAAAGTTCAGGGTACAAAACCCACGACCGCACATGTGCGGTCGTGGGTTTTGCGTCGGGTGCGCTACAATATATGCTATGGATACAGATGTGGTACACGAGCCGAAACTTCCCGGAGTTCGGACCTACAAAGAAGCCATCATCGAAAATGAATCACTCAAAAAAGTGAGCGGTGTTTCTTTTACCGTTCCTCAAAAACCTCTTGAGGGGATGCTCGCACAAGGAAAAGGTATGCAGCGTACCGAACGACCTGATGGGAAACAGCTCTTTGATGTTGAGCGAGCATTCAACAACGAAGAGGTGCAGGAAGGGACAATAGTGACGGACAAACGGCGGAGTAAATCTTCTGTCGGCGGACTTCTCAAGTCTGCATTCACCGAGTGGTGGGGGCAGACCCAAGAGTCTGTAGAAAAGGTAGTGGATAAAATGGAGTTCCTGAAGCCAGAAGAGATCCCGACGGTCGCCGCACCCGAGGAACGGACGCATACCATTCTTGAAGCCGCACAACATGCGCGGCAAGCACCACGTGATGATCACAAAGTTGTTATAGAAAAAATACGCACGTTCGCTCATGATGCAGAGGTGGTGATCGGAAAACCGTTTACAGTTAAAGCGGAAAAAAGCACTGACACGCAAACGTGGATACAGGAAGCTGAAGCAAAAAAGGCTGCGCGTGCCGAGACTCGAGTGATACCACCTGAAGGACCTACCGCCACACACACACTTGACCTCCGTTCATCAAACGTTACTCCCGATACCATCAAACGCACGGCGGTATCACTCTCAAGCTATGCAGACGATGTCGAACCAAAGAAGACCACCTTCTCTAAGGAAGCGCTCACGGTGCGTATACCTGAGAAGACAAAACCACCGACACCGGTAAAAAAAGACACTTCGTGGTCACTCTTCGAGGGTGCGGGGAAAACAAGAACAAACACGCAGACACGGAAGGAACCAAATGCATTCCGACCGACACCGGTACCCAAAGTAACTCTGAGTGAAGCAGCTCAGAAAGCGGGTTCTCTTTCGCGCGAAGAAATTCGTGAACGACTTACCACAAAGACAGCCCCCGCATTACCCCAATACGAAGCACCAAGAGAGACTCCTTCAATTCCACTCCCAGAAGTATCCGTAGCTCCCGTTCAATTTGAATACGAACCAAGTAATGCGAAGACTACTGGGCAGCCAAAATTTGAGTCGGCGCGGCTCCGTGGCACAACGGGTTCCCGCGTACCACTCAGTGAAAATCGTGCTTTGAAATCTGCACTCATCACAGGAGTAATTATCTTTGGTAGTGCACTCGGAATATTTGCTGCAGTCTCTTTTAAATCACCTTTCCCAAGTAGTGAATCCAAAATATCAGAGAGCATTCCCTCTTTCATCAGGACCGATACACAAACAGCGATACCGCTCGGGATTGAGAGACTCGCTTTCTTTAGCACCCTTTCTCAAATTAATGCACAAAAGGGAAAGGGTATTACACAGTACTATCCGGTTGTGGGAGACGGAAATAGCATTGCAACAACTGATACGATCATGGAGGTCCTCTCCCTTCGGGCTCCCGGCTCCTTCATTCGTGCACTCAGCCCAGGTATGGTGTGGGGTTTCTCAAAAAATGGAGACACTGATAATCCATTTATTATGCTCCAGTCACAAAATTACGATGTGATGTTTGCGGGTATGCTCGAGTGGGAACCCTTCATGAGCGAAGATCTTGCACCACTTTTTGGTTCTCCTATCGGAACAACGAAATCACGAACTGCGGAGGGAAAAATTACTGTCGCTCATTTTTCTGATGCGCTCGAGTCGAATCGCTCAATCCGAATCCTCTATGATGAAACAGGAAAAGAGCGTATGGTCTACGCATTTGTGAGTAAAAGTCTTCTCATCATCACCACAGATACCGAAACACTCGCACGACTCATTGAGCGAGTTCAATAAAAAATGTGCTGTGATATACTGAACAAATATGGACACACCCCACTACAAACTACTCCTCGAGGGAATGCTTGGGGAACTCGTTCAGGAACTCAATGCCATCGGCATTCATAACCCAAAAAACCCACAAGACTGGATTGCGGTCCCTGAAAGTATGGATGTGCAAGAGGCAGATACTGACCTTATTGCTGACGTTGTCGAAGAATGGGACGAACGGCAAGGGCTTGTTGCAACACTTGAAAAACGGTACAACGATGTTACGCGCGCGCTTGGTAAAATTGAAACGGGCACGTTTGGAGTCTGTGAAATAAGTGGTGAATCTATTGAAGAGACGCGACTCGAGGCAAACCCTGCCGCGCGTACAAATATCGCCCACATGAATGAGGAGGGGACACTCAGAGAATAATTACCATGGCAGTCGCACGAATATTTGCAGCTCAACCTTCAGTCCTCGGCGCAGACATTGTCACTGTAGAAACAGACCTCTCACGAGGTCTGTATGCGTTTACGGTCGTTGGACTCCCTGGAAAAGCGGTCGAGGAAGCTCGCGATAGGCTCAGTAGTGCAATTAAAAACTCAGGATTTGAATCTCCGAAAAGCCGAAATCACAAAGCGGTTATTTCACTTGCACCTGCCGACCTCAAAAAGGAAGGCCCCTTATTTGACCTCCCTATGGCCATCGCCTACCTCATTGCTGCTGAAGTAGTGCATGCTGATGTCGAAAAATGTTTGTTCGTCGGGGAGCTCGCGCTCGATGGAAGTGTACGTATGGTACGTGGGGTACTCCCTATAGTTCGCGAGGCGGTACGGAAAGGATTTACCGAGGTCATTGTGCCCCATGAGAACAGTGAGGAATCAGCACTCATTCCCGGCATACGTGTTACTCCCGTACGCACACTGAACGAAGTGGTGCAACACATTGATTCGTCGCGCGACGATCACGCGGTGATTGCTCCAGGCCACTCACCACCATTCCTGACGCATGGGAGGAATCGACTATTCGACTCGAGGATATCCGTGGGCAAGAATCTGCAAAACGAGGACTCATGATAGCTGCAGCGGGCCGGCACAACGTGCTCCTCGTAGGACCACCCGGAACCGGAAAGACAATGCTCGCACGTGCCCTCTCGGGAATTCTTCCGCCCCTCACCACCGATGAGGCACTCGAAGTTACATCCATTCATTCTGTAGCAGGAACAAACACGGGAATTTCAACACGTCCACCATTTCGCACACCACATCACACTGCGTCGTACACCTCACTCGTCGGCGGCGGTACCTACCCAAAACCAGGAGAAGTGACGCTCGCGCACCGCGGCGTACTTTTCCTTAAAGCTGTCTCACAATAAACCTCCTTAGAGTTGTGAGACACATATTGCAATAACTGTTACACAGTAAAACTCATAATTGTGGAACACTTATTGTAATAGTAGTCACACAGCAAAGTCTATTTCTGTAGAACATTTCTTTGAATAGTTGTCATTCAATAAATTGACTGGGGGAGTACTGGTATCATATTGAGGTATATGAAAAAGGGGGAGATATATTTTGGTATTAACAACCTAGAGGGAGGACACCCTATAGTATTTCTGGCTGACAGGGATGAGTATAGTTTTGACGGTCTAATGCTTACACATTCATCTGGTTACGGTAACATAAAGTTAGAATCAGAACATTTCAGTTATGTTGAACCAGATTTCAAAATAAATAATACGCACCTAGTAGCAAGACGACTAATCAAAATGACAGAATGGGAACCGTTTGTGAAAAAGGGTGAGCTTTCTATGAGTGGCTTAGAACTTGTCATGAAATTAATTGATGGCCAAGAAGCAACTTACTGGTAGGAATATTTACTGTAGGACACTCTTTATAAGAGATGTCTCTCATTTATTTTCATGTTGCACTAATGCTTTTCCCAACCCGTCAATTACTCCCACTACTAAAGCATTTCCCATAAAGAATGCCCTCTTTGTATCTGCATGTCCCGCAGTATGATTATCTGGAAACATACATAGACGTTCAAGCTCAATAGGTGTCAGACGGCGGTATCCTTTCTTTGTTTTTATCACATGTTTAAATCTAGAGGGAGATGAACCTCCTTCAGCTGTAATAATAGTTCTAGACGGTTTGTCTAAAGGTTCGGGGAAAGCCACCGCCCCTTCTTTATATATGAACTCGAAACCACTTGCTGCCTTGCGAGGTTCATCTTTTGCTCCTTTCAAGTATTCCCAATCTTTGAGAGAATCTTTTGAAATGAAAAACTCTTCAGGAACTTCTTTGTCATCAACTAGCTTACTTCTCAGGGTTTCAAAAGGACCATCATAGTTTGGCTCAACTCGTGCCGTGTAGACTTTATTATTAAATGCTACACCAGCATTTTCAAATGGAGATACTTTGGGTTTATCTAAATTGAAGTTCTTAGAAACGACAGCAGGGTCAATATCAATATCAAATGTCTTAATTCCTGTAACTAAGTTTGCTGGAAAAGATGATTGCACAACTCCTTCCTTTTTCAACCACTGAGTTGGGTCATTTACCTGACTGAACCTCTTTTGGATATTAGAACCTTTCTTATATCCTAAGATAAATATTCTCCGTCTTCGTTGAGGCATTCCATAGTCGGCAGCATTAATAACACGCCATTCAACTGTATATCCTAGTTCGTTTAATGAAGAGAGAATGATTGCAAAATCTCTACCTCTTCGTGAAGCAGGTGAACTAAGTAATCTGTCTACATTTTCCAGCATTAGGTATTTAGGAGAATTCTTTCCCTTGTGTTTGAGAATATTATAGATAGACCACCATAAAACACCTTTTTTTCCTTCTAAACCAGCCGAAGCAGAAAGGTTTCTTGCAACAGAATAATCCTGACAAGGGAATCCTCCTACCAACAAGTCGTGGTCTGGAACCTTCTCCACTACTTGAGCAATGTCTTTATTCGTATTTTCATCAATGAATCCAAACCGCTCAACGTAGGTCTCATGTGCGTGCTGTCTTTTTGTAGCTGGCTCCCATTGATTGAACCAGACGGTTTCAAAATGTTTATGGTGCTGTTTTTTGTTTCCCTTATAGCCTTCTAGGCCAAGTCTAAAACCACCGACTCCGGCAAATAACTCAACAACTTTTATCTTTTTTTCTTTCATAGTCAGGCTTTAAATATGGTGCTAGTATCATATCACTGGACTAAAAAGGGATCAAGGAATTCAGACATTCAACAACATTTTTTGAAAAGATCAAATCGACATGATTTTTAAACATAATTTATATGGGAACAATTAACATCGCGGACATCAAAACGGTTGAGGAACTAGAGACGGTAGCCAAACTCCATCTCGAGGGTAAGAAACTAAAGGAAGTAATGGCTGAAGTGTCCAATGACGATGAAACGAAACGTGTTTTGTCAAAGGCAAGTGTTGGTTATGTCGTTGAGGAAGGTCTTTTTGGCATAAAGAGAAACAATACCGCAGGAGCTGATATTGCCCACCTTGATGTTGAGATTAAGACAAGTCCTCTAAAAATGGGTAAAGACGGTAAACTCCGCGTCAAAGAACCTCTCTCTTTAAATATCATTAATTATAACGAGGAGTATAAGCACGGCAATATTAAAGATTCTTCTTTATATAAAAAGAATAAGAACATTCTGCTTGTTTGGTATGTTCATGACAAAGATTTGCCACGTTCCGAATATCTTATCAAGTATGTCTTCATCTGGAAGATGACTGACGGTGTTTTGACAGAGCTTAATCCTGACTATCAGCTCATACTGAATAAAATAAAAGCTGGTCAAGCACACCAGATACACCAATCAGACCATAATAATCTAACCTTATGTCCTAAACATGGGGGCACCTTTAAAGACCCTAATGACAGAAAATCAAAAACGACACAACCATTTAGTGACAGTCCGGCTGAAATCAGAGCTTTTCGACTAAAGAACTCCTACATGACAAAAGTGATTCAGCGACACCTTGCCGAGAAACAGCCTGATTCTGTGGGTGATTTCATTGCAGAAAAGAAGTCTTAAAAAAGACTATTTTATAAAATAAGCAATGTCTTTTGCATATATCTTTGCAAAAGTCTGTAGTTCAACCACGTCCACTCTTTGCTGTCCTGACTCGATATTAGAGATATGTGACTGTGGGCGTTTCAACTTCTTAGCGACTTCAACTTGAGTTAATCCAGCTTCCTCTCGAGCATTTCGCAAGCGTTCCACAAAATAAGCATACTCCTTAGTTTGTGTAGACCTAGTCATATACCACTATCGTCTATCTAAATATTCAATATCCAAAGTTTGGATATTTTGATACTATGGCAACGAAGTTAATTTATTCGTTTTGCCAAAAAAAATATGGAACGGAATCAGGGTGAAAGAGAGAATGTATTGAAAGAGTTATGGGGTGGTTTAAAGAAATTGTTTATTGGTATCTTTGTTATTCTCTTTTCGGTCGTTATTATTGTCGTAATAGGTTCATTTACTTTAAGAGATAACAAACCTACACCGGTAGATACGGTTGCGTACGAACCAGTAGATATAGTCGTCACAAGTCAGATTGTTAAGCCTGTTGATGGTAAGTACAGATACTTTTTTGATATTAGGAATCAGGATACGAAGTCATTTACAGGGAACGTAAACATCAATCTCGTAAATTCGTTGGGTCAATCAATTTACGATAAGGACTTTACTGCTGTCGAACCAATCTCATCTGGTGTTGGAAAAAGTGTCTATTTTGACACAAGTACTGGGCCAACTTCCGTTCATGGTGAAAACGGTATTGAGACATTTACGTACACTGTTACAAACAATGGTCAGACGGTGAAAAGTGACTCAGGCACGATATCTACTCAAAAGTAAACAAACGTTCTAAAGAATGGGTGCACGGGGTTTGCACAGGCCTTGAAATGACAACGTGCTACCAAATTTCGACTTAGAGGTAGTATTTATTAAGTTTACAAAACAAGCAGGACACACTGCTTGTTTTTTAGTTGACATTAAAAAAATATGTCGCCAAGTTTAAAGCTGTCCACAGGCAAAAACGGCTCTGTACATACATGAAGCAAAAATACATAGACATATATAGCGGTAGTTTCCTCTCAACACAAATGCTACTTTCTCGTTATGAATATGCAATCAAGCAACCTCCAAATATCAGATGCAGAGCTGGCGGTAGCTTGGGAGCTATTCTTTAACAGAATACTTTCTGACGAGAAAGAAACAGTAACAATACACGTTCATGAGAAAAGACGAATTTAAAGAGCGAGGAATTGAGTTAGCGGCATATAGCGACTGGCTTGGGCCGAAAATGAGATGGCTGGAACAGGCCAATCCTAGTTATCATCGAATGGTTGAATCAAGCGAGGCAAGACTTCCGAGAAATTGGACGTTAGAGAGATACAGAGAGCTTGTAAAGATAACTGAGAGAACAATAAAGAATCACACTTCCACAAAGGAAGCCAATGATATCCCTTTCTAATATATGAACGTCAAAGCCCACACAGAATTTGAAGGATTCAAGAGTGCATACGTTAGAGACTTCTTTATCTACCCAAATGTGCTTGAAGAACACTGGTATCGACTTTCTGGTTCCGAGCAGAAAGTGTTGGACTTTATTCTAAGACAGACTATCGGCTTCCGAAAAGTGACAGACCGAATTGCATTAAGTCAGTTTGTGCACGGAATAGGCACACGAAATAAAGGTACTGGTTTATCAGTCTCCCAAGTACGAAGAGCAATCAAAGGACTGGAGAATAAAAAATTCATTGTAGTTCACAGATCCAAAGTACGTCCCAGTATATTCCATCTGGTGCTTGAGAAGCCATCGTATAACCCAGAATCACACGATTACGATTCAAAAGCTTTCGAAGCTTTCAGATGGCTATAAACATCCTGGGTATTCATCTTGAACATCCGGTCAGTTCATTTTGAACAGTCTAGTGTGTTCATAATGAATACCACAATATACAAATCAATAAACAATCTACAAAATCCATTTTTTTCTGGAGAAAAAAATTCTGGAGAAAAAATTGAATACGTTCAGAACTTGTTAACAACAAATATGTACATCTCGAGTGCTCTGTATACGATTGGCAAAATATGGAACTACTTGTCAATCCAGAAGAATCGAACCAAGAGATACTATCACCACGTAAAAGAAATCAATTCATCAAAAGACTTCTAGAGGAGTGTGAGATGCCGACAGTCAACATCAGAACTTACGAAAACGAAGGGAGAATTATCACCAGACTCACTAATAAACAAAATGACAACAGAACTAAACGGAAAAGGAGTAAAACTTAAAACAGCAGCATACATAAGATATATGGACGAATTAGACGAAGAGATGGCTACGAGAGTAGGTTTCACTCAAAGTGGACTATTAAACTGGTGCAATGATGAGCATATGACCAGCTCTCGTGAACTAGTATTTGTAGATGACCACTGTTTCAGACATACTCACCCCTCTCAGCTACCAGCATTGAACAAGTTGGTTCAGGCCATTAG
>JANOXF010000066.1:0-8387 GCA_031418275.1 Candidatus Kaiserbacteria bacterium
TGAACACGAGAGCGCAGAGTATTTCAGGTCAAAAGGAATGAGTGTTGTCTTGGGGGAGGCTTCGTTTGTCGGAGCGAACACTGTGAAGGTCGGTGACCTTGTGTATCGAGGTAAAAAGATTGTGATCGCAACAGGTTCTCGTCCGCGCACTATTACCATACCTGGCACCGATGAAGTTGAAAAAAGTGGACGACTCTACACCAACGAAAATATCTTCACACTCACCACTTTACCGAGGAAACTACTTGTCATTGGTGCAGGACCAATTGGTATAGAGCTCGGACAGGCATTTCGTCATCTAGGCTCAGAAGTTACACTTGTATCGAACGACTCAAAGATTCTTCCACGAGAAGACAGCATGCTCTCATCAATACTTTTTGAACGTTTGACTAAGGAGGGGGTGCAATTTCATTTTAATAAAAATACCGTTCGTTTTGAAAAAGGAAGTTTGATTGTGCTCGAAGACGCGACAACACATGAAGAAACAACACTCGCCTTTGATGCCGTCCTGGTATCTATTGGTCGTGTCCTTAATACAGAATCGCTCGCACTTGATAAAGCTAAAATAGCTACTGACGACCGAGGAAAAATAAAAGTTGATGCATATCTCAGGACCACCAATAAGAACATACTTGTGTGTGGGGACGTTGCAGGACAACATCAATTTACGCACGCCGCCGAACTCCATGCAGGAGTTATTATAAAGAATATGCTCACACCATTCTTCAAGAAGAAGTTGTCAGCTGACGCACTTTCGTGGGTGACCTATACAACCCCAGAATTAGCGACTTATGGTCTTGGCGAAGCTGAACTCAAGAAGCGCCATACGCCGTTTCAAGTACTCGAATCGTCATTTGAAGAAGATGACAGAGCTATCACTGACGATGCACGGTACGGATACACGAAAATGTTTGTGCATACAAAAACAAAGCAAATTCTTGGTGGTACTATGATTGCTCCAAATGCAGGGGAGCTCATTCAAGAACTCATTATGGCGACGACGAGCGGTCTTACCACCTCTGCCATCTTCAACAAGATTTATCCATACCCGACCGCGGGGAGAATAAACAAACGTGTAGTAGCTAATAGCGAACGCGGGCGACTCACCCCATTCGTTAAGCGTCTTATGAGATTCTTGTATTCTTTGAACTGGTGAGTGGATCACGGAGAAGGTGAACGAAGAAGTACGCAGGCACGGGAGTATCCACATCGTAAATGTAAAGTATGCTTTACATTTTCTGTATTGCATTTATACTGGTGAATATAAAGATAGTAATACATAACATTTTTTATGAACAAAAACACAGGAATTATTATTGGTGTCTTGACACTCATCGTCATTGTCGGTGGAGTGTATATGTCAATGAATAATAAGAGCGATGCACTGATAACAAAAGAAAGAATGGAACAGAGAGCGATGGAGGAGAGAAAAATGCTTGAGGAGAAGGTAGCGGTGGAACAGAAAGCGGTGGAAGAGAAAAAAGCCATGATGGAAAGCGATGTTCCAAAGGATGATGTCATGATGGAGAGTGATACTTTATTGAAGAAGGATGAAGCGATGAAAGAAAATACCATGAAGCAAAGTGAACAAGCAGGTATGAAGAAAGATGACAATGGAGTGATGTTGGTAGGTTCGTACGAAGCCTATTCATCTGAAAAAGTTGCGCTAGCATCTCCAAGTCATGATGTAGTTTTATTTTTCCGAGCAAGTTGGTGTCCATCATGCAAAGCGGTAGACGGAGACATCAAGGCAAGCCTTGGGGAGATTCCTGCAAGTCTCACAATTCTTGATGTGAATTATGATGATGCAACAGCTCTCAAACAAAAGTATGGTGTTACCTATCAACACACATTTGTTCAGGTTGATGCACAAGGTAATCTGTTAAAAAAATGGAGTGGTAGCCCGACTCTCTCTGCGCTTGTAGCAGAAGTACAGTAAATATGATTCTCCTCCTTGTTTCTTTTGCTGCGGGGCTACTCACGATACTTGCCCCATGCGTATTACCACTTCTTCCGGTTATTGTTGGAGGGAGCGTTGGAGGGGGTAAGAGTATTAGAAGGGCAATTACGGTCACTATTTCTCTTGCGATATCCGTTATCTTCTTCACACTGCTTATTAAAGCGAGCACGCTTCTTATTGGAGTTCCTGCAGAATTTTGGAAGGGCTTCTCAGGAGGAATTATTATTCTTTTTGGTCTTATAAGTCTATTTCCAAGCTTTTGGGAGAAGCTCCCATTTCATTCAAGATTAAGTATTGGGAGTAATCAAATCCTTGCTTCAGGCTACAAAAGGCAAAACGTATGGGGTGACGTTATTGTGGGCGCATCACTTGGACCCGTGTTCTCAAGCTGTAGTCCAACTTACTTCTTGGTTTTGGCAGCTGTCCTTCCAGAAAACATTGCTCTCGGGTTGATTTATCTGACAGCCTATTCAGTCGGACTCTCGCTCGCGCTTCTTGGTGTTGCGTTTGTGGGACAAAAGATTCTTGGTACCCTCGGAATTGTTGCGGATCCTCGGGGAATCTTCAAAAGAATCCTCGGTATCATGTTCATCCTTGTGGGCATTGCTATTATAACGGGCGCTGATAAAGCTCTACAGGTAAGAATTGTGGAATCTGGTTTCTTTGACGTGACAAAAATTGAGCAGAAACTATTGGAACGAGTTCCGGTAGAAGGAGGAGAATCGGTTTCAATCGTGAATAAGAAAGAGATGCTGGAACAAAAAATAACAGAAGAACCGCAAATCACGACAGAAGAAGATGTGGCACCAGTGATCACTGAAACAAAGGAAATTATAAATAGTGAAGTGAAGAACGTCCTCCCACGCGTGAAAAACGAGACAGTAGTTCAACCAGTTATTGTCGTTCCTACTCGTGACACAAACGATACAAAAATTCCTGCTCCTGAAATAGTAAAACCAAGTGGGTTCATCAACACAGATGGTAAACCGATTACTCTTGGAGAACTTAAAGGAAAGAAAGTGGTTCTGGTGAGTTTCTGGACATACAGCTGTATTAATTGTCAGCGGACATTACCGTACTTGAATACATGGTATGAGAAATATAAAGATCAGGGATTAGAAATTGTAAGTATTCATACACCAGAATTTGCGTACGAGCACATATTGAAAAATGTTGAAGATGAAGTATTTAACACTTACAACATAAAATATCCTGTAGTATTGGATAATGACTATCGCACCTGGAAAGCATTCGGGAACCGCTACTGGCCAAGAAAGTATCTCATCGATATTGACGGATACATCGTATATGATCATATAGGTGAGGGGGCCTACACTGAAACTGAAACAGAGATACAGAAAGCGCTCAAAGAATTGTCGGAACGGGTAAATCAATAGCCATTTTATTGAATATCGTGTACAAAATCATTTTTGGAATTATTGGTGTCGTTCTCATCGGTGTCGCCTATTACGGTGTTTCGCCACTGTTGATGAATACTCGAGTTGATGAAGTTGCACCACAAACAAAAACGGAAAAACCAGAGCAAATAGTAGTTACTGCTCCCGTTATCGGCACGAATGGTCACCCAGGGAGTGGTACTGTGCAGGTCATTAAGACCGAACGAGGTGATGTTGTCCGTTATGAAAACTTTAAGACAATCAACGGACCTGACTTGTACGTATATTTGGCAAAAGATTTGGGAGCAAAGAGTTTCATTAGTCTCGGGGAACTTAAGGCGACTGAAGGTAATGTGAACTACGATGTTCCTCCCGGTGTCGATGTTAGCGACTATAAATACGTCATGGTGTGGTGCAAGCAATTTGGAGTACTTTTCAACTACGTCGATTTTTCGTTGGCTCGCTAGTATTCTTTTCACGAAAATGAGAAATGCGGAAACAAATGGATATTATGTCTTCGAGTACATACTAGGCGTTCGATTTTGATCGAAAAGATAAACCAAAGTTCATGACACCCGTTGTGTAATAATTTGGTAGAATGAATTAATGGTAACTAAAATTGCATCTGGTGTCGTACATACGGTACCAACAGACCTGCGAGCAGCTCTCGTATCTTCAGGGAGAGCACATGCTGCCTGGAATGACTTAACGCCACTAGCACGCAACGAATGGATTTGCTGGACAACTTCGGTTAAGAAGCAAGAAACAAGGGAGAAACATATTGAGCGACTTTGTACCGATATCGTGAAGGGGAAGCGCCGGCCGTGTTGTTGGGCTGGTTGCCCACATCGATAAATTAATGAATGCTTGACTGTTAAAGAATCTTCCATCACATGACACCCCAAAAAAATAATCCCCTACACGGAATCACTCTGAAAACTATTGTTGAAGAACTAGTGGCTCACTATGGATGGAAGGAACTGGGTATGAAGATAAAAATAAAATGTTTTATAGAAAAGCCGAGTGTGACCTCGAGTCTTACCTTTTTGCGTAAGACTGAGTGGGCACGAGAGAAAGTAGAAAAATATTATGTGTGGACATTTTTTAAACGAGATGGGACACGAAAAATGGAAATTAGCAGTATACGTGAAGGAAGACAAATATGAGCATATACTGGTTGTGTAATAGTCGAGATTATCAAACGGCTCTCATTGTATGAATAAATCATTCGTCTTTTTGTTTGTAGCGCTAATCGTGGTAGGGGTGGGGGTTTGGTACTGGTCAACACGCCAAAGTAGCGATGTCGTTACTGTGCCAATAACGACACAGCCATCAACTGAAGTGCCTGCAACACGTGTATACAAAGATGCCACTCTTGGTTACTCAATTACATTTCCAACGGCACTCTCTTCGACCACAAACGATGCACTCTATCGTGTCGAGACTTTGTATACGTATACCGGGATGAGACCGGGTACATCCATTCCTGGCGTGAAGTTTACAATCCCACGCGCAATGACTACAGGAACGAATCTTAGTCCTGATAGTTACCTGAGTGTTGAGCATCTCGTAAAAGGGCAAGCCTGTGACGCCGTTGCGTTTATTGGAATTCCAAACGTGAAGTCACAAACTATTCGTGAGGGGACGCTCACGTATTCGTTTGCTTCGTCATCAGGAGCAGCAGCAGGGAATCGCTATGAAGAGTCAGTCTTTGCGCTCCCCAATACCAGTCCCTGTATCGCTGTTCGTTATTTTGTTCATTACGGTGCTATTGAAAACTATGACGCGAGTACAACGAAGGCATTCAACCAGGTAAGACTTTTTGCTGATTTTGACACAATTCGTAAATCGCTCGTCGTAAAATAGTACTTTAAATTTCGGGTAATCGCAGGTAAAAATATTCTGGTATACTGTTAAGTAACAGTTATTCCTAATATATTTTCTATGTATTATCCGGCTTTATTCATAGTTCTAGCACTGGTCCTGATTAGCATTCGCCAAATAAATCAATATCAGCGGGGGGTAAAGTTCACGTTCGGAAAGTTTACTTCTATCATGGAGCCAGGATGGAGACTTGTCCTTCCCGTCATTCAGAGCTACCAGAAAGTTGATATTAGGACGAAGGCAGTCGATGTTCCCGACCAAAATGCTATCACCCGTGATAACGTAACCGTTAAGGTTAATGCCGTTATCTACTACAAAGTTTCAGATGCGAATAAGGCGATAATTGAAGTTGAAGATTTTCGATACGCTATATCACAGTATGCGCAGACCACAATGAGAAATATTGTGGGAGAAGTGACCCTCGATGAGCTACTCTCAAGTAGAGACAAGATTGCTGAACGGATACGTGAAATCGTTGATAAGGAAACCGATGCGTGGGGACTCAAGGTTCAGAATGTCGAACTGAAAGACGTAAGTCTACCAGCTGATATGGAGCGAACTATCGGGAAGCAGGCAGAAGCGGAGCGAGAGAAGCGGGCCGTCATTATTAATTCAGAAGGAGAGTTGGCGGCGTCACAAAATATTGCAAAAGCAGCGGAAATGCTCTCTGCGACGCCGGGAGCGCTCCACTTGCGTACACTTCAATCAATTAACGATATGTCGTCTGATCAAAGTAATACCGTCGTGTATATGATTCCCGTGGAAGCACTACGTGCACTTGAGGGTCTTATCAAGAAGTAATATTCTTTCTTCATAGTATCTTCATGTACACATGTTCTCATGTGGGGTATACATACGGGCCATCTGTATGTTAATGAAAGAAGTATGTTGACGTAGATTACTCGAGCGATAATATAGTATATATGTTCAATGATAAACATTATCTTGCGATGCTTGCAATTCCCGTCTTACTCTCGATGACAATCGGTTTTGCAGGAGATGTATTTGCAGGTGCTTTGTCGTCAGACCTCGATAGAGTAGACTCAGAGATTGAAGGCACAGACGAGCCTGATGTACTTCATGATTCAAAACAGCACAGGGAGAGCGCTCGCCAGAATCGAGATTCAGCTATAGGACAGGGTGGTGAGAGAGACAAGCAACAGGAGATGCGGACAGCAATTGAAACTGCTAATTACGAATCTTTTCGTACTCTTATAGAGGGTACACCGTTTGCCGACATTATGAGTCAGGAAAGTTTTTCGGTGCTCGTGCAGGAATACCATCACCGAAAAGGCTTCAGTAAAGGGATGCATTACGACCTACGCTAAGCATGGGAACAAAACTAACGGCACACAAGAAGGCATTTGATCCGCGGTTTACAGCGAATCTCACGCCGAAGGAGATGCTTACACTTGGTGTTTTTGGTGGACTCTATTTCTCTGACAGACCGAAAGAATTTCCGAAAGACTGGTTTACTCATGCTAAACTATCTCCCGACAAGAAACGGCATAAGGAGCTTAACTATTTTGGCGTAAATGCGAGTCAGCCACTCTCTGTGTGGCAGGCTAAGGGCTGGATTCATGAGCAAGATCCGCGCGGGTGGTTTGAGTGGTACTGTCGGTACTACCAAGGGAGGAGGACTGACGATGATGAGCGGCAAATAAAACGGTGGGTGGCCATGCGCAGGCACGTGGTGCAGATACAGAATAACTGTCGCGCAGGTGATGTGTTTTGTCGTCCGCGCCAGAGGCAAGCACTCCTCCACTGGGCCTACGATTCAAGAAAGATTTAGCCAATGACCGAGTCTTACTGAAGTTTTAATGAATAGGCATAGCCTCACTGATATACTGAGTGGTAGGTATGTTTCCGAAAGGTTCAAAACAGTATAAAGCACTTGCTCGACTCAATACTCCCCAGAAGATACAGGCGTATCTCGATAGCATTCCATTTAATGATGAGGAATCAGGCGAGACATGTATGTCAGTGAGTAGGGTACTGAGGGAAAAAAAAGCACACTGCCTTGAGGGTGCATTTTTTGCGTGTGCCTGTCTCATGGCTGCCGGGAGGAAGCCTGTTATTGTGAGTCTTAAGGCACGGAAACCCGACTATGACCACATCGTCATCCTCTTCAGGGAAAATGGCTACTATGGAGCACTGAGCAAGACGGGACACCCGGTGCTCTCGTATCGTGATCCAGTGTATCGCACTGTGCGTGAACTTGTCATGTCGTACTTTCACGAGTACTTTCTCTTTAAGAAAGGCATTAAGACCCTTATTGGGTACTCAAAACCAATTAACATGAAACGTTTTGGTACAAAATGGATAGTTGGTGAAGAAGACCTTTGGGATATCGCTTCAAAAATCTATTATGCACCAATCACCACAGTGGTGCCATCGAAAAATAAACGATTTATTAGGCAGGTACCACCTTCAGAACGAAAGGCCCTCGATGTGCTTAAGTAATGGTACTTATGCCAATACGCTCTTTGGTTTCATATTGAGCGCGGTAATGAAGTTCTGTTTCCCAATCACGACACCTTCTTTGCGAAGTATTGCGTACGCCATTGCTACATGGAACATAAAGTTTGGGATGGCGAGCTGTGCAACAAAGTCCTTGCCCTCCACATAGTGTTCACCCATCCAGTAGAGCGTGATGTGTCGCTCGTCAGCACCAGCAAAGTCGGCAGAGGTGAGTTCGTCAACGACTGCTTGTGACTTTTGAATGCGGGTGCGGAGTTCCGCAATTGTTACTTCAGTATCTTCCATCTTGATGTGCTCCTTCCCAGCGAGGAGGCGGAGGCTGCGCCGTGCACCATCAGTTGCTATCTGAATCTGGCGAGTAAAATTGAACATGTCAGGTGCAAGCTGCGCAGTGAGGAGTGCGCTCTCGTCGAGACCTTTTTCCTTTACGTGCGCTTCAGCCTTGTCGAGGAGGTGGAGTAGTGTTTTGAGTGCGTTTTTCGTGACGTCAATTAAAAGTGTATATTTTTCCATAGTATTTAGATAAAATTATGTGCTGTGTAGGAGGGTAGTATATCTCAAGATTAAAAATGTAGTAGCAAGTAATGAAAATGTTGTTTAGGTACTTTGAGTAATGATATGCTGTATGTAAGATAAATTTTCAATATTATTTATGGACTCCATAC
>JANOXF010000067.1:0-7341 GCA_031418275.1 Candidatus Kaiserbacteria bacterium
CCTTAGCACGAACATTTGGACTAGATGAGACACCCCATTCTCCGAGTGGATTTCGCCCGATCTCTTTAGAAATAGTGAGCCATCGTCGAAGTACCTTTTCGTCACGATATTTTTCTTCAATTTCAATGAGCTCTTCTTTAAGGCGCGCAAGAATCTCATCCTCAGAAATAAGCTCATCGTCCTTAAGTGCGTTATAAATATTCTTAAGTGCTTTTTCTACGCTTTCCGCTATGTTTTTCTCAACGCACCAACGGTCACAGAAGGCACTATCTTCTTTAATTCGATGAAAAAGATCACCAATAACAAGGAGAAAGTATATGTGGTTTCGAAGTGAAGCGTCTTTTGAGAGCTCTGAAAGAAGGTCTTCTTCACTCACTACACCTCCGAGATTTTTAACGGTAGTGTAAAGCTCCGAGAATACCTCTTCATGTTCTTTATATGAGTCAGATTTTTGGATTGCTTGAATACCGTAGTTTTCAATTTGGCGAACGCGTTCACGGGTAATACCGTAAGTTTGTCCTATAGCCTCTAGAGTTGAGGTTTCACCATTTGGGCCTAAACCATATCGTTTTTCGAGCACATCTCGGGCACGCGGAGGGAGCACCGAAAGCATTTTTTTTGTTACCTGTTTTGGCTTAAATGTTATCATACCCCGTAATTCATTGATTAATTGCCTCAAAACTACTCACAATTAGTATTACTTTTATCACGTTATTACACCCCCGTCAAGTATTATGGTGGGGTATGTAATATAATGTTAATAATACGTTTTGGTACATAGATTACCTTCACAATTTCCCCCTCCAGCTTTGACTTGAGTACGTGGTCATTCTGAATAATCGCGACAACTTCTTGTTCAGTTGCTCTTGGTGAGACAAGGACAGTTCCACGCATCTTCCCATTTATTTGGACACTGAGCGTTATTACTTCCTCATCCGGAAGTAGCGTATTGGGTGTAGGCCAGGCACTTTCGTGTATTGTTGTATCTTTATACTGTACACTCCAGAGCTCTTCGGTAAGATGTGGAGCAAATGGAGCAAGGAGTCTTAGAAATATCTCATATGATGCATTTGATACGCCATGCTTCTCTATATGGTTTAAGAGTATCATGAGCGCACTTATTGCTGTATTAAATTTATAGGCTGAGATATCAGCAGATACCTTTACGATAGTCTTTGTAAACAGTTGCTCTGTTTCTGCTGAGTCAGCACTAATAACGTGTTCACTCAGTCCATATACTCGTTCAAGAAATCTCCGGATGCCTGCAATACCCCCCATGTCCCATGGGTAATTAGTTGTTTCACCGTATGGTCCCATGAACGCGAGGTACATTTTGACCGTGTCGGCTCCAAGTGAACGTACCTGAATATCAGGGTCAATAACATTCCCCTTTGATTTACTCATTTTGTTTCCGTCAGGTCCAAGTACAAGACCTCGGTTTATGCGCCTTTTATACGGTTCAGAAAATGTGGTGAGCCCAAGATCAAGGAGTGCCTTCTGCCAGAATCGTGAGTAGAGTAAGTGCATTGTCGTATGTTCAGCTCCCCCAAAGTAGATATCAATGGGCATCCAATCCTTTTGTTTGACGAGGGAAGAAAATTCAACATTATTACTATTATCAAAATAGCGAAGAAAATACCAAGAAGAATCAACAAACGTATCCATCGTTTCGACTTCGGGAGTCCAGCCCTTTCCAAAAATGCGTTCAACACGCTCTTTGAGCTCAGCACTTTTTGCGAGTGGTGGTTCGCCCGTTGGAGTGAAGTCAACGTCAGTCGGCAAGTGCCAGGGGAGGTGCTCCTTTGGTATCGAGTGTGGCTTCCCTTCCGGATCATACACAATAGGAATGGGTACTCCCCAATACCGTTGTCGTCCAATAGACCAATCGCGGAGGCGGTATGTACTCCTGAGTGTTCCACCAATTTTTGTAATTATTGCACCCTTTGCTTCTTCGGAATCCATACCATTAAACTCTGCAGAATTCATGAGCACTCCGTGGTGAGCAAACGGGAGCTGTTCAGTGCCGGAAATAACTTGCTGTATTTCAATGTTGTATTTCGTAGCAAACGCAAAGTCACGCTCATCGTGTGCGGGAACAGCCATGATGGCTCCAGTCCCATAGCTTTTGAGTACATAGTCGGCAATGTAGACAGGAATCTGCTTACCCGTTGCTGGATTAGTAGCGGTAATTCCTTCGAGTTTCACACCCGTTTTTTCCTTCTCAGCCTTTGTGCGGATAATGTCATCTTTTTGGGATGCTTCGCGTATGTAGTTTTCTACTTCAGACCAGTTTTGTATTAGTGTTTTATTTTTTGCTACAAGTTCATGTTCAGGTGCAAGCACTACATACGTTGCAGCAAAGAGCGTGTCCGCGCGAGTGGTAAAGACGTTTAACGTGTCTCCTGTAGACAACGTAAAAGAAATCTCAGCTCCCTTAGAGCGGCCGATCCATTGCCGTTGTGCTTCTTTTATGGGTTCGGGCCAATCAAGTGCATCCAAATCATCAATGAGCCGGTCAGCATACTGTGTAATACGGAGCATCCATTGCTCCATCTGCCGTTTTTCAATAACATCACCAGAACGTTCACAGGTACCGTCACCGAGTACTTGTTCGTTTGCTATGACGGTGTTGCAGCCCGGGCACCAATTTACACTTCCCTCTCCACGGTACGCTATGTCTTTCTTAAAGAATTCCGTGAACATCCACTGAGTCCACTTGTAGTACAGGGGGTCGATCGAACTTGCGGTCATGTTCCAAGAAAATGCATTTCCCATACTTTCAAGCTGCGTCTTCATAAACGCTATGTTTGATTCTGTCCACGCCTTTGGGTCAAGTCCGTGTTTAATCGCAGCATTTTCTGCAGGAAGTCCAAATGCATCAAAACCAATAGGAAAAAGCACTTGTTTCCCTTGCATACGACGTGCACGAACATAGATGTCTACGACCGCAAATGCGAACCAGTGTCCAATATGGAGATTCCCTGATGGATAGGGCCATTCGACAAGTACGAACTCTTTTTCTTTTGCTATGTCGCGCTCAGAAACGTCGTATATGCTATTTTCCTTCCACGTTTTCTGCCATTTTTTTTCTATTGCTTCGTGATCGAACTTTTTGTGCATAGACTCTATTTCACTAGTGGTGCATTCATCACTGGTGTATTCACTACACGTGTGAAGCACCATGTACCGCCTTTGTGGTCCCAATTGTAAGGATTCTTAATAAGTGCACCATCGTATGCTGGTTGACTATACTGTGCTTGTTCACTACGCGATGAAGGGTACGCAAAATCTGCACAGAGTTCAAAAGTATTTGCTTGTTGTGAAGCATACGTGTATGTTGCCCTATTCTCAGGTGCGGTTGGAACTTCAGAACCTAAATAAACCTCAGTAAGTGTCAGTGGAAGCTTTCCGGTAACACGATATGCTTCTTCTATTCTATTTTGCATATCTTGTAAATCAGTAATCTGCGTTTGGTCGAGGCGCATTTCGCGAACTTGTGATGGCGTCTCAGTATGCATAAATCCAAGTATAAGTGATGCAATAACAACGACGACGGCACCGAGACCGTACTGCTTTGATTGTCTTTCGTTAGCCTGCCAATACCCACGAGCATCAAAAAGGTAGTAGACAAAAGCAGATCCTACCCCAACAAGTACCACGAGTGCTTTGAGTACAAATCGAATAGTAATTTCCCCGTTTAGAAAACTATTTATGACTGCAACGATATCACCGAGCATAACTGCTCCCCCGACAAGAAGTGAGAGATAGATGAGCCATTTAGTGAGTCCGAGGTATGCTGACTCTTTGGCACGACGTCCAACATTCACAAGACGTGTGAGTACAATGTATGTTGGAAAGAATACGACGAGAAGTGCAATGGTGAGACGAATTGAGTAGGCTGCTGAATCGTACTCGTAGTACCCATTTATTGGATCAGGATACAGAACGGTAATAACACTAAAAAGCAGATTAATAAGTGCTCCAAGTGAAATATAGAGAGAAATGAGAGATCCAAGTTGAAGTGCAAAGGGTTTTGCTGTGCTTTCCATAATGTATATGTATTAAGACTTGTATATTAAACACCTCCGATATCTAAAGATTGTGCACTTCTTTTCTCCCAATGTAAAGGAAAAACGAACGCCGACACAAGGTCGGCGCTTATCAGGGAGTACATTTGCGTTTCAGAATCCTCAGGCGGACAAAGAAGCGATTGAGTACCCCTTTTGTCATCCTGAGGTCGTACCTAAGGGCGATTAGGTCGCCGGCCTTGTCAGCACGCCTAATCAGTCTCTTATACTCCTCCACGCTTATGCGTGGAATCATCCAATCACTTGAATCGGTATCATGTTTGAGCATGATGTGTCTTCTTAGGAGGTGATATTACACGGATACCCAAAATTGAGTATACTACACAACACAGTAATCAAATATCTCTATGAATCCCGCTAGAAGTTATGAGAAAGGTCGTAATATTAAGCTGGGACAAAATACGAGATTTGCAATAGTTTGTTATATTGCATTATTCAATAATTTCTTACGGGATGAAAATCAATGAATTAGAAAAGGCACCGAAGCTTTTTTGCGAAAATATAAAAATGGGCTACACAAAAGAGTACTTTGTGCTTGCACTGAGTTCTGGCGAACAAGCAACCTTTTATTCGCTCACTCCTGAACATGCGAAGCGTCTCCAAATGTATCTCGCCCATGAGATTGCAGGATTTGAAAAAGAACATGGAGAAATTCATGCAACATGGAATCCAAATGTGGTGAGTCCAGTGCAAAAGCTCAATCCACCAACTGAAGGAAGCTAAAACTTGTTTTTAACTGCCATCTACTTTGTTGCCTGCAAAACAAAGACACTCATCGTACGACGAGTACACCTTGCGCCTTTCTTTCTTGACGCCTCGTATCTTGCATCTCAAAACAAGTTTAGTATCGTCTATGCTTTTCGCACCTTGAGAAGATATATATAGAGTACGGTGAGGAACAAGAATGCGATGGCCGACAGCAAGGGGAACGTAACGAAGCCAAACTCAAACATGAACCGTTTTGCACAGTCAGCGCCAACGCCGGCGACGGGACAGCGTACAAATTCACTGCCACCCATTTGTAAATAATGCTGGTACAGTCCAATTACGAGACCAGTGACTGAGAGCATGATTCCATAGCGCGCATAGAGTGCATCTTTGTAGAAAATTGCACCACCGAGCATTACGACTTGTGGGAAGAGAAAGATACGTTGCATCCAACAAAGACCGCAGGGGACGAAACCAAAATACTCTGAATATACAAGAGCAGTAATAGTTCCACTTACCGTAATAAGAAATGCAGCAACAAGCCCATACGTACGAATAATAGCTTCAAGTGAATGACTTGTCGTGAAATCAAACACGAGTATAGCTGCACAAAGTAGTGTTGCCACTCCTCCAAGTGCAAGATAAAAGTTTGTATTCTGGATGAGCTCGATCATACTTGCGGGAGAGGACAGTTTGTTTTTTCAGAAAGTTTCTCGAGTGTCTGGTTACCGTCTGCAACACTCCCGTCAGCAAATTTCCATGTCGGATAACCAGTAATGCCCTCATCTTTACAGATTTGAAGTTGCTCCTGGCCATTCGGTGATGAGCACTCGACGTACGGGATCTTTGAAGAATTCTCGAAAAGTGCCTTTTGTTCTTTACAGTGTGGACACCAATACGCGCCATAAAATTTTGCACCAGCATCAGAAAGACATCGTGCAAAGGTATCGTACTTTGTAACCCTATCCACAGACACGCTTTTCGTGCTTGTATTCCTCATTACAATAAGACCACCAATGATAAGCACGATGAGTGCGATATACACATATGTAGATTTCATAATGCGATTATATCACTTATATCCGAGTATGGAACTTTGCTTTGCATTGTCTTATTTACGGGTTTTAGAGCGCTCACCTTCTTTGAGAATTTGCTTTCTGAGACGCACAGATTTGGGAGTTACTTCGAGATACTCATCATTTGCCATGGTTTCAAGGCCAATTTCAATCGAGAGGGGGTGGTGTGGAGTGAGCGTAAGCGCCTCGTCAGAACTTGTTGAACGCACATTCGAAAGCTGCTTACCCTTAGTTGGATTTACCATCATTTCTTCACCCTTTGAAGTATCGCCAATAACCATACCCTCATAGACTTCTGTACCTGGGCCAATGTAGAGCTGTCCGCGATCTTGAAGATTCCAGAGTGAGAAGCCGAGTGCTTTTCCTGCTGCCATAGAAACCATAGAGCCAACCTGTCGCTTCTTGATTTCACCTGCGAACGGCTTAAATCCAAGCACGCGAGAACAAAGAATTCCCTCACCTTTCGCGTCTATAATGAACTGCCCTTTGTACCCAAGGAGTCCTCGCGTTGGGCCTTCAAGAATAAGTCGTGTTTGATTACCATGAATAATCATATCGGTCATAATGAATGCACGACGTCCAAGCCGCTCAATGACCGCTCCTTGGAATTCGCTTGGAACATCAACCGTTACTTCTTCAAATGGCTCATAGCGACCATCAGCACGCTCTTCAATAATCGCCTGTGGCTGTGATACTTGGAGTTCATACCCTTCGCGACGCATGTTTTCGAGAAGAATAGAAATATGCATCTCACCACGCCCATAGACTTTGCATGAGTCACCATTGTCAAAATCTACTTTGAGGCCAACGTTAACCTCGAGTTCTTTTTCAAGACGTTCACGAATCTGCCTCGTTGTTACATACTTTCCTTCACGTCCTGCAAACGGTGAGTTATTAACGACGAAATCGAGTGCAATAGTTGGTTGGTCAACTGCAATGGCAGCGAGTGGTGAACCAGTTTCAATATCAGCAATTGTTTCACCAATGTTAATGTCAACAAAACCAGCAGCAATGATGATGTCACCTGCGTAGGCGATGTCAGATTCAACACGCTCAATACCTTTAAACGTAAATAGCTTTGTTACCTTTGCTTTCCGTGGGGTTTGTCCATCATGGAGTAAATAAATGTTTTGCCCACTCTTAATTGAGCCATCGTAGATACGCGCTATAGCAAGTCTGCCGAGGAAGTTATCGTAGCCGAGGTTAAATACCTGCGCACGAAGGGTTTCGCCTTCAATGTATCCTTTTGCGGGGGGTACTTTCTCAAGAATAGTGTCGAGAAGCGGCGTGAGATCAGTGGACTCATCGGTAAGTTTTTTCTTAGCAATACCCTGACGTCCAATTGCATAGACTGTCGTGAAATTCGCTTGCTCGTCGTTTGCACCAAGTTCAAGAAAAAGCTCAAGCACCTGCTCTTCTGCCTTGTGGGGGTCTGCTGCAGGTTTATCAATTTTGTTGATAACCACAAT
>JANOXF010000068.1:0-2052 GCA_031418275.1 Candidatus Kaiserbacteria bacterium
GTCGAATTTCCTTATTGATAATCGGTTTAAGCCACCGCCACCGCTCTTCCTGTATTGTTTCTGCCATAGATACACACATTTCATAATGATAATGAAAAGTGCCAAATGTGCTTGCACATTACCCACATTACTTGACTTATAAGGTAAATGATGATAAAGTATAAATTCAAGTACATACCTGAAGCGTTCAAATCTCAAAGCAAGTTCACCTTAGGAGAATGCCGTGAGCACAAAAAATAGAAAAGGGGTTGCCCCCTTTTCTAAGTCCCCGGTCCCAGCACAAACAGCCCAAAATGATCGGATGCGAATTCTCGCTGAAGCGGCGAAGCGCATTGCACGAAGAATTGGATCTCAGACGCTTTCAAACCAAGGCTGGAATCGGAAGCACTGATTCAAAGGCACTAAACCCCAGCGGTAAGGTGCCTTTCATTTTGCTTCAAATTTACTGTAGTGAATTTCTTATTACACTTCGTTTTTGGAGCCACTCATCGAGAGGAAGTTCGCTTTCTTTGAAGAGATTGATCTCTTCATTAGTAAACATGATTTTAGTCTCAGCATAAAAGACTGCCCGAAGAGGTTCGACAGACATTTGTTTGAGGGTCTCCATACCGATTCTTTCCATGAGATTTAAGCGCTCTACGCCTGCAGTGAGAACAGCTGCTACTGCAGACAAAGGGTCCTGTCCACCAAGAAGTATTTTTGCTCGTCGCTTTATTGCTTCATAGTCATCAGGAGTAATCGTGTCTCCTTCTTGTACTAGATCATTCGTTGTAAAGAGTTCACGAATCTCTTGAGCACTATAATCATTAAGATCTTCAAGGCCTTCACGATTTACTATAACTCCTTCCGTTTGCTGTTGATTTTCTCCCATAAGTGAAATGCTATCTACTAATATCTGACGACAATTCTATCATAAAGTTTGAATACTAACCCAACAAATGATTTTAAGGAGAATATTGTATTGATTCTTACCAAATCAAGTATGTTCTGGTATAGTATCGTCTGCACGAACAATCAGAGAAACAAGAACAAAATATACGCGCGGTTAGCTCAGCTGGTGGAGTGAGAAATGGGATAGGACCCATTTCGCAAGAGGTTGTCGAAAGTTTACGACGAATAGGAAGTAAACTATCATACAACCTGAACAGGTCCTGTAAGGACTCACATTGAGCATTGACGTGAGAATTGGGTAGAGGGAAAATAATACGCGCGGTTAGCTCAGCTGGTAGAGCATCACATTGACATTGTGGGGGTCACAGGTTCAAGTCCTGTATCGCGCACTTTTACTAAAAATAGTCAGACCTTGTGTCTGGCTATTTTTAGTAAACAGTCGCCCAGGACTTGAAGAGGTTGTAAGCGCAGCTTTCTGACTGCCCTCGCTCGCAAGCGAAACTAGCGTTATTCATTTTGCTCACTCGATTATCAGTCGACGATTTCGACTGAAGTATGTAGTATAATTTCTGTTATGAGAAACTCTAGCGAATGGTCCCCGGGAGAAAGTGGTCCACAACCCGATGTATTTCATTTTGGTAGAGATATTGTTCAAATACTCAATCCTGAACATACTGCAGAACGTGGTTTTCTCGATACGCGCCCGATGGACTACGAGTCTGATGGAGCGCACGATGACGAACCAGAAGGATTCTTTGATGCTCAGGCAACTCATACTTACAGAAGACTACAAGCGGCGTATGGAGAACTTGAAGGAGCTAGTCTTACCGACAAAGAAAGGCGAGTGAGAGAAGCTGAGATCGCACAGCATGTACTTATGCTTAAGGATATGGAGATTCATGGGTATATCCCCATAAAAGAAAGTGCAACGGACGAAGACTTGCTTCATACACGCGAATTATTGGACCGTTATCTGACACAGTGTCACAGTCAAAATCTTGATCGTGATACCAAACGAGTCGATGCTACATTATCACTACTCAATGACGAGGTGGAAAGACGTATTCGTGTGAAGGAAATTGCTCAACTACATTCTAAATTACCTACCCTCACGGGAGATGCAAAAATAGTAGCTCAAAATAGGTTGTTTGACCTGACAGT
>JANOXF010000069.1:0-11327 GCA_031418275.1 Candidatus Kaiserbacteria bacterium
TGAGGACACACTCACGTTTGAAACAACCGTAGTTCCCACAAACGGTGAAACTTCATGGATTCCAGAAGTTCTTGTAGAGATTAAAGCGTGTCTCGAAAGTAACACCTTTCCAAAAAGTGCTGATTCGTGTGAATATTGTCCCTATCGCGAAGCGTGTGGGAAGAAACTTCAGGCAATTCATAATGGAAAAGAAAAATAGTAACTTTGCTGATATTGTACGTGGTATCGTACGAAACATACCTAAAGGTACGACGCTTTCCTATACCGAAGTTGCTAGGCGCGCGGGAAATGATCGAGCTGCACGCGCCGTTGCACGTATCATGGCAGGGAACTATGACCCAACCGTCCCGTGCCACCGTGTCATTCGTGCAGACGGGTCGCCCGGCGGGTATAATAGAGGCGGTATTGAACAGAAGCGTAAAATTTTAGTAAGTGAAGGAGTAATCTTATAGTTGTATGAGCACTGATTCGCTAAATCAAAAAGTTAAAGGATTGGAAACTGAAATAGATAAAATCACGAGCAAAATCAATGACCTCGATTACGATAATGAACAGGAAAAGACAAAGCTCATAAAAGCTAACAGCAATGTTATGCAAGCAAAAGCCGATTTAGAAAAAGCTCAGCGAAAAATTCAAGACGCTGACGCAGCAGTACACGCAATAAATGCAGGACAATCAAAAATTGCTCAAGAGAGAGCACGCTTCGCTATTGAACTCACAGCACTAAATCAAAAAAAACAACAAGTGAGTGAGGAAATACGGCGAGAAGAAGCGTCGAACAGAAAGTAATTATGCACTACTCCTTTCGCATTGAACAAGCAATTCGAGCATCTGCTATCTTACACAAAGACCAGGTGCGCAAAGGAGAAGTGCCTTATCCCTATGTGACCCATACATTTGCAGTCGCAATGATAGTAGCTGATTATTCAGAAAAAGAAGATGTTATCATCGCCGCACTCCTCCATGACACTCTTGAAGATAGTGACTATACGCGTGAGGAGCTCAATGAAGATTTTGGACACGCAGTACTCACACTCGTTGAGTGTGTGACTCACCCCGAATTAGAGCCAGATGCTTCATGGCTTGAAATCAAGAAAAAGTACGTAAAACAACTTAAAGAAGCACCTAACGATGCCCTCCTTATTGCAGCTGCTGACAAGATTCACAACATGCGTTCAATGGTTGAGGCATACTACGATGACCATGAGCGGCTCCTCGCTGATTTTGGAGATTCTATGAATGACCGTATCATGATGTACCAAGAAATTAGCAATATTTTCAATAGAAAGCTTAATAGTGCTATACTCTCGGAATTCAATCATGTCTTCGAAGAATTTAAAACATTCATTACCGATGTCGAACGTGCCCGCGAAGCACGGTAATACGAAAACCACTATTCGTCGTATTGAGAAAAAGGGAAATATAACGAAATACGTAGTTGAGAAGAATGGACTCACTGTTCTTTTTGTACGAGTCCCCAAAAGTCCCACAGTAACCACAACTATTGTCTACAATGTCGGTTCGCGACACGAACAGACTGGAGAGACGGGACTCGCTCACATGCTTGAGCACATGCTCTTTAAGCCAACAACAGGGAAGGGGGTGAAGTGGAAAGATTTAGAAAACAAAGGTGCATACTTGAACGCAACGACCTGGCTTGATAGGACACTGTACTACTTTAATCTTCCAAAGGAATATCTGGGTGATATGCTCGCGGTTGAAGCTGATCGTATGCGTAACACGCTCCTCACCGAGAAAGAATTCGAACCTGAGCGCGCTAATGTGCTCAGTGAGTATGAGATGTACAATAGTAGACCCGAAATGGCTCTCGACTGGCATATGGTGGCAACAGCATTTCAAACACACACGTACCACCATGACACGATTGGCTTCCGGACTGACATAGAAAACTACACGACTGCTTCCCTTAAATCTTTCTACGATCGTTACTATTGGCCAAACAATGCAACCCTTATCGTTGCAGGTGATATAGACGAATCTGAACTACTTGAGCTTACCGAAAAACACTTTGCCTCACTTTCGAGTGGAGTAGTACACGCGTATGCGCCTTACGCGGAACCGCTTCAAGAAGGAGCTCGTCGGGTCACACTCATGCGTGATACCCCACTTAGACTCCTCAATATGGCTTTCAAAGCCCCACCATTCCTCTCACTAGATTGGACTGCCCTCATGATCGGTCTCATGTATCTAACAAGTGGCGAAACGAGTCCACTCTATACAAAACTTGTTGGACAAAACCTTGCCACAAGTGTCGAAGGGCATTTGTATCCGACGCATGACCCATTTCTTGCTTTTTTTCAAATTTTTACAACTGAGAGTGCTGATTACAAACAGATAGAAGCCATTGTCTGGGAGGAAATAAAAAAAGCTACTCACAAGCCACTCTCGAAGAACACACTCTCATTACTCAAAGAAGAACTCTACACGACAGAGCTTTTCTCTCGTGATGGAAGCATGAACATTGCACTCCAACTCGCAGAGTACGTTGCAGCCGGAGATTGGAAAGAGTACACCACATCACTCAAGACAATTGAACACATTACGAGTGATGATGTGCAACGTGCTCTCCGTACGTACATAAGAGTAAGCCAAGTTACTGTAGGAACACTTGAGAAAAAAGAAAAATAAATATGAATCTTACTTCTGTAACTGAGTCACCACATGTCCACTTTACCCGAGTGGCACCCCTTGACCCTGAAATTGTGCGAGCGGCACTTACCGTGCGTATTCCTAACTTCAGAACTGTCCATACGGAATCATCGCTTGCACTCTATGCTGCACTAGCCGAATCGGGTACTGCTAAAAAGACGAAGCATGCTCTCATCACCTATCTTCGGAAACATGGTATTACACTCGACGTGACAGCGGGGAAAGGAACCGTGAGTTACACCGTGAGTGTTCGCAAAGGAAATATCCCCTATGCAGTAGCTCTTTTGTCTGAAATTATCTTTTCACCATCACTTTTTCAGAGTGAAGTACAAGCAAAAAAAGCGTTACTCCTTGAAGACAATCGCGAATCACGAGATAACGCCAAGCTCATTACGCGTATCACCTTTCATAACTTGCTTTACCCTGAAGGTTCATTCCTCTACGAACAAACACTTGATGAAGCGCTCACTGAAATCAAAATGCTCTCTTCAAAATCACTCACTTCTCTTCATACTGCTATTCAGAAAGGGGAGTGGTACGTTACACTTGTCAGTGACGCGGGGGGAGGAATAATGTTTGCTCCACTTCTTAAAACTCTCGAGAGTCATGGTGGAAAAGTACCTGAGCCAAACGTGCACACAATAGTAAAGAAAGGTACGCAGTCCTTCATTTCTGTTCCCGGTAAGACCAACGTCGAAGTACGTATGGGTCATGTGGTTCCGATAACACCTCTCCACACCGAATACGTACCGCTCGATTTTGGAATAGATGTACTCGGCAAAGTGGGTGGTTTCTCAGGCCGTCTCATGAGCACCGTGAGAGAAAAAGAAGGACTTACCTATGGAATATACGCCACGACTGTTGATATAAATCCTCAGTCTACAATATACTGGAACATTTATACGTTCTTTGCAGCAAAAGATCTTACAAACGGTCTTACCGCAACAAAGCGTGAGGTAGAGCGGATTGTCTCCAAAGGGATAACCACAAAAGAACTTACTACATTCAAAGATATTTTAAAAAACCAATATTTTATCGCACATGAATCAAATGCACGACGGCTTGCGACCTACCATTCGCTCAGTCTTCTTGGTTACTCGGAGCAGATATTCATCGAACGTGTTGCACGAATACAAAAACTTACGGTACGGGAAGTAAACAATGCACTTAAGAAGTACATAAATTCAGATAATCTCATAGTATGTGGAGCAGGCCCTGTCTCAAGAGAGGGGAAGGGTATCGTATAACTTACCATTACCCAGACCTTGCTTTGTCTGTAAAATGTGACAAAATTTCAGTACTATGAATTTACTCCTCTGGGGCATAACACTCGGCACGATTGGGAAACTTGTTTTAGGTATAGCAGTTCTACGCGTGCACATACGCATTTTGCAAGAGCATTCTATAGATGGCATTGTGCTGAAAGCCATTAAACGTGAGCATTATGTTACCGTGATAGGACTTCTTTTAATAGTTGTTGGTTATATATTTGAAATATCTTTCTATAGCGGATCAACACAGCTATTTAATTGTATTGGCGCTCAGTGTGCGGGAGCAATTAATAGCGCTTTCTACGGTAACTAGAATCACAGCCTTTTTTTTAGTATAGTGTCGGCACATAACTTTTGGTATGTCTGGAAACGAAATAAGAGAAAAATATCTGGCGTTTATGGAGGCACGTGGACACGTCATTATACCCTCGGCAGCGCTCGTGCCTGAGAATGACCCGACCACGCTTTTTACCGGGAGTGGTATGCAACCACTTGTGCCCTACCTTATGGGAGAGATACACCCAATGGGTAAGCGGCTCACTGACTCACAAAAATGTTTCCGTGCAGAAGATATTGAAGAGGTGGGTGATAATCGACACACGACCTTTTTCGAGATGTTAGGAAACTGGTCACTTGGAGACTATTTTAAGAAAGAACAGCTTAGATGGTTTTTTACCTTTCTCGTTGATGAAGTGAAACTTGATCCGAAACGTATTTACGTCTCAGTCTTTGCGGGGAGCGAAGAAAATGGGGTGCCACGCGACGATGAATCAGCTGTACTTTGGCAAACACTCTTTTCTGAAAAAAATGTCTCTCACGAGGTAGCATATATCGGTAGTGAGTCAGATGGAGGTCTCCGTGGATTTAATGAAAGTGAACGTATCTTTTTTTATGATGCTTCTAAAAACTGGTGGAGTCGCGCCGGTAAACCAGAGAAAATGCCCATCGGAGAAATTGGTGGTCCTGATAGTGAAGTTTTTTACGATTTTGGTACACCGCATGACACTGCATTTGGAGCACAATGCCATCCAAACTGTGATTGTGGGCGCTTTCTTGAGATCGGAAACTCTGTCTTTATTGAATATATAAAAACTGAAAAGGGATTTGAGAAGTTACCCCAACAGAATGTTGACTTTGGGGGAGGCCTTGAACGTATCGCTGCAGCAGCAAACAATGATGCTGATGTTTTCCGAGTTGACCTTTTAAAAGACGTCGTTACACATACAGAGACCCTCTCCTCCACACTCTACGAGACAAACAAAATAGCGTTCAGGGTCATTACCGACCACATTCGCGGTACAGTTTTCATGATTGGTGACGACATTCTTCCCTCGAACACTGAGCAAGGGTACTTCGTGCGCAGACTCATACGTCGTGCGGTACGGTATGCTGATGTACTCGGAATACCTGCAGGAGAGCTTGCACAATTAGCACACACTGTTATTGAAACGTATAAAGAACACTACACAAACTTGTCTGAAAAGCGCGAGCTAATCATGCTCAGTATACAAACTGAAGAAGCCCAGTTTCGTAAAACTCTCCAACTTGGTCTTAAAGAGTTTAAAAAGATTTCTCTTCGCATTAACGTTCCTTCACAGCACCACGCAGATGAACGTTTTACTGTACCCATAAAGATACAGGATCGCATAGTGTACGTAGAGAAAAATTCAAAAGTAGAAGCTGAAAAACACATAAGCGGTAAAAATGCGTTTGAGCTTTTTACCACGTATGGATTTCCGATTGAGCTCACTGAGGAAATCGCCCACGAACGTAATCTGACTGTCGATCGAAAAACCTTTGATGCACTCATGCTCGAACATCGAGAACTTTCGCGAAAGGGAGCCGAGCAAAAGTTCAAAGGTGGTCTAGCCGACAATTCAGAGAAGGTGGTCATGTATCACACGGCAACGCACCTTTTGCTTGCAGGGCTTCGTAAGGAGCTTGGAAACGAAGTACATCAAGCAGGCTCAAACATCACTGGAGAGCGTCTTAGATTTGATTTTACGCATCCTGAGCGTGTGTCCCCAGAAACACTCAGTCGTGTTGAGATGTTTGTAAACGATGCAATCAAAGCAAAGGCTCGCGTGTCGGTAGATATTATGTCAAAAGATGCAGCCCATGAAGACCCTACAGTAGAAGGGAGCTTCTGGGAACGATATCCTGACGAGGTAAAAGTGTACACCATTAAAGATAATAATTGTGTAGTGTACTCACGTGAGCTCTGCGGGGGACCACATGTTGAAGATACGGGAATTATCACGGGAACTTTCAAAATAATTAAAGAAGAATCATCATCCCAAGGCGTTCGGAGGATTAAAGCGATACTTGAATAAGTCTTACCTGCCAGGAATAGAACTTATTACGTGTGGAAATACGAAATAATAAAATCATTATGCAAATGTGTAGATTACTCATGAGAATTTGGTGACGGTCACGGTATACTAATTCTATGTTTGGTTTAAAGTCTCACACCGCGGGAATTTTCTATGGTGTTATCTTTGATATCGGATCTGAAAGTATCGGTGTAACGATAATTGAATCAGATCAAAAAAAGAAACTTCCGATCATTATCTTTTCTCACCGTGTCCACATGCGTATTGCAAAACTTACACCCACGACTGCCGCGTATACACGACACATGCGAGAAGCCCTTTTTTCTGCAAGTCTTATACTTTCACGGGATGGACTAGAAGCACTGGGACTACATAATAGACAGGCGCGTATTCAAAAAATACTTGTCACCTGCACGTCCCCTTGGTCATATACCATCTCACGAAATGTTCAGTATGAGGGCGAAAACGAAATAAAAATCACAAGAAATTTAATCGACGACCTCGTAAAGAGTGCTGAAGCTGAGATAAATACGCAAATTCAAAAGGAGAAAGGTACTGAACAGGATTTACTTGAAGTAGTCGAACGTGCAACAGTTGATGTTCGAGTAAATGATTATACGATTCAAAACCCTATTGGTCTTCACGGCAAAAGTATTTCACTTTCCCACATCACCGGCCTTGTCCCGACGGATATTATTAAAGCCGTCTATGAGGTACAGGAAAAGATTTTTCCAAACGTAGAAATACGCGCACACACATTTCTCCTTGTCCTATACTGCGTACTCCGTGACCTTTTTCCAAAGACAGAATCACTCTGCATAATCAATATTACTCCTGAAGCAACAGAGTTCGGTGTTATCGAAGGCGGAACACTTATTGAAAGTACCACCATACCGTTTGGAACCAACGAACTCGTACGGCAACTCATGGATTCTTTAAAGAAGACTGAACTTGAGATTGGGTCATTGCTCGCGCTCTCTGAAAGTGGCTCACTCGAGAAAACACTACACGATCAGCTTGAGCAAGAATTTAAATCCTTTTTCAAAAAGTTTGGTGAAAGTATGAGCACGCACTTCGTAACTCGTCGTTTCCCAAAGACAGCATTTCTCCTTATATCTGAAACATACCGCGAATTATTTGTTACTGCACTCACTCCCTTTATCCGCGATGTTTTCCATGCAGACCAAACACTCCTTATGATTAACCCAGAAATACTAAAGGAAATCTCATTCCGCGATTCAGTTGATCCCTATATTTCAGTTACGAGTCGCTTTTTCCACAAACTTCACGCATGTGGTGAGATTGATGCTCTCTAAAGCGCTATACTACTCATATGCCTCAAAAATGGAATCTACAAGATATCCGACCTGCACGCCCAGAGCGTGGTCCGATATCTCAGACCTCACCGGTACGCCGTGGTACGCAAGATATCGCTCCCCGACACCCTGAACCAGTGCAGCAGCAATTCGAACCGGACTTGGGACACATAGAAATAACTGACCGTAAAGCTTCTAAGCGGAAACGTACAATTATTTCAATTGTCATTGCAGTACTTATACTCGGAAGCGCAATTACGGTAAATGTTCTCATGGGGGGAGCAGAAGTTGTCGTGTATCCAAAATTCAAAGATGTAACCGTGCAAGCAAGTTATACAGCGTATAAATCTCCGAGTGCAGGTGAGCTTGGGTATGAACTTCTTTCTCTCGAAGCTACTGGGGAACGTCAAGTTACTGCCTCAGGTACTGAAAAAGTATCCGAACGCTCAGGTGGAAGTATTTTTGTCTACAACGCTCAACCAAACACAACACAGCGGCTTATAAAAAACACTCGATTCGAGTCTCCCGATGGTTTAATATTTAGAATTAAAGAATCAATTGAGGTGCCGGGCGCAACAAAGGATTCAAAAGGAGCGATTGTACCAGGTGTCATTGCAACTGAAGTCTTTGCTGACGGAACAGGAGAACAATACAACATTTCTGCCAGTCGGTTTACGATTCCTGGACTTAAAGGTTCAGAACAGTTCGCAAGCGTCTACGGTGAATCAAATGTTAATTTTAAAGGTGGATTTGAAGGTGAACGCTACCTGATCGATGAGGCAGAGCTAGAAACTAAAAAACAAGAGCTACATCTAGAGCTTCGAAATAATCTTCTCGAGCGCCTTAAAACAGAACGACCGTCAGGGTTCATTGTGTACGATAATGCAGTTACGTTTGCGTTTGAGACATTGCCTTCAACGACATTTGGAAATTCTCTTGCAACACTAAAAGAAAAGGCATACCTCAATGTGCCCATATTTAAAGAAAGTGAATTCTCGACAAATATTGCTGAAGGAACTATTGCTGGCTATGATGGTGAGACAGTTCGCATCATTGATCAAAATGCATTAAGTTTTGAGTATAAAAGTGCTACAACTACGACAAGTAATATCTCTTCTCTGACATCACTCGAGTTTATGCTTAAGGGTACACCACGAATAGTATGGCAGTTTGATGAAGAGAAGTTAAAGACAGATATTCAAGGTCTTTCAAAGACAGCACTTCCAACAGTGCTTTCAGGGTATCCTGCTATTGATCGCGCTGAAGCAACGGTACGGCCATTCTGGAGTCAAAGTTTCCCCAAGAAAGCATCTGAGATTAAGGTAACCACAGTTATTGAGACTGCTGGAAATCAAAAAAAGTAGCTCGCAACTCTGCTACTTTCATTAGAATATGCAATTTTGTGGAGAAGCCACTTGACGATACCTTGAGTCTTTGTTAAACTCCTACCGTTTGATGCAAGATAAGGAAGATAAGGGTAAAGATAATCTCGTCTACGGAACAGTCGAGGAGGCGCTCCCAAATGCGCTTTTTCGAGTTTTATTAGACGGGGAAGAAAAACCTGTTATAACCTACCTTGCCGGCAAGATGAGAAAATTTAAAATTCGCGTGCTTGTGGGGGATCGTGTGGGAGTAGTCCCTGAACCCTATGGGGGAAAAGCGCGAATTGCTAAGCGTCTTTGATTATGAAGGTAAAATCATCAGTAAAGAAAAGAAGTCCTGACGACATCATCGTACGCCGACGAGGGCGTGTGTATATTATTAACAAGAAGAAGCCTCGCAATAAGCAACGACAAGGGTAAGTATGAGAATTTCTGGTATCACCATTCCTGACACAAAACACCTTGAGTACGGACTCACGGCTGTTCATGGTATTGGGCGTTCACGTGCTATTTCAATACTTGCGGATTTAAAGATAGACCCGCTTAAACGTGCAAATGAACTTACGACTGAGGAAGAGAACTTAATTCGTGAGAAAATTGAAGCATTTACCATTGAGGGAGAACTCCGCCGTCAAGTAACGAGCAACATTAAGCGTCTCAAAGACATCCAGTCATACCGAGGTTCACGTCATCAAAAAAGACTTCCAGCTCGAGGGCAGCGTACAAAGACAAATTCTCGTACGCTCAAAGGCGCCAAGAAGACTATGGGTTCAGGTCGTCGTAAGCTTGAGAAGACATAATCACGAGCTGTTAGTATTTTCTATTTCCTATGGGTAAGAAACGAATCATTAAAAAGGGGGGTGGAGGAGATGCGGGAGGCACCTCACGTGCTTTACAGCGCATTCCAAAAAAGAAAGTTGCACTCGGGACACTCAATGTACTCGCTACATTTAACAACACAATCTTAACGCTCTGCGATAGTAAAGGTAATACGCTCATTTCTGCATCGAGTGGGACACTCGGATTCAAAGGGTCTCGCAAAAGTACACCCTTTGCGGCTGCTAAAGTTGGCGAAATAATCGGCGATAAGGCAATTCAGATGGGTATGAAGGACGCAAACGTAGTTATTCGCGGAATAGGCGCTGGTCGAGAGTCTTCACTTCGTGCGTTTTCAGGAAAAGGAATCAATGTTACGAGAATTTCTGACCAAACACCGGTACCGCATAATGGACCTCGCCCTCCAAAAGAGCGAAGAGTATAGCCACATTTTAGAATATGATAATTGGACCACGATATAAAATAGCAAAACGCCTTGGGGCACCTGTGTTTGAAAAGACTCAAACACAGAAGTTTGCTGTGTCAGAAGCGAGAACTGCACGAAAAAAGACGGGTCGTCCGGGTGGAGCGAGTGACTATAAGAGACAGCACACCGAGAAGCAAAAAATGCGCTTCGTGTATGGAGTCACCGAAAAACAACTCCGCCGGTACATTGACGAAGCACTCGAAAGAAACACACAACCTATCCTAGACCTTGTCGGACGCCTTGAGTCACGTCTTGATAATGTGGTCCATCGTCTTGGTTTTGCAAAGACACGTCGTCTTGCTCGCCAGATAGTAGCTCACGGTCACATACTCGTAAACGGAAGACGAATCAATATTCCATCATACAAGGCACGAATTGGAGACATAGTGTCAGTTCGAGAAGGAAGTAAACAATCACCACTCTTTACCGATATAACTGAGACCCTTGGGACACATATACCGAAGAGCTGGCTTTCACTCGACGCTAAGAAACTTGAGGGTACCGTGAAAGCAACACCTACCTTTGAGCCGGCAGAAGTACTGTTTGATCCACAACAAGTCCTAGAATTTTATAGTCGATAGTAATTATTGTTCATAATTAGAATCCTATGCTTGAAACTAACGTAGCGCTTCCATCAAAGCCACGAGTCGTAAAAGAAGAAGAATTTTCAGGAATCTTTGAGATTGACGGTCTTTTTCCTGGGTATGGTCACACACTCGGCAATTCTCTTCGACGTATTATTCTTTCATCACTTCCTGGAGCAGCGGTTACCCAGGTAAAGATTGAGGGTGTAGAACATGAGTTTTCAACTATCGCTGGAATAAAGGAAGATGTTGTCACCATTCTTCTAAATCTCAAGCGTGTGCGACTTGGTATGCACGGAGAAGGACCACTCACGGTCACACTTAAGTCATCCGGAGCAAAGGTAATTACTGCAGGAGACCTTATTGTGCCTTCACAAATTACTGTACTCAATCCTGAACAGAAAATTTGTGAAGTCACAGACAAGAGCACCAAGCTCAATATGGAAATTACCGTAGAACATGGTCTCG
>JANOXF010000070.1:0-13461 GCA_031418275.1 Candidatus Kaiserbacteria bacterium
GAGTACATGGAGAAGCACTCAGTCTCAAAGATTATTGGTTCGCCACCAGGGTATGTGGGTCATGAAGAAGGTGGTGCTATTACTGAAATGGTACGTCATCGCCCATACTCCGTCATTCTCTTTGACGAGATTGAGAAAGCACATCCTGAAGTATTTAACATATTGCTCCAGGTACTCGATTCAGGACATCTTACTGATGCAAAGGGTCGTAAGGTCAACTTCAAAAATACAGTCATCATTATGACTTCGAACATCGGTGCTGAATACATCGACCGTATGTCAAAGTTCGGATTTGCCGCAGAGAATACTGTTGCGACACAGTACAATCAAGCAAAAGATAAAGTGCTTGAGAGTCTCAAAAACTTCTTCCGTCCTGAATTCTTAAATCGTCTCGATGAGATTATTATCTTCGATATACTTTCTCAGGAGACAATTCGAAGTATTGTGGGCATGCAAGTTGCGATGGTACAGAAACGTCTCTTCAACAAAGAGATTAAGCTTACGGTCACTGAAGACGTACTCGATTACATTGCGAAAGAAGGGTATGACCCTAAATTTGGTGCACGACCACTGAAGCGTGTCATTCAATCGAAGATTCTTACACCAGTAGCGTCAATGATGATTAATGAAGGCATGCTCCGCGGTGGGGATGTCGCCGTCTCAATGAAGAAAGGTGAACTCGTTTTCGATGTGAAAAAGAAACCATTGAAGAATGCAAAGAAAGTAAAAACTGAGGTAAGAACACGCGTCTCTGCGTAAAAAATGAAATAGAAAAGGCCCGGACGCTTTGCGTCCCGGGCCTTTCGCAATCATCATTGTCAGAACTCCTTTCTCCAACCAATCGAGTACAGCTTGATCTTCTCCTTGCTTGGACCGAACTTTCGTTCTCCGAACTCGAAAGTGCCGAGCTTCACTCCCAAGAACCTTGGGGGCTCAAAGCTAATGCCCCTGTACCGTACCGGAAGAAAACCGTACACGTACGCTTGGTACTTTGGAATCTCGTAATACACGAATGGCAGTTCAAAGCCGGCCTCGATCGAGAATCGCATGAACTGCTGTGTCCGAAAGCGCACACCAGGTCCGGCAAGAAACGTGCCGCCGCGCACACTGTTTTCGAGTGCGCCAACCAACCAGTAGTTGTCCCAGTAGGTACCGGGTTTCTGGTCGTAAAAGCAATATCCTGCGTATCCGCCGTTGTTCTCATTCAAGAGACCGTTGCGGTTACCTTTCGCATGTCGTGCATGCGTGAACCACGTCGCTGACACGCTTCTGCACGGGTCGCTGTAGTTGAGGTTGAAAACCAATTTCCTCTCGCTCTCTGCATGAGCAAAGGAGGAAAGAAAGAACAGGCCAATGAGCGCCAACAGGAATCTTTTGATCACGATAATCTCCGGTTGATGTGGCACTATTGCCACTTTCTATACTACTCCTGTTTCGAAGCCTTAGCGAATAGAATGGGGATTGGGGGTTTCTTTGAAAATACGCGCGACGGGTTGGACATGGCGTCCGCTAGAATAGTACTTCTACTCCAGAGGGGTCTGATGCCTCTGCTGAAACGTAGAAAATCATGTAGAGTGGATTACCCAATGTGTCGAGTACAGGTGTATCAGTGCTTGCATCGAAGTTGTTATCGTCATTATCAGCGTGGAGCATTGCGATAAGTTCCTCACCGTCGGTGACGGAACGATCAAGCGTGACGGTGACATTGGTGACCTGCGCACCTTTCTCTAAGGCTGCGTATCCAATAACTTTTCCTGGGACACTCTCTTTTGACTCATGAATCACCACATACCCCTTTGGAACGATGTTTATATTGTTCACCACGATCTTGTTCCCAGGCTGCTGCTCAGCAACGTAGATCGCATTTTCTCCGAGTTTTGCAAATCCTGTTCGAGGAGCATCGTTTGTGCCGGTGGGAGGCAAGGTATGAATTATGCTTTCAGGTTTCTGTTCGTCATTCGATGTAACGGACTGGTCATTGTCTTTTGTGCTCTCTGGTACTGTTTCAGTCTGAAAATACCAAACAAGGCCTCCTATGGTCAGAACTATTATTGCAACGACGACAATTTTATTCATAATTGATGTATCTAATTAACTACCTGTATGCATATTACAACGAAGATCATTGGCAAACGTAACAATAATTAATTGAATGCAATCTCGAATCTGTACATACCTATTCCACAGAGCCCTTCAAACGTACTCCCCTTATAGAAAGGTGATATACTGTTTCACCAATGAAGAGGTATCCATTAATGGAATGGGCAAATTTAAAATAATATGACAGATATTGATAAAAAAGATCCCATTGTAAACGAAGAAGTTGAAGCCACGGAAGTAAAAGCCGAAAAAGTTGAGGAGGAAGTGGTGGCAGCACGTGCAACTGTGGTGAACGTGCATGTGGAGGCCGCCGAAGTGCATAAGGAAGCAGCCGCAGTTCACCTGGAAGCAGCCGAAGAACATATGGAAGCAGCGGAAGAGAATAAAGACTATTTGGCAAAAAAATCTATTCCAACGGAATAAGTATATTAAGTAATAGAGTAGCTCCCACGAATGGGTCTTTTTCTTTGTATCTTTGTGCGCCGAACTGGAGGCGGTTCGAAACACATCTCTGATAATGGCGTGATTAGCACTATCAAGTCTTTCTTGTGGAAGGATGTAATAAATAGGCGCTACTATCGGCAGTAAGGTAAGTAAACTACTAAAGTAAAGGACGGCATTAAGGTGTATGTCTCAATATGTTGATTGGGGTTTGCTCCATGAATATTAAAATAAATCATAAAAAATGAGCGATAAAATTATATTTGGGATTGGTGGGATTGTTATTGGTTTAGTTTTGGCAAGTGTATCTGGTTCCTCAGTATTTTCTAGATCTGACAACGGAAATAACGGGATGATGGGTAATAAGCAAAATACTCAAATTAATAGCAATAACCAGATGATGGGAAATATTGACAAGCATTTCATTGAACAGATGATTCCGCATCATGAAGGGGCAGTAGCGATGGCAAAACTCGCACTCGAAAAATCCAAGCGTCCCGAAATCAAAACTCTCGCTACTGCAATCATAGAAAGTCAGACCAAAGAGATAGAAGACATGACGGGTTGGTACAAGAACTGGTATGGCAAAGATGTTCCGAAAGGAAGCACGGGAATGATGGGGGGAGGAATGATGTCAGGGAGTGGAATGCATATGGGAGGACAAGAAGATATGAAAGCTCTTGAAACTGCTATAGATTTCGACAAAGCTTTTCTTGAGTCCATGATTCCTCATCATCAGCTTGCCCTTATGATGGTGCAAATGCTCGAAGCAGGAACTAATCGCCCTGAAATGATACAACTTGCAAAAAACATTACCGTCTCACAGTCAAAAGAAATAGAGAATATGCAAGGTTGGTATAAAGAGTGGTACGCTCAATAAATAGTGTCGAACTCCATTCCGGCCCCTACGAAAAACCCTTGCATTGCAAAGATTTTTTAATTTTTCTTACGAGTCGCTAAGTAAATTGTTTCGTTTCACTCACAATTTACTAAGGCGCTCGGTTGGTGTCAGGTTTCTAAGCTCATTGCATTCGCTAAGAACCTCCTACCCGAGCTCGCGGTTTTGCCATTAAGTATAGGCAAAACATCGCTCCGCTTCACAAACGCTAAACGACCTGAAATTAATCAGGTCGTTTTTGCGCGTTTGTGCGTCGGGTTGGATTTGAACCAACGTAGCCCATAGGACGACAGATTTACAGTCTGTTGCGATTGACCGCTCCGCCACCGACGCATTCGCTCATAACGTCGCCTCACAAGCTGTGGCTTGTAACCGGAGTAAAAGCAAAGCAGTTTGCTTTTACTCCACCGACGCATTTGTCTATCACGAACAGACGTAACTGTTCGGCTATTAAAGTACCATAACTCACAGTAGAGCGAAAGTAGGGGATTTGGTCATGCTATCATATTCGTATGCGAATCCTTATTCTTACACTCCTCATCCTTCCGTTCTTTTTTATCCCTGAGACCTCATTTGCTGCACCGCTCGTCCCGTGCAATGGTCCTGACTGCGGAACCTGTGAGCTTGTAAAACTGGGCAATAACATAGTCACATGGCTTGTTAGTGTCATGGCGATCATCTGTGCACTCGTCATTGTCTTTGCTGGCTTCAAGATGGTGACGTCTGCCGGGAATAGTGGAAAGATTACAGAAGCTAAGGGAATGATAGCGAACACACTTATTGGCTTCATTATTCTCCTTGCTGCATGGCTCATTGTCGATACGATAATGAAGATGTTTGTGAACTCATCGGTTGTTGGTCCATGGAACCGGATAGAGTGTATTGTTGCCACAACGCCGGTGGGAACTACGGGTGGAACCGGGACAGGAGGAACAGTGACACCAACACCGGGCATGTGCAGTGTACCGGCACTCTCACCTATCACTGATCCCGAAGCTCTTCAGATGGAAGGAGGTGCAACAGTAATCTGGCCCACAAATACCCAATTGAAAGCGTGTGTGAAGAAGTTCCAAACTGCCGTCGGGGGTACTGTTACCTCTGCATATCGTCCGCAATCCTACCAGACACATCTTTTCGAGATACGTGACCGGTGGTGTTCACTAAATCTAAAGTCAAATACAGATTCAGCATGTTCACAACTTAGAAGTTCTGTTGCAGCAGAAGTAGGTAAGCATTTTGGATCGTCGTGGAATTGCGGAGCAGTTGCTCAAAGTAACTCCACTCATGGCACGGGTATGGGCGTTGATATTTCCGGCCTTGATTACTCGAGCGGTGCGGTAATAACAGCAGCGAATGCTTCTTGTCTCGTATGGAATAATTTCTCAGGGGATCCATATCACTACACGCTTAGATCAGGATGTACCTGCAACTAGAGATTTTTGAATTCGACTTAGTCTCACAAAATAACTCACAACAGCTTCGAGTCCTCCTGAACCTCCCATAATTAGAAGACACGAATGCTTATATTTCTCATTCGTGTCTTCATTTTGCGGTCACGAGTTGTTGCGGTTCGCCACATAGTGAAAGCGGCTCACAACACTCCGCCTCCCGCAGTAGCCGCTGGCAACGAAGGTTGCCAGCTACAGAAAACAGCAGCTGCGTCAGGCAACTGCTGTTTTCTGTGCTACTGCGGGCCCACGAGGGCTCGAACCTCGGTCGCTGGTTTTGGAGACCAGAATTCTACCACTGAACTATAGGCCCTCTACGTCCCTTAGTGCTGGAACATGGTAAGTGATTGTGGTGTTGGAGTCAATCTAATTCTTCAAGAATTCTGAGACCACGGTCCCAAAGCCTCTGGTGTCATCCGATGATATCCATTCTATCGTCTTGTCCCGTTTTAGCCACGTCATTTGTCGCTTTGCGTACTGTCGGCTCTTAATTTCAATCTGAGAAAGCATTTCTTCTTTTGAGATTTTCGCTTCTAGATACTCAGCGATGTATTTATACTCAATACCAAGTTCCTTTAATCTCTCATATGACAGTCCTTTTGTATGAAGACTTTGTACCTCTTCGATCATTCCTTTCTGAATCCGTGAAATAAGTCGATCATGGATATTCTTTTGCAGAGTTTCCTTCTCGATATCAATTCCAATAGTGAGTGTGTTGTATAGTTCTTCACTTTGTGCTTTGGGCACAACACCAATTGCATCAATAATTTCGAGTGCTCGAATGAGTCTGCGCTTATTGCTCTTATCGATTCTGAGCGCTCGTTCAGGGTCTCTGTCCTCAAGCATTTTAAAAAGCGTCTCTTTGGTAAGGAGTTCAAGCTTTGCGCGCAACATTTCGTTCGGAGGTACTTCTGGTGTTGAGATTTTTCCGAGGAGCGCGTCAACGTATAAAAAAGTGCCACCAACAACAACGGGAAGTTTTCCTCGAGAAAGAATACCGTCAGTAGCATTTCGTCCGTCGCGGACAAAGTCCGCGACGGTGTACGTATCTATCGGTTCAGCAACATCAAGAAGGTGATGGGGGATGCCCTGCATTTCTTCAGTGGTCACTTTCCCGGTCCCGATATCGAGTCCACGATATACTTGCCGTGAATCAGCTGAAATGACCTCGCCATCGAATTTTTTGGCAAGTTCTATAGAGAGGGAAGTCTTCCCCGAAGCGGTAGGCCCAACAATGACTAAAACCTTGGGTTTATTCATACTATTGAGAGTATCACAACCTATTGCTATTGACACATTACAGATATGTGTAGTATAATATAAGTTGGATAAACTCAGGCCGGAGGCCATATGTTGTCGTTCAAGAAGATCGTGCTTGTTGTCCTAGCGGCGCTGTTCCTTGGCGGACTCGCTGGTGGAACTCATGTGTTGATCCTTTGCGTCCTAGGATTTTCATTCACAGTGCTGCTCATCAGCACCATGGAAGATACTGGGCGACGATATCGGCATGAACAAAACCTGCTTCAGCAGTACGCGCGCGAAAGCCTTGCAAGGCACGCTGCACCGCCGCTATTCGTTGTGATTGTCGTCGATGCAGAAGGACGAATCCGAAACACCCGCTAGGCAAGACGAGGAAACTCGCGCTTGCACAGGCGGGTTTTCTCATGTCTTGATTTCCTTCACAAAGTGCCGGAGATGGGACTTGAACATACATCTTTCCGAAACAGTGTGCCGGAGATGGGACTTGAACCCATAAGTCTTGCGACACACGATTTTGAGTCGTGCGCGTATACCAATTCCGCCACTCCGGCACACTGTTTCTGATTTCTTCAATTAGTATCTCATACCGTTCCTTTCGTAAACCTTTCGATTACACGTTTTGAGTTGGTGAATCAGTGCGGGGCACTGATTCACGGTATACCAACCCCGCCATCGTGTATGTCTTCCGACAGACTTGAGTCTAGCAAAATAATGCTGAGGAGTGAAATCGTGACTTTTCTAAGACTTTTGAAAAATAGATGCAGTTCGAGGCGCACAAACAAAATAGCACGAGGCATATCATGCATATGATGAGTGCGATTTTCTGATGTGCAACGATGAAATGCGCTATTTTTGAAAGTCTTATGCTAAAATGGCGACAATATGGCCTACGAAAGTAATGCGATTTTTTGGATTGAGGTAGAAAAGGTTGTACCAAACCCCTATCAACCACGACGAGAATTTGATCCGCGTAAGCTGCAGGAGCTTGCAGATTCTATTCGCATGTACGGCGTCCTGCAGCCACTCGTTGTGACACGCCGAGAAATTATTCGTGACAATGGCTCATTCTCGACAGAGTATGAACTTATTGCCGGAGAGCGGCGCCTTCGGGCCTCAAAGCTTGCCGGGCTCGCGCAGGTCCCCGTCATCATACGTTCCGGTGAGGAGTCACAGCTTATGAAGCTCGAGCTCGCCATTATTGAAAACTTACAGCGAGAAGACCTCAACGCAGTTGATCGTTCCCTTGCCTTCAAGCAGCTTGCAGAGCAGTTTGGACTCTCACACGTACAAGTGGCGCAGAAGGTGGGACGGAGTCGTGAGTATGTTTCAAACTCAATTCGTCTCCTCGCACTCCCCGAGACTATCCTCAATGGACTCCGTGTGGGTGACATTTCTGACGGACATGCGCGAACGCTCCTCATGCTGAACGACCGACCTGAAGAGCAGGACATCGTATTTCGTGAAATCCTCATGAAGAAACTTTCAGTGCGAGAAGTTGAGCGCATTGCACGTAAAATTGCAACAGAAAAGGTACGGAAGAAAAAATGGAGTGATTCAGACCCTGAGCTCATTGAGATGGAACGTGCGTTTACTGAGACGTTGGGTACGCGTGTCCAAATCATGAAGACTGACTTTGGCGGTAAGCTTACGATTGATTACTTTGCCCCTGAAGAGCTCCGGAAAATTCTCGATGTGCTCCACCGCGCTGACGCTGACGTCGGGGGTGTCTCACCTGAAAACGCCGAGCGTTCTATGCTTGGAAAAATTACTGAAGCAACACCACTCGTCGCAGCTGGTATAACTGCTGAATCCTTGGTTCCTGCTCCTGAAGTGGCGGCACCTGCGGCACTTGCAATACCTGAAGAAAATGTCTATACGCGCTACGATTCACTTCTCAATACAGACTCAGCGGGAGTCATTGAACCTGATCTTGGAGATACCATCGAGTTGCCCGCTGAGCTTGAGTATTCGACTCCGACAGTCACCGAGCCACTTACAGACGCGGTTATACCACCTGCTCCTACCCTCGTGCCATCACCAATTGTAGAAGAACCCGAAAAGGAGACTGACGATTCAGACCTCTACTCAATACATAAATTTAGTCTCTAGAGCATGTCTCAAAACACCCAATTTCTACGTTGTCTTCATCTCGGTGATGTTCATCGTATCTTGAATACGGCTCACATCCCCTCGATTTGACGCTTTGAAATTGGAATTTTTGAAGACATGCTCTAAGACCCGCGTTCTGCGAGCGCAGCACGAATACGACGTCGTGCGAGTGAGGTCTTCGTGAAGTCGAGCCATTTCGACGTCGGTTTATTGTTTTTCCCCGTAATAATTTCAACGATGTCACCATTTTTCAATTCCGTATCAAGCCCAACAAGTTTGTTGTTTACTTTTGCGCCCGCAGTGTGGTCGCCAATGTCAGAGTGAATCGCGTACCCAAAATCGATAGGGGTAGCACCAACAGGGAGGTCGACCACGTCACCCTCGGGAGTAAAGACAAAGATGCGGTATGAAAAGAAATCATCCTTAAGCCGGTCAAAGAACTCACGCGACCCGTCGTTCGTCTTGTGTGCATCTGCAATTTCCTGAATCCAGTGAGGAATTTTATTTTTATGGTTTTTTTGCTGGAGGAGAAGTTTGCCCGTTTCATTCTGCGGGACTGCAGGCTTTGAACGCCAACTGAATGGACGAAAGAGTGAAGGAATGAGGGACGAAAACCATGAGCGGCTACTGTCGGGTGTTTCTTTCTGTCCAAGCTGTTCGTTTTTATATATAAAGTGAGAGGCAATACCGTATTCTGCCTCTCGATTCATGGCTTCAGTACGAATTTGTACTTCAAGAATAATCCGGTTTGGAGTAATGACCGTCGTATGGAGTGATTGGTACCCGTTTGGTTTTGGGAACGCAATGTAGTCTTTCATGCGCTTCGGCATTGGGCGCCAAAGATCATGCACAATGCCGAGTACCTGGTAACACTGCTCAAGAGACTCTACGACTACGCGAATAGCAAGGTAGTCGTGAATCTGTCCCATGTCCCACTCTCTCCGCTTCAGTTTCTGAAAGAGACTGTACATTCCCTTCACCCGGTATGAGGTGTGGAAGGTGCGCATGCCGGATTCAGCAAGTCGTTTTTGGAGAGTTTTGCGCGTTTTCTCAAGTTCATCACGTGCATCTCTTGCCATTTGCCGCGAGACCTCAGTAGTCTTTTTAAACTCTTCTGGGTACACATAGGGAAAGGCGAGGTCTTCGAGTTCTTTGCGGAGACGACCCATACCGAGGCGGTGTGCGACGGGGACGTAGATTTCGAGGGTCTCGCGCGCGATACGTTCCTGTTTTTCTTTCGGTACGTGCTCAAAGGTCTTCATGTTATGAAGACGATCAACGAGCTTAATAATGAGGACGCGAATATCCTGACTCGTCGCTACAAAGAGTTTTCGGAGACTTTCATTGTGGCGGTCACTTCCGTAATAGCGTACCGAACCGAGCTTCGTAACTCCTTCAACAAGATAGGTAATTTCATCTCCAAATTCTGCTCGGAGTTCTTCGGGAGTGACCTTTGTGTCTTCGACGGTGTCATGGAGAAGGCCAGCAACTACCGTACGCGCCCCCATGCCGATTTCCGCGAGCATTTCTGAGACTGCAACGAGATGGTTGAGATACGGCTCTCCTGAGTATCGCGTGTGCCCCTCGTGTGCTTTCTTTGCAAACGCGTACGCACGTTCAATGAGCTCCACGTCACCTTTTGTCGGTGACTTGAGTGCATGGATAATGATACTTACAGGTTTTTCACTTGCCATGTATAGATTCTACCTGCTTCGGTAGAATAGACAACAAATTGTCTGTACGGAAAATTTATTTTGCACTGAGAAGCATGACCGCATCTTCAACGGTGAAAGTATCAATGTTTGCAGCATCAGGAAGCCATACCCGGGCAAAACCACGCTTGAGGTACCGTCCCGACTTTGACTCAAAGACCTTGATCATCTTTTTTGTTTTTGGATTGACACCAACCTCTTTGAGAAGTTTTTCTCCTGAGCGCATTTTCTTTGGTTCTTTGAGAATGGTAAGTGCACGTTCAAAGGTAATTTCGTATGGGGTATCAGCGCCCTTCAGTGAACGGAAATCACCCGCGTGACCAATGTAGGGGCCGAAGCGTCCGGTATTTGCAATGACGGGTTCGCCACTCTCGGGATGCATGCCAAGCTCGCGCGGGAGTATGAGATAGTGGACGGCGTCTTCAAGCGTCACTTCACTCAGTTTCTTTTCTTTTGGAATACTTGCGCGCTTTGGGTTCGGTTGCTTCTTCCCCTTAATCTTTTCGGGAGTCTTACCGATCTGTACATACGGGCCAAATCGTCCATTGAGAAGATAGATTTCTTCTCCCGTGTCGGGGTGCACACCAAGTGGTTCGTCTTCCTTTACCTCTGAGCCATCAATAAGACGCGCACCAAGGCATGTGGGGTACGTGTTACATGATAGAAACTTTCCACTCTTGCCGAGTTTGATCACCATATCGCTTCCACAGAGAGGGCAGGGGAATTCCTTTGGTCCTACGCCAAGATTCGTAATCTTTGCAATATTTTCTTTCGCGTCGACAGCTTTCTTGAAAGGCTTGTAGAATTCAGAAAGTGTTTTCGCATACTCACGATCACCGTTTGCGATATCATCGAGTTTGTCCTCCATTTCACTTGTAAAGTCGTCTCCAATGTATTCCATGAAGTGCTCTTCGAGGAATGATGAGACAAGGTCCCCGGTGTCGGTCGGCATGAGGGTGCGCCCTTCCTTTACTACGTACTCACGGTCAATGATCGTCTTCATTGTCGATGCGTATGTCGAAGGACGACCAATACCGCGCTTCTCGAGTTCCTTAATGAGTCCCGCTTCCGTGTAGCGATTAGGTGGTTGTGTTTGTTTTGATTCGTGTGCTATATCGACGAGTGAAAGCGGGTCATGAGCTTTAAGCATAGGTACTTCAATATCCTCTCCACGTGCACGGGTATCAACGCTAAGCCATCCGGGGAACAAGACGCGGGAACCGTTTGTTGCAAAATCAGGAATGGTTTCAGTGCTCCCCGTTACATTTGCGAGCACCTTTGTACGCTTCACGATTGCATCACTCATCTGAGATGCTACTGCACGTGCCCAGATAAGCTCATAAAGCTTCTTTTGATCGTCAGTAAGTCCAGCACTTCGTTTTCCGAAATTACTCGGACGAATTGCCTCATGGGCTTCCTGAGCAGACTTACTCTTTGTCTTATAGGTCCGGGGTTGCACATACTCTTTTCCATAGTCTGCATGAATGAGCGCAATGATTTGTTTCTGTGCAATGTCACTCATATTGGTAGAGTCCGTACGCATGTAGGTAATGAAACCGGCTTCGTAGAGTTTCTGAGCAGCCCCCATGGTACGGGAGGGGGCAAAGCCGAGACGTGTGGAAGCAGCTTGCTGAAGTGTCGACGTAGTAAATGGTGGGTGGGGGCTGCGCTTTTGTTCTGTTTCCTTAATGTCGACTATGTGCCAAGGATGTTTCTTTCCTATCGTGACAATGCGATTCGCTTCTTTTTCAGTTTTTGGCTCTTCGACACAGATAAGGGGAAGCGCAGTTTTCCCTGCCTGACCGGCAGGCAGGTTTTCCGTCTTTGTGTTTGCAGTAATGACAAAGAATGTTTCAGGAATGAATGCGCGAATTTCACGTTCGCGTTCCATAATGATGCGGAGCGCAGGGGACTGCACCCGACCCGCAGAGAGTCCATACCGTACTTTCTTCCAAATGAGTCCTGAGAGGTCGTATCCAACGAGTCTGTCGAGTACACGTCGCGCTTCCTGCGCCTCTTTGAGATTGCAATCAATCTCTCGTGGGTGTTTGAGAGCCTCGTTCACCGCAGGCTCAGTAATTTCATGAAAGACAATCCGCTTTGGATTTTTTGTTTCCTTTTTGAGGAGTTCGGCGACGTGCCACGCAATCGCCTCGCCCTCGCGGTCGGGGTCAGTTGCGAGGAGGACAATGTTGGCCTTTTTTGCTTCTGCTTTGAGTTCGTTTATGACACGGTCTTTTCCCGCTGAGATAATGTAGTGGGGAATAAACCCTCCCTCGATATCGACGGCATCTTTGTTGCTTTTAGGGAGGTCACGAACATGGCCTACGGACGCACGAACGGTGTAACCTTTTCCGAGGTATTTTTCGATAGTTTTAGCTTTCGCAGGGGACTCAACGATAACGAGTGTGTGGGTAGCCATAGCTCCCATAAATACTAGGGAAGTGAGAATGTGTCAAATGATAGGTTATTTGTACCCTCTAGTTTCTATGGAAAATTCCACTCGATTCATATATATGTCCATTGAGTTCCATGCTCATAAAAAGTATGTTGGCTTCTTGGGTGCCGATGGCGAGCATGCGGATAAGGGTGTCGCGATCGCGGGGTTCGGAGAGTGCTGCAAGCACCTTCTCTTCCGCCGAAGAGAAGGTGCTTGCGACTTTGACAGCTTTGGTCCCAACTTCAATATGCAGTGCTTCAAGGATGTCGTCAGGTGATGTAACTGGCGTTGCACCAAGTTTCAGAAATTGGTGTGGGCCATTACTGTTTTCTGAAAAAATGTTTCCTGGTACGACGAGGAGGTCGCGGTTGTAATCAACAGTGAGTCGTGCGGTGATGAGTGTCCCTGATTTCTCACTTGCTTCAATAACAAGCACGGCGTGCGAGAGTCCAACCATAATCCGATTGCGTTGAGGAAATGACCATGGCGTCGCACTGAAGGTTGGTTCAAATTCGCTGAGAAGTCCTCCACCGGACTCAAGTATTTGCATTGCAAGACTGAAGTTTGTCCGTGGCCCAATGACACTATCGTCAATTCCTGAACCAGGGACTGCGAGGGTATACAGTCCAGCGTCGAGAGCTGCTTTATGAGCAAGTCCGTCAATGCCGAGCGCGAGCCCTGAGATAATTGCTATGTTGTACCCCTTCAGTCCAGAAATGAGGTACTCGACAACTTGTTTCCCATAATTTGAATAATTGCGCGAGCCGACAACGGTAAGAGAGGGAATGTTTGGATTGGGAAGAATACCGCGGACATACAAAGAGAGGGGAGTCTGCGGAATCTCTCGAAGTCTCAGCGGGAAATTTTCAGGTTGTATAGAAGTAATAGGAAAATTTAACCCTACCATGCTTCAATTCTACCACTCGAAAGAGTATCCGTAATCTAATCAATAGCTTGGACGCAGTTAGTGAATAATTGATGTGGTGTTTTGAGTCCGATACCGAGATGGAGTCGCTTCTCGTTATAGTACGGAATGTATATCTTGAGCGCACG